>NZ_JBNPWS010000012.1:0-148247 GCF_050433705.1 Paenibacillus sp. DS2015 | reverse complement strand
TCCCGAAAAAGATGGAGTCATAGATGCTGATGAAGAACAATTCAAATGACTACATAAATTCTATGGAATCGCGACAACTGTCTTGACAACTACCGCACTGGATGCGATGGAGTTTATGCGAAGATTCATGATGCATGTGCTACCCTCTGGGTTTCAAAAGATTAGATATTATGGATTTCTCAGCAACGCCAACCGGAAAACCAAACTGCTAAAATGTTTGCGGCTGACTCGTACGCCGATTAAACCTAAAGTAAAATTAACGACGAAGGAACTTATTTTCAAATTAACCGGTGTGGATATTTCCCTTTGCCCCTCTTGTGGAGGAACTTGGTGTAAAATATTGGCGTTGAATCCGGGCGGTGGGTAAACGCGATGAAATGGCATACTTTTTGTCACGATGCCTGATCTGGGGAGGGGGGAGGTATGTATTTATTGGTGAATTAGCACGCTGACCTTAGCCGTTTGAAAGTGAATTCTCTTATATTGTGCTACATTAAGAGATGGAAGTAAATAACAAAGCCCATAGGCTAGCAAATATTCGCGGCATCGTTCAACATGGATTTGCGCAATTGCCGCGTCACTTTTCTGCTCATATGATCATAATAGTGCCAGCCTTCATGCAATGTTATGAAGGTCTTTTTTTCGGGCAACTGCGCAACCAATCCAAAGTGTTATCGGATGTTATTGTTCTTTATTGGATATTAAAACTATTGATTATTTTTTCGAATTCTTTAAAATCAGTCTCTTTGAACCTTGTTTTATCAACAAAAAAGAATATGGTCACAAAATCAGAGTCTTTATGAATTACTGCGAGTTTACCTACACTATCTTTAGTTGTATAATCTATAATTTTTGCTTCTGTATTATTAATTTTAGTATTATCTTCATTTGTTACTTTAATATATTTATATTCATTCTTTAATAAGCTTTTATAATATTCATCTAATGAAGTCTCATTACGGATATCCAAATTAATATCAATACCCATGTAATAGTTGCTTATCATTTGCCTTGAATTAGTTTGTATAGAAGAATTCCAATTTCCGTTTACTATAACTTGATAGAAGTTTTGAGTGTTAGGATCATAGATATTTACATATTTAGGACCGCCAATTGTTACTTTGTTATTCTTACTATCATATTTCAGGGTGGAGTTTAATCCAAAATACTCCGATATACTTCTAACCGATAAATAAAGTGAACCATCATACTTTAGAGCTTTAACAGCATTAACTTCTTGACCATTCAATTCTACTTTTACTGCGGGATAAAACAATGCCTTTACTTCTTTGTACTGTGTTGCTGCATAAACTCCAACGGCATTACCTATTAAAAAAATAAATAGAAGCAATGAAATACTGATCTTTTTTTTCATTTAGTTTTCCTCCAATATTAAGAATAATTTCCGATAAATACCAATCCACGAATTCGCCTATCCCTTTCATACGGATGGATAGGCGAATTCGTTTTAACCACCTCAGTAGGTTGATAGACGAAGTTAGGTCCTATCATCCCACATCTGTTCAATTCAGCATGACATATTGACTTGATGAGTATACATTCGCTATCGTCATTCCAATCCCCTTCCAAAATATAGAACTTACCCACTTCAAATTAATACAAAAAAAAAGACAAATTGCTCATTAGAGTAATCTGTCTGCAAGAATTTCATATCACTCTAGCTTTTAACGCTTTTTGCATCACATCACAGAATGCTAGAGAATCGGCATACAGATGTCAATTTCGAGCTACCTTAGTAGAGCCGTAATGGATCCCAAATAAGGGAATGTACAATCCAAGAGTCTACAAAGACGACTTGGATTGTACATTCCCCCTTATATTGCCCGACTGACTAACCATGGATAGCTTAGAAACTTGCGTTCCTGCACGCGTTGCCGTTTCGAAGCTTCCCCCTATTATTCAAATATATGTGATGCATTTCTTTCTTCTCTCGTTATATATCTCCTATCAAATTCAGCGTTATTCCACCCACTCAACGACTTCCTGCGCGCATCGACGTGTCTTTTCAGCTGGGTCATGTAATCTATAGCCAAAAGCAGCCATAACAGACACACCATAATGTTCAGGGTCCATTATTCCTTCTGCAACTAATACATCGCTGATCTTCTCTCTGTTAAATCCTTCAATTGGGCAAGAATCAATACCGATCCATGCGGCAGCAGTCATCATGTTCCCTAATGCAATATAAGTTTGACGGCAGGCCCATTCGAACATAACTCTCGGATCATCTTCAATCGCAAACCCTGTTTTCAAAAAATGATCATAGGTTGTCTGCTTCCCCTGTGCAGTTTCGGGTGACAACTTCTGGACATTCTCTGAATATAATCAGAGCTTGCAACCATATCTTTCGGCAATCTTGATAGAATAATCATAAAATGACTTGCTGTTGGTAATTGTCTTCTAGCGCCTGAAGCATACTCCGCTAACTTGGCACGAATGTCCTTATGTTGCACAATGACAAATTTCCAAGGTTCAAAGCCATACGAGCTTGGAGATAGACGACCTGTCTCCAATATGTACTGAAAGTCAGCATCATTTATTTTCTTATTAGGATCAAAATCTTTCGTAGCGTGTCGAAATTGAAATGCCGATAGAATCTCACTTTTCTTTACCTCTAGATCACTCAATATATAAACTCCTTTATTCATTCTTAACTTTCACACTTCAACAGCTATTTTATCACATTTAAAAAACAATTCATTTGTTATACTTCCTTTATGAATTTGAATATGGAGGGATTCTCTTGATTAAGCATGCAGTAGACGTGCTATCGCTCTATCTAATCTCAGAACCAGTTATTGAGTTCATCAGACATAATGAGAATATCACTTTTAGAGTAACCGATAACAAGAGCAGCAAAAATTATTTGCTACGCATTCATAAACCTATTACAGATGGTCTAACAGGTATACAACATACATTAAAAGGCTTACGATCAGAAGTACAGTTACTTCAAAAACTGAATCAGAAAGATATCATACAAGTTCAGACACCCGTTGCTAACTGCTTCGGCGAGTTTGTGACAGAATATTATTCAGATGAATTTAATCGTTGTTACGCAACATTACTGGAGTGGATTGATGGTTCAGTACTCTCCTTGAATGTAGATAACATAGAAGATATTACTTTCAAATTAGGACAGCAGCTTGCAGATTTACATATAGCTTCCTATGATTATAAACTCTTTGGGTTAGATCGACCTGAATACGGTATTGACAGCATAAATCATACACTAGAAGAGCTGAAATACGGAGTACAGGACAATGTGTATAGTCATTCAGACTATGAGTTGATTGCGAAGGTTCTCGAAGTTGTTAAAGAACAGATAACAGCGCTGAACGCTAGAGAGCAACAATGGGGTATAATCCATGCTGACATTCAACCGCATAATGTAGTTGTTTCAGCAGGTGAGCCATGTCTCATTGACTTTTGTTTGTCGGGATATGGATATTATCTATTTGATCTGGGAAGTGCCTCCACGGTTCTTAACAGTGAACACAGAAATACCTTTCTACAAGGTTATGCTTCAAAAACAACCTTTTCTTATGATGATATAAGAAATATTGAAGGCTTCATATTTATGGACATTTTCATTAGTTATGCCATGTTTATTCGCGATTCTAACCGTAACGGCTGGGTCAAAGAACATATCGTAAAAACAGTACCGCTATGCCGAGATTTTCTTGAGGGAAAAGAAGTTTTCTATTCATTCAAGTAAGTGATGGCGTTTTAGGAAATCGTAAAATCTTTCTTCAACCTCATTGCCTGTTTAATTGAGAAAAGACCACCACATCCGGAAGCCTTCCTCCTATTGAGCTAGGATTTATTCATTTCATTGTTCTAATTCAACAACAATCTAGTCTTGCTAGCAGCTGTTGCATTTGATTGAACATCGTGTCAGATATTTCCCTAAATCTATTCATGTAATGTGATCGTTCATAATCCGTATTTGTCATTTGCATATTCGCGATACTTTTTGTTTGTTCAGCAATAATGTTCAATGCGATACTTTGCAATTCAAGGTTTGTAGTGTATTTCAGAATATTTTTAGACATTTCAATCGCTGCTGCGTGATGTGGAATCATCTGCCAAATAAAAACATCAGAAATACTATGGGAAAGAGGTACACTTGTCATTTCCCGAATCATGTTATTAAGAATATTGAAGAAAGAATCTAGATAGGCCTTCGTTACAAGGCTCAGTTCGCAATGACTATTCATCAGGCTAAAAACTCCTTTTTGAATAGCCTATTCTGGGCATTAGGCTAATGTGCCTTTCATTTCAAATGGGAATACGAGTCGTCTCCCTGACGGTGTTTATCATGATCGTGTTGAAGTTCCATGGTTTTGCTTACATTTCTATTGAATGACTGGTTCCAACTGACTGATGAGAGAATCCAAAAAATCCTTCATCAATGACCTCTGTATTAGGCAAGCTGCGAGCTGTTCTATCCATCGACCAATACAATCCAACGAGTAGAACGGTGATGCCACATAATGAGATCACTGTGGAGCTATCCAACCACACACCTAAGGTACCGCCTATAAGACTACCTAAAGGTAATGCAATTCCACTTAGTGCCATAGTTACTGAAAAAATTAGACCTAAATACTGCTGAGGTACTCCTTTTTGCAGAACCGTGTTTATGATCACATTCACTGCTCCTCCAGGAAACCAGGCTAAGCCATACACAAGAAAGGTAACCCATAGCCATGGGCTGTGAACACTTAAGAACCAAGCTAATCCTGAGAGTGTGAAAGCGATGGCATATAATCTCCCTAAACGTATTCGTTCAAGTCTTAGATAAGGTGCGCACAAAGCGCCAACGAGACTTCCAAGTGCTTGTGACATGAGTAATATTCCATACACATCAGCACCCCCAAGATGATCACTATACATGGGCATTACACTGAACGTTGCCCCTCCAGCAACATTAATGATAATCACACCAAAAAGAATTTTGGATAACGGTGTTTTAACAAGCAACCGTATCCCTTCTTTCAAATCTAAGAAATACCTGTTCATGTTAGTTTGCTTAGGCTTATTTTCATGGAGAGCCATCGGTGCAGAAGACTCGTGTGGTTCAATAGATAAGTTACCTTCTGATTTGACCCCTCCAGGCTTAATACGGATCTGAGCAAATAATAGTGCCCCTATAAAAAAACCTATTGAATTCCATAAATATAATGAAACCGCACCAAGTATACCAATTAGGATACCCGATACAGCATTACAAGCCACATCAATCCCTTGATAAGCTAATGAAAAAAGAGAATTACCTTGCGTTAACTGCTTCTTCTCTAGGATTTTCGGAAGAGCAGACATCTGAGCTGGATATACCCACGTATTACAAGTTGCTAATAATGGTGTAATGATCAGAACTAACCCAACGGTTAAGACTCCGAAATAGTATGCAATAGGAACGATAAGTAATAATATGCCTTGGATGAGTTGACTGTATACTAACACGCCTCGGACGGGAAGACGGTCGATGAATGGTCCTGAGAGAAGTTGAATAATCTTCGGAATAATCGACAAAAAACCTGCTAACCCCGTATATAAAGTCGAACCACTAAGATCATAGACAAGCCACATGGCTGCTACAGTATATAAGCTATCTCCGATGTTCGTTAGTATTCTACCTATAAACATTAGCGTAAAGTTTCTGTTTTTTAAAATATCCACTCTCACACCTCTAATCATCATTGATTTCCTTGAATCTTATTAACAGACAATAATTTGATTCCAACGGCGAACTCTTTCACATCCTCACCATGGGATTCAGAAGTGTTCTCAACCCATTTTTCTAGTAAGTCTTTGAATTCGGAAGTCAATTCCTCTCGTTGTGATGGCGTAAGAAATAATCTCAGACTCAGCATCGTTCGAGATGTTGATACATCTGAACTCGAATCTGAATCCTCAGCCAGTATTGGATCAATAAATTGATTAGAGTTGGTGTTCGTGTTGTACCATTTCGACTTAGCTAAGTAGTACTTCTCAATGATTCCTCCCTCCGTCCGTGTCTCCACAAGATCGATAAGCCCGCCCTCATATAATTTAATAATGTGGTAATGCGTACTCCCTGGGGACTGCCCTAATTCTACGGAAACTTGTTTGGATGTCTTTGCGCTATTCTGTAAACAACTAATGATCTGAATGCGTTTCGCACTACTAAGTAATTTAGACTGCTCCACAGAAATATCGACGATTGGAACTGAATGCGTTGATTCTGAATCCACTGACGTTCCCCTCCATATAGGTTCGAATAATGATCAAAAAAGTAACTGATCTATAATATTTGTTCGATCTAATTATTTAGATCAGTTGCGTTTATCTTACAATGGAGTCCATAATTTGTAAACCCAGTAGAATAAATAAATTAAAACAGTATGCAAAAAGAACATTTCGATCTAGCCGAAATGCCCTCTTATTGAGTTCAGTATAAAGAACGAGAATTTATATGAGCTCCCGTACCCAATGTTATTGCGAAATTAAGGAAGATGAAAAAGCTTGCGGTTGGCACCACCTATAATCAGGTTACAGGTGGTGTTTTGGTTTAATCGGAATTAGCAAATCTAACTGCATACCAACAGGTTCTGTATTAGGAAGATTTACATGATTGATATAGTTTAGATGCTCTTCCAGTAGACCGTCCATACATTCAGGTTCGCCCCAATTCGGTTCATATTCTTCGCTAATTTGTGCCCAATCACATAGCCATTGCCATTCATGAAAGTCACCCATTTTAATCATGTGTGCTGCATACAATCCTCCTGCGAAATATTTCTTAGTAAGGGGTTCTGGAACAACCACATCCTCAGGAATTGTTACCCATACTTCATACCCGTGATCTGGGCTTCCCGCTGGTGTATCGGACGACGGATTAGGATTATTAAAACCATAATGACGCAAGTCCTGTTTAATTTCACATAAATTATATTCTCTCACAAACTTATTCATCACCTCATTAGCATGAGCTTCAGGCTCATCGCAATGAAAATGAATACTGGCTACAGTTGCTGGAGGTAAATATATAATTCTTACATTTGTTAACTTTGACAGACTTTCATTCGTATGAATTAAATCATTCACGTGGGTCTCCTCCTTCAAATTGTTTTTTGAAATAGACAGCGTGTCCATTAGCATTAGTAATGGCTCATCAGCCAATAATCGCGGGTTAATGTTAACCTCGACATTCTCCTTAAGATGGGTAATAAACTCAGCTAAAATTGATTTAATAGTAGAAAGTGCTGTAATTTCATCCGACAGCTCATTGATCTTGGCTTGAAATACCTCTAATGCAATTGTAGTTTCTTCCGTTTGTAATATTAACTGTATATCTTTCAATGGTATTCGGAGCTTTCTTAATATGATGATCTCTTTTAATCTACTTAATGAATCATTGTCATATGTACGATAAGCGTACCCCGCCTTTTTAACGCTTTGGAGTAATCCTAATTGTTCGTAATATCTTAGCGTTCTTGTCGATATTCCGAAGTTTTTCGATACCATGCTTATTGTTTGTAAATCCATAATATCCCCCTTTCAACATCAGTATAAAGTACGACACGAGGTCAAAGTCAATGAATAATATTACGCTAATATTTACTGAGTATCTTCACATGCTGATTGACCGTAACTTAATATAACAGGATGTATAAGAAGTTTAGGGACTTAGATTACGGAAATCATAATCTGTGTCCCTTTAATAATTATTATTGTTTCATTTATTGAAATCAGTCATGAAAACCTATGAATGATAAGAGAGATAACATTGATTCATTAACTGTTTTTTAAAAAGGTTGCACCATTTCACCCCGTTGGATATGATTATCTAAAGGGGTATTTTATCTATACACACATGGCATATTGGCATGAAAAATTACATCGTTCAAAAATATTTTTCATTTTAGGAGACATCGACATGGAAGTTTTCGCAGAATATTTAGCGCATATTGATAACCCACAACATCGGGAACGAACGGAAGAAGTTTTGGATTGGATAACTAGGAAATTCACAAATTTAAAGCCAAAAATTGCTTGGAATCAGCCTATGTTTACCGATCATGACACATTTATTATTGGCTTTAGCATAGCCAAACATCATTTGGCAGTTGCCCCTGAAAGTGCAGGAATTAATCATTTTTCTGATGAAATTGTGCAGGCTGGCTATGATCACACCAAGCAGTTGCTACGTATCCGGTGGGATCGTCCGGTTGATTTCTCATTACTTGAGAAAATGATCGAATTTAATATTTTGGATAAGGAAGATTGTTCAGCTTTTTGGCGAAAATAAACAAGACGGATTATACTATGAAGTGCGACAGCTGCTAAGAGAATAATAAATGGCCGTATGAAACAGAGGAATTCAAGTTGTTTTGCACTCGAGCTACCATATAAAAATACACCCTCGCAAACATAAAGTGCGTGAGTGTATTTTTATGATTAAGCAGATCATTGTTCTATTATAATTCAGTTTACGACTTTACTTATTTAAAATAGGTATTTCTCCAAGCAGATTCTTCAATTTAATAGACAAACTATCAAATTATAAATCGATGAAACTGCCTATAATAGTCATTATTCACGCTATTCCAAAGCCATCATTTCCGTAATTTCAGCAACAATTTGCTTATTAACCTTACATATTAAGAACTTCCCTTTTTTCTCTGTTGTCACTAGTTCTGCATTCACCAATTCTTTGATATGATGCGAAACGGTCGGCGCACCAATATTCAGGCATGAGACGATTTCTGCAACACAAAGTCCACCACCCGCTTCAAAACTGGCTTCATGTGACTCTGCGATTTTCAAATATAATTCTAACCGGTTCTCATTCGAAAGGGCTTTAAAGATTTTAGCCATTTTTTTGGTATCCAATATTGAGCAACCCCAATCAAACAATGTCATTATTCGATAATTATCAAATAATTCTAGCTTAACCGAGGGTTAATGTCAATTTAAATAAGGAATACCTATGCATTGCAATCAGTCCTGCAAATTCGGAGCATATTTCTGAAACTTATCCCAGTTTGGTGTCGGAATGTTCGCCCGTTGCTTCAACTCATTAAAGGCATGATTTAGCGCGGACATCTCGTCTGCGGACACCGCCTTATCACTCAAGAGAATTCTTCCAAAAGGGGTCGCCAATATAATTTTCAGCCCTATGTAGAGTAGCTTCCGCTTATCCCGGGCCAATTGTGGTTGACTCGCAGGCATAACCGTATATCCTAGTGATTCCAATACTTGATGCCCCTCATCTATAGCATCAATCACCTGATTCAACAGTTTCTTGTTTCTTGCGGCTTCCCGCAGATTGCCGCCACTGACTGGAGCGATGAAATTTAAAGGCAAAATCATAATCATATGACTATTTAGCCACTCATCCATATCCTTATAATAAGTCAGTTTATATTGAGTCTTAACAAAAGCTTGCTCGATCAAAGGTCGCCAGGATAGCTCTTCACCCAGACCACCGACTGCTATTTGCACCTTTGGACCACGCACACTGATTATCTTGCCATTCTCCCTCCATCCAGCACTGCTCTGAAAAGCGAACGCTACCTTTTTCTCCACAGGACTGTTATCCTCCAAATAACTTAGCATCTCAGCGGGACTCGCATTATTTCCCACGATAACCACATGTCCACTGTGATTCGCCGCAAGAACAGGTAATACCGCCTGGAAATCCGGATATTTCATCACTACAAAAATAAGGTCATATACATCCTCCGGCTGCAGATCACGTATCACACTCACCTTGTCCACCGTAGTACGAAGTTGAAAATAATGACGAATCACAAGTCCATCATTCTGCAGTTCATCCACCCTCCGTCCTCTCGCGAGCATAGTCACATCATTGCCACCCCGCACTAACGCATGGGCAAGATAACTTCCCAAGACCCCGGCTCCATAAACCAATACCCTCATTCGATGACCTCCTGCTTTCACTTTTTTTAGTGTTGCTGTTTCTTCGATCTCCACGCTAACCATATGCGCTTTCCTATTCTTTTTTTTGATATTACGTTTCGACAACTTTCGAATTGTATTTTATACTTTACCCTCTTTATTGTCAAAAAACTCCGATCCAGCATTGCGCCAGGCGAGCTTCAATATCATTAATTCACACGGATATCCCAACAAAACTATTATCCCCCGCCGCCTGATCGAAGGTTTCATAAATCACATAAATCATCTTTACACTCTCTTTATATCTTTATTAAACCAATGGACATAACCACAACGGTGACAGGTCAATGTATTGGCTGAACGGTTCGCAAAATCGAGATTAAGAAAACTCAAGAAAGCTGTATTTAACTGTGCATATCCATGTTCGAATTTATCATGTCGACAATGAACGCAGCTAATATTGATTCCATTTGCTTGATATTGACCTGCTCCCCTTGATTCTTTAATATTCTTGGCAAATAGCTTAAAGAGTCTTTTCGCTCCATTTGACATTTACTAATCCCCCTTAATATAGTCAACAAACACAAGCGTTCCATTTTCTTTGCCAAAAGTGATTGGCTCCATCGTGTTGTAGTAAGCAGGCTCACTTGTCTTTGTTAAATAAGTAATGTTCGTAGTCGTGCCGTTAATTTCAACTTCGAAATCGACCACCCATGGACTGGAGACGCCGATATTGAAATTCCATTCTCTCCGCTTCTAACGATCTGCTCTTGTTTAAATTTCTCTTTCATTTCCTCTGCCATCATTACATAGCGCAGTTCATTTTTTTCCTTTCATTTATAGACATTTATGGTTCATCTTTGCGGATATGTTTTTCAAATATATATGAATTGTTTTGGCTTGGGTACACACCACTCGCCATAAACATTCACTCATGAAAAGACCTTGTCAGTGATTATTGTTACTTGCGATTATACCACATTTACAACTTTTCCATTCGTAGTTATTGGAAATTCCCAAGTGTTAATAGGTGAAACAGGTTCATTGATACATGCATAATATAGATATATTTAATATATAGTCGGTACCATTCCCCCCATCCATACGGATAGGAGAACCTTTAAATGCAGATGCATATGGACTGCATACAAATATAGTTAGTCTACCTATTTCAATAGGTTTGATAAATCGCTGTATTTCAGATTGAGATTTATCTATTTAACATTGAACGTTTAATCAACCTACGGAAATAAAAAGCACTCCTATGTTTGTATAATGAAAGTTAGAAATTTCATTACCATCCACAGAAGTGCTCTTATAGTCTTACATGGAGTAATCCGTTTGAAGGATTAGTCTCATTAGGTTTATTAGGTTTATTCGTTATTTTCCATCCATTGAAAATGAAAACTTCCTTTTTGATCAACCCGTTCGAATGTATGTGCCCCGAAATAATCCCTTTGCGCTTGTAATAAATTAGCTGGCAACCTCTCCGAACGATAACTATCATAATAAGCTAGAGCGGATGCAAAAGCAGGAACCGGAATCCCTCTTGTTACAGCCATGGATACGACATTTCTCCAGGCTTCTTGATAGTTTTCAACAATCACTCTGAAGTAATCATCTAAAAACAGGTTTTTCAAAGCTGGATCTCGATCATAAGCATCCTTAATGTTCTGCAAGAAACCTGCGCGAATAATACATCCCCCACGGAATATCATCGCAATGCTACCATAGTTCAAGTCCCATTTGTACTCATCAGAAGCCACTCTCATTTGGGCAAAACCTTGCGCATACGAAGCTATTTTACTTGCATACAACGCTTTGCGAACGGCCTCAATAAATTCTTTAGGATCGCCTTCATAGCTTGATATCGTAGGGCCTTTCAGCAACTTGCTCGCGGCCACACGTTCTTCTTTCATCGCAGAGATAAACCGGGCAAACACGGATTCTGTAATAATGGACAACGGAACGCCCAAGTCCAATGCATTTTGGCTCGTCCATTTTCCAGTTCCCTTCTGTCCTGCTGAATCTAGGATCACATCTACCATAGGTTTGCCAGTGTCCGGATCTGTCTTAGCAAAAATGTCGGCTGTGATTTCGATTAAATAACTGTTCAGCTCGCCACGGTTCCATTCAGCGAAAATGTCATGCAATTCACTTGTATTTAAGTTCAAGACATCCTTCAATAATTGGTACGCTTCGCCAATGAGCTGCATATCGCCGTATTCGATCCCGTTGTGTACCATTTTGACATAATGTCCAGCACCGTCTGCTCCGATGTAAGTAGAACAAGGGTCTCCGTCAACTTTTGCCGATATAGCAGTCAGGATTGGCTCTACTAGCTCATAAGCATCTTTTTGCCCACCTGGCATAATCGCTGGGCCTTTCAACGCACCCTCTTCTCCGCCCGATACACCTGCGCCGATAAAACGGAATCCTTTCGCTTGTAGATCTTTATTTCTTCTTTGTGTGTCAGGGAAATATGCGTTTCCGCCATCTATGAGAATATCCCCTTGATTTAAGTAAGGCACAAGCTGATTAATGGTGTCGTCTGTCGGTTGCCCTGCTTTTACCATAATTAATATTTTACGTGGCGTCTCTAATGATTGGACAAATTCTTCGATCGTGAACGTACCTACAACATTTTTTCCTTGCGCTTCGTTCAACAGTTCATTCGTTTTCTCCGGTGAACGATTATATAAAGCAACGGAGAAACCTTTACTTTCCATATTCAAGGCTAAATTTTTACCCATGACGGCTAAGCCGACCACACCAATTTGCTGTTTTGTCATCACTAACAACCTTTCTGCTACAAAAGCCATCTAGTATATTTTCTATCAACTCGTGTTTTGATGAACGTAGTCTAAATATTAAACTGATTTTTTCCAATCGATAGCGAACTTTTCCAACCCTTGGTCCGTTAAAGGATGCTTAGAGATTTGTTCGATCACACTATACGGAATCGTTGCAATATGCGCACCAGCCATCGCGACGCGAGTCACGTGATCCGGATGGCGAACGGATGCAGCGATGATTTGTGCATCAAGGTTATGAATACGGAATAATTCAGCAATCTTTGCGATTAATAGGACACCATCCTCCGAAATATCGTCCAACCGGCCCAGGAATGGTGATACATAGGTGGCACCTGCACGAGCAGCCAAGAGTGCTTGGTTCACAGTGAAAATTAAAGTCACATTTGTTTTTACACCTTTTTTAGTAAGATAACGGCAAGCTTCTAGACCTGCTATCGTCATCGGTAGCTTAATGGTGATATTTGTATCATGGTTATTGATTTTGATCAATTGGTTCGCTTGTGCGATCATTTCTTCGGCTGTAATAGCATCAGGTGTGACTTCCGCTGAAACGGATTCCACCTCGGGAACAGCTCGCAAAATTTTTGCAATTCGATCTTCGAATTTCACACCTTCTTTAGCAACTAAGGAAGGATTCGTTGTAACACCAGATAATACACCAATTTTATAAGCTTTATTAATGTCTTCCAAATTTGCAGTATCGATAAAGAATTTCATAATCATATTCCTCCATTTTTATAATTAATAAATTACTGAATTACTGAATTACTGAATTACTGGATTACTGGATTAAAAATTTGAACTAAGAGACATTGGGCTTTCGATTTCTTCTTCAGGTTTAGAATCGAACCACCAATGGTATCCATCTTTCGCCAATAACTGATCAGACTCGTCAGGCCCGGAAGTACCCGCTGAATAACCATGAAGAGGAACAAGGTTCTCTTCGAATGCATCCAAGATAGGTTGCACCCATGCCCAGGACAGTTCAACTTCATCCCAATGTGCAAAGAACGTGTGATCGCCTTGCAAAGCATCATGAATAAGATTCTCGTAAGCCTCAGGCACATCATGACTACTCGTATGAAAATCGATAAGAATAGGTTGGAATTCCCCTCTTTGCCGGGGATCCCTAGAATTTAATTGCAACGTAATGCCTTCGTTAGGAGTAATTTCAAACACTAGAAGATTAGGCACTTGACCACTCTCATTTGTAGAAGAGATCTGCTTCAACGGTTCTTTGAATTCGATAACAATCCGTGTTGATTTCTCCTTCATTCGTTTACCCGTGCGGATATAGAAAGGAACCCCCCTCCAAAAAAAGTCATCTATTTGCAATCTAGCGGCTATAAATGTGTCATTCTTTGATGTACTAGCAATTCCTTGTTCAGAAGTATATCCCTTTACGGACTGCCCTTGGACTGTGCCTGCTTGGTACTGCCCTCGGATCACGTTGGAGCTAACATCCTGTTTATGTATCGGCTCCAGCGATTCCATAACCATTTTCTTTTTATTTCGCACCTGTTCGGAGTTACTGTTGTTCGGAAGGTGGATCGCCAGCATCATAAGCAATTGCAGCATATGGTTCTGGAACATGTCTCTTACGGCTCCTACTTGATCGTAATAACTGGCTCTTTCTTCAACACCAACGGTTTCATTTGCAGTAATCTGTACGTTGGCGATATAACGGTTGGTCCACAATGCCTGAAGGACTGGATTTGTCTGCTGCAGAACCTCAAGTTTCTGTACCATAGGCTTGCCGAGATAATGATCGATTCGATAAACTTCATCTTCGGCAAAAGATTCGCTCAGATGCTGGTTCAAAGCCCGCGCAGACTGCAAATCATGGCCAAAGGGCTTCTCGATCATCAGGCGCTTCCACCCCTTCGTAGTACCAAGCCCGCTTTCTTTGATATTGGATGCTATCGTTTCAAAAAATTCAGGTCCAACGGATAAATAAAACATCCGATTCGGAAGAATTCCCCACTCTTTTTCTTGCTGTTCTATTCGCTGTAGCAGCTTCTGGTAATCCTCTTTATGACTCACATCTAGGACTTGATAACGGAATGCACTTAAGAAATTTTTCATTAATGCAGGATCGTTAACTTCGCGTCTAGAAAAAGTACGAAGAGATTGTTCAATATTGGCTTGAAAGGCTTCATCCGATACCTCTCTTCTCCCAAGTCCAATCACGGAGAAGATTTCCGGAAGCTTCTGATCTACAAATAAATTATATAGCGCAGGGTAGATTTTTCTTTTAGCTAAGTCCCCTGTCGCTCCAAACAAGACAAACGTTGTAGCCTCCATTATTTTCTCCTCCCACCCTAACTTCTCTTCTGATATTCTGTAAATGTCGGACTGACGACAGGTCGTAAACAACCATACCTACCGTATCTCCATTCTATAAACTCTGGATTATTTACCTTAGTTCTACTATAATACGAATACTACCTATACAAGTAATCAATATATTCGAGAGGAGCTATAGACCATATCTATGATCAATCACGAGTTGTATAAGGTCTTTTATTGGGCTGCGAAGACAGGGAGCTTAACACAAGCTGCCCATTCCTTGTATCTCACTCAACCGAGCGTCAGCCACGCCATCAAGCAACTGGAAGAAAGCTTAGGTATCACTTTGTTTTATCGTAATTCCAAAGGTGTCGTTCTAACAGAAGAGGGCGCCGTCCTCTATTCCTATATTGAACAGTCTCACATCTTAATCTCGCTTGCAGAGAAGAAGATGGAAGAACTGAAAAATCTGGACAGTGGTGAGCTGCGGATTGGCGGAAGCGATTCACTGTTTAAGTATTATTTATTACCTTACTTAGAAGCCTTTCACCGTCAGCATCCCGGCATCGGACTTCATCTTCTTCATGGCACTACTCCGGAAATTATGGCTTACTTAAAAGAAGGTAAGATTGATCTGGGCGTGGTTCGTATGCCAATCGGCGACTCCCAAATTGAAGTGAGGGAGGGGATTCAGTTGCAGGATTGTTTTGTCGCGGGAGCTCATTATGTCGAGCTTAAGGACGAGGTGTTATCATTGGAAATGCTACTACAGTACCCTCTTATCCTATTCTCGCGCAATAGCCGGGCACGAATGGCCATTACAGAATTAATTCAAGGGTATGGTTATAAACTCAAGCCTGAAATCGAGGTTGGAAGCGTGGATCTTCTTATTGAGTTTGCGCGGAAAGGACTCGGAATCTCCTACGTGACTAGAGAATTTGTTGCCAAGGAGCTGGAAGAGGGTTCCCTCTTCGAAATTCAACTAGACGTGCAGCTACCTCCCTCTCAGGTAGGGATTATGAATATGCGTAACATGCCTCTCTCCAGTGCTGCTTGTAAGTTCATTGATCAATTTAGATAGATGAATCCATTCCACAAGAAACCATTGTGTCTTCCCACTTTAAGTCGGGTAGGCACAATGGTTTCTTTTATGTATCTGCCATTCTAGAATCATACACAACTTTATTTAGCTCTTCATTGATTTGTAGTCATTCAAATTGTCTATTTAAGGGACGGTAAAAATTAGCTTTCATGTCCGATTCAGTTTTAATTTTCTTTAGAAAGTTCGCTATGTTTCTTAAAATTGTCTAGGATCGCCTGCCAGCCTGCCTTTTGCTGCTCAATGGACTGGGTGGCTTCTGCTTCAAAAGCTTCAATCACCTTAGTTGCGTTTTCTTGACTCATAAATGAGACCGTAACTTTTCTTCCATCTCCAAGAGTGTAAGAAATAAATTCATTTATTCTAATATCATCGTAATCTCCACCCAAATCAAAGCCAAAGCTTCCATCTTTTGCTTCCATTCTTGTAGTGAATTTTCCACCAACCCTTAAATCATTTTCGGCATTTGGTGCATGCCAGTCATCAGAAGCAAAGGACCATTTCGTTATATGCTGTGGTTCTGTCCAATATTCCCACACTTTTTCAAAGGGTGCATGAACTGTGGTTTCTACCGTTATAGTTACTTTATCGCCTGTTTCCATTATGGTTACCGCCTCACTCTATTAGATTTATACTTTTAGATCATCATACCATCAAACAAATAGGAGATGATAGTTCAAAACACAGGTACCTTTAAACTGGACGAATTTTTCGAGTATAAATGTTGTTTGAATGAAAAAAGAGGATAGAAGCAACAACATGGCTATTGTATAATAGCCAATAAGAGGGGGAGGAAATATGCAGAATTTTGACGTATTTGACCATCAAACACTATTTGAACACGTATATAAGAATGCTTCGATTGGCATAGCCTTGGTATCGATGGATGAAGAGTGGATCAGCGTTAATCCGACAGTGTGTGCGATATTTGGATATACGCAAGAGGAAATGATACAACTTCATGTTGCCGACTTCATCTACCCTGAACATGTAAAAGATATAAAGCATTTATTAAACCAATTTCGGGATGACGTTTCTTCATTTGAAATCGAAAAACAGTTCTCGCACAAAAATGGTGACGATATATGGGCCTCGTTGCATGTATCTTTAGTACGCGATGAAGAAGATGGCAGACCTCTGTTTCTCATTTCACAAGTGAATGACGTTACTAAGAGTAAGATAGCGGAGCAAAAATTGCTGGAGAGTATCGAGCGTTATACTTCGTTAAAGAAATACAACCATGATGCTATTATTTCGTTTGGGTTGGATGGCAACGTGATCAATGGAAATCAAATGGCAGAACAGATCACCGGATATCTCATTCAAGAACTGATCGGCGTTAGTATTTCCAGATTAATAGGCGATCTAAATCTTGCCAACGTGCTGTCTGCCGTGCAGGATTACAACGCTGTTGAGAAAGACCTAAATTACATCAATCACAAAGACGGACACACAGTTGAAGTACTAGCGACGCTAGCTCCGATAATCATACATGATCAGAATGTGGGCTTCTACCTCATCGTGAAAGACATGACAGAACAAAAAAGACTCATTATTGAGAAAGAAACCGCAGAAAAGACGAATAAAGCCAAAAGTGAATTTCTAGCTATGATGAGTCATGAGATCCGTACTCCGATGAATGGCGTGATCGGAATGACAGATCTACTCTTAGATACAAACCTTGAGGCGGAACAAATCCAATACGTTGAAATTATTAAAAAAAGCGGTGATACACTGCTTAAAATCATCAACGACATTCTGGATTTCTCCAAAATCGAATCGGGCAAGGTGGAATTAGTTGAAGATTCGATCAGCGTATGGGCCATTTTATCAGAAACGTTGAATAGTATATTACCAAAAGCTCTTGAAAAAAATTTAGAAATTTCGACTTCCATCTCCCCTAACGTTCCCAATACAATGTTAGGCGATGGTACCAAGTTAAGGCAGGTACTTACCAATTTACTTAGCAATGCCATTAAGTTCACTCCTAATGGAGCGGTCGCAATTTCAGTTCAGCAAGTTAAGCTTGATCTGGATAAGGTATGTCTTCAGTTTACGGTTCAGGATACAGGGATGGGTGTGCCTAAAGAGAAGATTGTCCATTTATTTGAACCCTTCTATCAAGTGGATCATTTCATGACACGCAAGGTTGAGGGAACGGGCTTAGGTTTAGCCATCAGCAAGAAACTAGTTCAGCTAATGGGTGGCGAGATCTGGTATAAGCCGTGTACAGATCAACCGGGATCTACTTTTTACTTTACTGCTCACTTTAAACTTCCACCTCATGGAAATATGCAAGCAGATAGCTCACTACAACAAGAGAACTCAACTGAGAATGCTATAAAGATCCTGATCGCAGAAGACAATGAAATCAACCAATTTGTAATAAAAAAGGTGATTGAGAAGCTGGGCTATAATTCAACCGTAGTTAAAAATGGAGCCGAAGCCGTTGAGGCCTTCAAGCGTTATCCGTATGACATCATATTTATGGATGTACAAATGCCGTTTATGAATGGATTAGAGGCTACAACCATCATTAAAGAAACCCTCTCCTCTCAGGACAAGCCTATGATTGTAGCTGTTACGGCAAATGCCATAAAAGGCGATCGCGAAAAATATTTAGCATCGGGTTTTGATGATTATATCAGCAAGCCCATTCATATGGATGCTGTATCCAAAGTCATTGAGAAATACCATAAGCTATAGGTATAGTCCGTATGGTGTATGGATAGATTCACTCCCAACAAATCAAAAACACTGCGATCGCCATGTGAGGCGATCGCAGTGTTCTTATGATGAGGCTTTTGTTGATGTATTTTTTGTTGATGTATTCTTTCCTTTTACTCTTTAACGACCAGTTTAAGGGGCGCAGCAATCAACTTCTCCACTGTTTTCCCATCTAATACATTCTTAGCCGCCTGAACCGCTAGTTGTCCAATTAAATCAGGTTGTTGAGCAACCGTTGCTGTTAATTTACCCGCTTGGATTGAATTCAGAGCATCCTCATTTCCATCGAACCCGATGATAGGTATATTCTTACCTGAACTTTGAATCGCTTCAATGGCACCAAGGGCCATTTCATCATTGTGAGCAAAGACAGCTTGCACACCAGGATTTCCTTGCAGAAGGTTCTCCATAACCGTTAACCCTTTTGTACGATCGAAATCAGCGGTTTGCTTCGCAATGACATCAAGCTGAGTATCGGCAATTTCATGGAATCCCTTACCACGTTCACGAGTGGCTGATGCTCCAGGTGAACCTTCTAGTTCAATGACCTTTGCACCTTTTCCAAGTTGTTCTACGATATACTCTGCTGCCATGGATCCACCTTTGATGTTATCTGAGGCAACAAGGGCTTCAATCTCCCCTTTATCAGCAGAACGATCTAACGTAACGACTGGAATATCTAAACTGTTAGCCGTCTGAACTACCGTTGAGATCGCCGATGAATCAACAGGATTGATTAACAGTGCATTTACGCCTTTTTGCATTAAATCTTCCACGTCATTACTTTGCTTGGCAGAATCATTCTGCGCATCGATGACAAGGACTTCCATTCCTTGCTTCTTAGCCTCTGCTAACACGCCATCTTTGACGGATACAAAGAAAGGGTTGTTCAAAGTAGATATAGATAATCCGATCTTCATATTCTCTAAGTTACCACCCTTATTGGGCTTAGCCCACTCTGGTGGCTCTAATGAACAGCCTGTCATGAGAACTAATAATAAGGAAGTAAGAATTAAAGTAAGTTTTTTCATGTTAGAATCCCCCTCTTATGCCGTTTTCTTACGGTCTATTAATACAGCAATTGCAATAACAATCCCTTTAACTACCATTTGGTAAAAAGAAGATACGCCGAGCAAGTTCAGACCATTGTTCAATATCCCGATAATAAGCGCACCAATTAATGTACCTACAATCCGTCCACGACCCCCAGTTAAGCTTGTACCTCCTAATACAACTGCCGCAATGGCATCTAACTCATAAGAAGTCCCTGCTGTCGGTTGTGCTGAGTTCAATCGAGAGGTCAGAATAGCACCCGCTAATGCTGATAACATACCAATTAACGAATAAATCATAATTTTGATGCGATCTACTTTGATACCTGAAATGATGGATGCTTTCTCATT
Source organism: Paenibacillus sp. DS2015 (assembly GCF_050433705.1). Taxonomy (NCBI): domain Bacteria; kingdom Bacillati; phylum Bacillota; class Bacilli; order Caryophanales; family Paenibacillaceae; genus Paenibacillus; species Paenibacillus sp. DS2015. Next base: position 127,983 of record NZ_JBNPWS010000012.1, on the reverse strand, counting down.
ACCACCTATGGCATACGTTTTACGACCCAAAGGTGTTTTGTGCAGCACTACCCACAAGATAGCGAAGACGATAATCATCGTAATAGCAGGAATAGGAATTCCTAGGAAATAACCACGACCGAACAATTGGAACATCATGCTGTCTCCAAGTCCTGTAATCGGATTACCATTCGTATATACAAGGGTTAATCCTCGAAAGATTGTCATGGTCGCTAACGTAGCGATAAATGGCGCCATTCTACCCTTTGTAATCATCAGCCCGTTGACCATCCCCATTACTCCACCTAATAGACAGCCTACAATAATAGCTAATATTGGATCCAAGCCTGATAACATCAGGTTTGCCATGAGTGCACTAGATAGAGCGAGAATAGAACCAACCGATAGATCGATCCCACCTGTTAGAATAACAAAGGTCATACCAAAAGCAATGAGCGCATTGATCGCTACTTGTCTAAGCAGGTTCAGTATATTTAATGGATCTAGAAAACTTGGATTTAATACAGTTACGATAATGATAAGGATGATTAGCCCTAGTAATGGACCTAGTTTCTGCGTGATTTGTCCGATGTGAAAGCCCTTTTTTTCTCTTTCTTCCTTAATAGTCGTCATCACTATTGCCCCCCTGTAGCTAACGTCATAATGTTTTCTTGCGTAGCTTCCTGTTGTGAAAGTTCTCCACTGATTTCCCCTTCATGAACAACGATAATTCGATCACTCATCCCTAATACTTCAGGAAGTTCTGAGGATACCATAATAATCGCCACACCACGTTCGGTTAATTCGTTCATGAGTTGATATATTTCCCGCTTAGCCCCAACGTCAACTCCACGTGTAGGTTCATCTAAAATAAGAACACTTAGTCCAATTCCGATCCATTTAGCGATAACCACTTTCTGTTGATTTCCCCCAGATAAATTACGAACTAATGTGGCTGAGGATTGTGTCTTAATCTGCAAACGTTTAATAAGAATATCCACAAATTCTTGTTCTTTCTTATCTATGATTATACCCTTAGGTGCAAAACTGTATAAATTTGTAAGTACCATATTGTCTCGAATAGAGAAATCAAGGACCAATCCTTCATCTTTGCGATCTTCCGTAACGAATCCAATACCCGCCTTCATAGCATCATTGGGATTGCGAATCATCACCTTTTTTCCCCGTACCCAGATTTCACCGTGATCTAATGTTTCTAATCCGAATAACGTTCTCATCATTTCTGTACGCCCAGATCCCATTAATCCAGAGAAACCTATGACTTCACCCGATCGTACGGAGAAATTAACATCTTTAAACTGACCTTTCTTAGAAGCGTTTCTGACTTCAAGTACAACATCTCCGGGTTCGGATTTACGCTCAGGGAACCGGTCTGTTAATTCTCGACCGACCATTTTTTTAACCACATCATCAAAGTTCGTATCTGGGATTGCCTTCGTATCTACTGTTTTCCCATCCCGCATGACGGTTATTCGATCACATATCGCAAAAATCTCTTCCATTCGATGCGAAATATAGACGATTGAGACTCCTTCTTTCTTAAGTGAGGCAATGACTTCGAATAGTTTCTGTATTTCGCGCTCTGTTAATGCGGCAGTAGGCTCGTCCATGACGATTACTTTCGCATGGGTCATGAGTGCCTTGGCAATCTCAATCATCTGTTTCTCCCCTACAGAACATTCCCCCGCCTCTTGGTTTAAGGGAATCGTCACAGAGAGCTTTCGAAACTGCTCATTTGCTAAAGCTTTCATCTTATTCATATTTAATAGTCCCAATTTCGAAGTCTGTTCCTTACCGATGAACAGATTGTCTAGAACAGTCATATCTGGCCACACATTTAGCTCCTGATGTATAAAAGCGATCCCACTTCGTTCCGCTTCTTTGGGATTTGAGAAGTACGTTTCCTGACCATCGATAACAATGGTTCCTTGATCACGCTGGTGTAGACCGATCAGAATATTCATCAGAGTAGACTTACCCGCACCATTCTCACCCATAAGCGCGTGGACTTCACCATCTTGAAGTTCAAAATCTACACCCGTCAATACACGGTTAGTACCGAATGACTTATATATATCTTTCATTGTAATGTGCATACCCTAGAACCCCCTCATTATCCAAAATAGACCCCGGCTTGTAAAATGCAGTTAGCATAAGGTTTAGCCTCACCTGTGCGAATAATAACCTTAGCCTTCTGAGTTAGCAGCTTAAATTGCTCATGTGAATACTCTTCTATAGGTATTTCCTTAAATTTGTGATTTAAGTAATCTGATGTTTCTTGATTATCCGTAGCTAATTCCTCCGCAACGATCACCTTTTCAATGACCATATCCTCCGTCAATAGATCAACCACATCTTGGAAGCTGGGTACACCAAGTGTAAGAGCCAGATCAATCTTAGCAACACCAACTGGAATGGGAAGCCCAACATCTGCGATGACGACCGTATCCGTATGACCTAAATCCGCAAGTATTTTGGAGATATGACTATTTAATGTCCCGTGTTTCTTCATAATTAGAGGCTCTCCTCTACTTCTGCTCGTGTAGGCATACCGCCTTGAGCACCAAATTTAGTGACGGATAAAGAAGCAGCACGATTGGCAAACTTCACACTATCCTGTAGGGAATTACCTTCTGCTAGGGCAACCGCAAATGCAGCATTAAAAGTATCCCCTGCTCCGGTAGTATCTATCGCATTAACTTTGTAGGTGGGAACAACGACTTCTTGATTTCCATCGTAATAACGCACGCCATGACTACCTACCGTAATAAATAACTTATTCGGATATTTCCGTAAAGCCTCTGTAGTACTCATCCCACCGAACAAAATCGTACATTCATGTTCGTTTGGCGTTAAATAAGTGGCGTTCTCGATAATCTTTTCACTGATTGGACGAGCAGGTGCTGGATTGAGTAACATCGGTACATTGAATTCATGGCAAAGGTCACTTACATACGCTACGGTTTCTTCCGGAATCTCTTGCTGAATTAGAACCATATCAGAATTTCGAATGGCGTCAAGGGCTCGCTCAACATATGCAGGAGTAACTCGATCATTAGCTCCTTTAACGACAATAATGCTGTTATCACCTTCAGCTAATATGATATGTGCTGTTCCGCTCTCGATATCTGTAACCGGTTCCACAAACGTTGTAAGAACGTGATTTAATTTGAAATTGTCCATTATAGCTTTTCCATGATAATCATCACCTATACACCCAATCATCGTAACATCAGCGCCTAGACGCGCGGCGGCAACGGCTTGATTCGCTCCTTTTCCTCCTGGAACGGTGGTGAAGCTATCTCCAAGCACGGTTTCACCCGCGTGTGGTCGCTTGGATGAAGTCACCACCAAATCCATTGAACAACTTCCAATTACACAAATCTTAGCCATATTAATCAACCTTTCTCATGGTTTCATCTAATTCTTTCTTCTAGTCGTTTCTCTCTCCACGAAGCTAACGGGTAATTGAATAATCTTCTCGTCTACCTTATCTTGTTCAATTAACTTAATAAGTAAACCCGCCGCTTCTCGACCCATGTCATACGCTGGTTGGCGAATGGTAGATAACGAAGGAGACAACAGACTACTAAGTGGGATATCATCAAATCCGATGATCTGGACATCCTCTGGTACAGCTTTACCTAAACGATAGGCTTCACGAAGGACAGCGGTTGCAATGATATCATTACTGGCAATGACACCATCCGTATCTATATATTTATCGAATATTTCCTTGGCCCATTGTTCAGCGTCTGTGTATGAGAAGGATGAAGTCTGGATAACATTATAGGTTATACCCAATTCGTCAAGTACTTCAATCGCACCTAGATAACGATCTTGCGCCGGTTTGATATGTGCGGGTCCTTGCAATATGGTAATTCGTTTACTTCCACGGTCAACGATTTCTCGAGCAGCAATACGTCCGCCTTCTCTTACATCTGCGTAAACGGAAGGATTGTCATCAGAAGTACGATCCAGAAAAACGATTGGAATTTTTAATTTTTGATAGATATCACTCTCAGGGTAGTTGGTCGATGAAATCACACCGATGATATTGTTCTGCACAAAGGTTCGGATGTAATCTAATTCTTTCACTTCGTTCTCATCACTATTTCCAAATATTAACCGATAACCATGTTCCTGCATCCGATCCTCTACCCCTCTTGCTAACTGCGGAAAGAATGGATTCGTAATGTCAGGCAATAATAATCCGATTAACTTCGATTTCCTTTTGTATAAAGACCGTGCTACTTCATTAGGTGTATAATTAATCTCTTTGATCGCTGCTTCTACCCTTTTACGAGTATCTACATTGACATAGCCAGATTCATTGATAACTCTTGAAACCGTAGCCACGGAAACCTCTGCCATTCTTGCGACATCTTTAATGGTCTTCATCGATTTTATCATCCCCTATTGTGTAACCGGTTACATGTATTACATTCATTAGATTATCATATAATTATTTTATTTACAACTAGTTTGATATTGGAAATTATTAACAAGATAATAAGATATTAAACTAACTAAGGTCACTTGATGATGGTATGCGTGTGGAACTTATACCTTGTAACTTTTTCATCAAACATACGTTTAATAGATAATACCAAATTTGATAGATAGAAGGATTGGATCCAGCTCATTAAATATTTAGTTATCGAAGGAGAGACTTATATGTCAAAAAATAAAACTTGGATTATAATGATTTGGATTACAATCCTAACCGTTTGGACAGTAAGCAATCTAACAACATCACTTAATAATCAACGTTCAGTTAACGTTCAAGGTATTCCTCTTCAAATACAACCTTCAATATCAACAGTACAAATTGATAAAGATACAGTATGGTTGATCGATGCAAACACAAACTACATAAGGGTTATTACGCATGAAAATGATGATTATTATATAACGGGATCAGAAATGTCTTTTCGAGAAAAATAATGATTTTTCTAACGAAGAAAAGATTGCCGAGGAGTTTGCAATGTTCTCTAGCACTTTTTTATAGAATTAACGGCAGGTTAGTCTGGTTATCATTTTTATATTTCTGTAAATAGGGGGGCTGATTTAATGATTATTTTCAAAAAATATAGCTTTTGGTTGTTTATATTATCTTTGAGTATTTGTCTATTTAATTTATATGGAGATGATGATAAAAATTTACTCCTTTTTCTAACCAGTCCACTGTTATTATGGCTTAATCCTTGGTTGACTACGTTACATTACTCCTTGGATATGGAACTCTTGTGGCTAATTGTTCTCTATGGAATACATTTATTTTCTTGGTTATTTATCGGTCTATTAATAGATTGGCTAATATCAGGGTTTAAAGCAAAGAGTAACTAACGAGTGGAGCCATCGGATAATAATACGATTACTTACTAGCTCCGTCAGCATATTAAGAAATCGTACACGTTCCACAACGAACCGTACTGCCTTGACTGGCATCCTCCCCCTTGCTGTCTTCTGCACACTCCTCTTTTATTCTTGGCGAATACGCTTCACTTAGCACATCATCCTCATTCATCCAGCTATCCATACGATTTAAATATTTACAGGGTCATATGTATTATTCTCTCTTCATTTACGGTACATGTCCCCAAGTGTCATAGTAATCCTGCTTAATGAATACTTTATACACATGGAACGTAGTCATACAATAATAGTCAGGAGGGATCATAAATGGCAGTGTCTTACATGGACTTCACATCTCCAAACACGCAATTTTCTTATGATGTAAGTAGTAACCGTTTCTTTACTAAAGACAGTGGGAATTATATTAATGCACTCGGAATCCAGCAATTAAATACGTTGGGGAACAACTCGATTCTAGATATTTTCCTTACGAAGGGTAATGTGGTTGAGCCGCATGTTCATCAAAATGCTTCCGAACTGGTCTACTGCGTAACGGGTGCAGCCGTAGTATCGTTAATCAATCCCTTTACCAAAGAAGTACGCAATTTTCCAATCACCCCCCGGCAAGTAGCCAACGTGCCACAAGGTTGGTTCCATTGGGAGATAGCGACAGAGAATAATACACATCTGATAGCCATTTTTGACGCACCGGTTCCTGAATTTATCGCCGTATCCGACTTCCTCAGACTCGCTCCAACAAATATACTGGCTCACACGTATTGTCTTGATGAAGCTAAATTGAAAGAAACACTTGCTCCAATTACAAGTACGACTACGATTGGACCGCCAGCTAATTGTCCACAATACCATCAGCCCCAGCCATACGCACAGGGAGAAAATACGTCCCATCAAGCCCCTCATAGTCATACTCACAATCCTTATACCCAATCTTACGGCTCTCCTGCCCAATCCTACAACCGGGATAGACCTCGCCCAACCATCGGTAACCTTAATCGTAATCCTAATATCAATGAATAATTTTTAAGGATGGTTTTAGTGATCTTCTAATCAGATCTATATTCCACTTCATTGAAAATCAAGAGAACTGCAGTCAAAGCGGCATTTACGAAATGATGACATGAATCCCTTCATCACGATCACGAAGCTTAGATTTCTTCAATTTTCAGTACATCATTGGTCTGCGTGCTTAAAAGCCCATTTCAAATAGCCACGCAGAAAGCTTTTCCTCCCGCCCCTTTAGACCCTTCCACTATCGTATTTACCCAACCATAGCTCAGCAGCTATGCTGCCATCTAGCATAAACAGCACACGTTCTGCATTGGCAGCAACTTTCGCATCATGGGACGGTTCGTTTCATCTATAAGCGACAAGCACCCATCTCGTATTCTAATCATATGATAAGAAGGAAGGACGGGATGAAGGTGAGAAACAATTATGATTTTGAAGAGCGAGCTATCTTTCTTGCTGCAATTTGCGGTCAGACCTATGCACAATTTATAAATACGGACGGTTCGTTCGTCGTTCCATTAAATTATTCGGTCTGCCATACGATTCTAGCGAAGTCCATTAGCAATATACGGGAACGCTTTGGGTTTATGATAGAGTCTCCGAAAGAGATTATCATTGCCTTCCGGGGAAGCAGCTCAACGACCAATTGGATATCTAACATCAGCGCCTCGCAAAAGAGGTTCAAGTATATTAAAGAAGACTGTCTTACTCATCGCGGCTTCACAGATATCTATTCTTCAGCCCGCAATGAGATTATCTCCACACTCAGCAGGTTGTCACCAGACAAGACGATATACATTACAGGTCACAGCCTCGGTGGAGCACTCGCGACATTATGTGCGGTTGATATTGCAGCCAACACTTCATATAACTCTCCCAATCTGTTTACATACGGCTCTCCCCGTGTAGGCAATCCGGCCTTCACGAAAGCTTTTTCACAATATGTTCAGAACAGCTACCGTATTACCAATCCCTTTGACGTCGTAACACATGCTCCACCAACCATCTACAAGCTACCCAAACGGGATAAAAGATACTACTACCGTCATATCCAGACCCAATCATCGCAGTCTTTCCAGAATGGAGCAGTAGGCCTTAATCATATTATCTCAAGCTATTTCGCAGACCTCTCCCAGCTTAAGCCAAAATTCACACAATTATTATGTGTAGCGAATCCTGGCTTCTGTCCAGTCATTGAAGTGAAACCACAGCGTATTTAGAACCCCATTCCCAACAGCCACGCAGAAAGCTTTTCCTCCCGCCCCTTTAGATCCCCTCTTTCTCTATTGTATCTGCCAAGCGATAGCTCAGCGGCTATGCTTCCATCCAGCATATACAGCACACGCTCTGCATTGGCAGCGACTTTCGCATCATGGGTTGCTAGCAGAATCGTGGTCCCTGACTGATTAACATCAGCTAATATTTCCATGATTTCACCAGCAGCCTTGGAGTTTAACGCCCCTGTTGGCTCGTCGCCGAAGAGGATATCTGGCTGATTAATGAGTGCTCTACAGATTGCTGCTCTTTGCAATTGGCCACCTGACACCTGTGTAATATCGCGATCAGCGAGTGCAGAAATTCCGGTTCTCTTCATTAATTCTTCAGCTCTTTTATTGATGGTTTCGCGACTGCTGTTGTTCGCCCTATAAGCAGACAGGATGATGTTATCCCGAATATTCAGGTTTTTCAAAAGATGCATCTGCTGAAATATAAAGCCCATTTGGTTCAGACGCAATCCAGCTAATTCATTCTCCGAAAGACACGTGATTTCCTGACCTTTAAAGACGACGCTTCCCCCAGTCACGCTATCCATGCCGCTAATCGTATAGAGCAATGTGGATTTACCGGAGCCGGATGGCCCCATCATAGCTACGAATTCACCTTGACATATCTGTACATGGATCTCTTTTAATACAGGTTGCTGAGTTCCTTGGCCTGTCAAATAAACTTTACTTAATCCCTTCGTTTCCAATATGTACATTGTGCTATCTCCCCTCATTCGACAATACGTTCAGCAATACTGGATTTATCCAAGGATACCGTGCTCACTAATGTGGTGATCACCACAATCATCATGAAGACAACTGGGAGGATAAGATAAGCCACTAGCGGATTAATCACAAGCTGAATTTGGGAAGCGCCCATGAAAGACCCGAGCATTCGAACCAAGCTTTGTCCGATTGTGCCAGCGGCTATCGTTCCAATGATGATACCCAACCCTGACACCAGCAGCGTTCTTATCAGATACTGTATGCGAATATCCTTCAGTGAAAAACCAATGCTCCTCATAATAGCCATTTGCAAGGAATCCTTGGCAAACATCATTTTCAGAAACAAGGACGTCATCAGTACCGATATCGATATAGAAATCGCCATGGCCACAATGGTGACCAGCCTTAGCTGCTTAATCGTATTCCCCAATGTCTGCGCTAAATAGCTTTCCAGATAGGTGATTTTTGCGGGATAAAATACCTTCGCATACTCATCTATTTTCTCCCGAACCGAAATATCTGGTTTTACATCCAGAGCTACAACATACCAAAGCACAGTTTTAGGATCATAGGGTAATCGCGCTTTAGCTGTACGACCCCCGTTGGTGATATCCTGATAGATACCACTAACGATCATTTCCTTTTCTATACCAGCAGTCAACAAAAGAAGCGAATCCCCAACGCTTTTATTCAGTTCCTTAGCATTTAGATCAGACAGGGCAAGTTCATTGACACTTCTCGGAGCGGCTCCGTTTACATACGATAAGGGGAAAATCGAGAAATCACCAGTTTCAACCTGGATACTTTCCCATACGCCATCATTGCCCAGTACCTTAAACCGACTGGTAACAAGGGGCGAGAATTTCTCAATGTCTTGATCATGCTTAAGGGTTGTCATCATGGCTTCAAATCTTTGATCGATATTGCCTGATTGCTGTAGATCAATTCTGATGTCGCTCTGCCCTACGCCCATATAGGAAATGAAGCGAGGTGACTGAAGCGTATTCAATAAATTGACCGGTACAATGATGATGAATACACAGATCACAAAAACGAAGAACAATAACCCATACATTTTGAAACGTCCATACACATCCTGAATGCCTAGAAAAGCATTTACGTTTAAGCGTTTACGCTTGTTAAGAGAAAATACACGCTTGTTTATCCGTGCCTCTCCAACAGACCCTGACCTTAAAGCCTCTACTGCTGTTATGCGATTGACCCTTCTAAGCATGAGCCTGCAAATGAGTACAACAACCCCGAATATTAGGCTAACTGCCAAGACAGGAACAACATGCTGGAAGAAGCTGTTCGGAGCGGCGCCCAAATATAGACTAATGTTAGCTGTAAACAACCGTATCACGCCTAAAGATGCTAAATATCCACTTACACACGCGAAAGCAGCCATGGTGATATATTTTGCCAAATAGATTCGTCTAATATCGTACTGTGGTATCCCGATCGCTTTCATGACGCCAATCTCGCTGTAATCCTCCTCTAGGGTCGTAATCATCGTAAATCTTAGACAAAGGATTGCGATCATGATAAGTAGCACGCTTACGAGTATGATGACGACTGCAATTATTCCGTCTGTCAGGGCATTGAGAGTCTTAAATAATGGGTAGTCAATCGTGGGTCCTTTACTCGGCAGGTTCGAGGATTGATAAGTATTGCGGAATTCGCTCAACTTGGTTATGTCAGTGAGCTGAAATTCGATCAGGTATTCAATTTCACCTAAATTTGCCTTAAGTGCTGTTAAATCAGCATCGTTTACGACAAACCGCTTGGAGCTTACAATGGCTGGGTTCATTTGAACATCACGGACAAAATCAATAACTATAAATTCTCTATTAAATTGTCCAGTGGAAATGTTAACTTTATCGCCGATTTTCAAGTGTTTCTGCTGCATATAATAGATGGGAACAGCAATTTCTCCTTTGGATACCTGGATCACCTGATCCTCTAAATTCAGTAACAAATCAAACGAATGATTCTGTCTTACGAAGCCGATATCCATCACACTGTTTTCTTCCGACCTTTGGCTATTGCCTAAGAACACATTCGATCCATCCATACCGAGCATTTCTACCGTCTGCTGATCCCTCACAAGATGATTATCCGATACAAATTTCTCAATAGCGGTGTCATCTATGGGCCCTGCGTGCATCTGAACAAAATGAGGAGCCTTTGATTTATCAAGCAGATTATTCAAGGAACCGGACAATTCCATCATGATATGGGAAGCAGAGGCAACAAGCAAAGCCGATAGCATAATAAAAATAAACAATACAATCGTAATGATTTTATTTCTTTGAAAATCTCTTTTTACGATTTGTAGCAGCATCTGATTGCTTCTCCTCCTTTCCTCAGCTGTGATCAACTAACGATTTTCCAGGGCCGAATAGATTTTATTCATGGGATAACACAATATCCGTCAAACACCTGCATATGCATACGCGTCCACATTACCCAATTGGGATAATATGCCGATAATGGCTCATGCTCAACCTAGGGTTTCATTGAGGATATTCTTACGGATCATCACGTCAGGATGACTCCTCAAACATTTGAGTTACATAGGAGAAGCTACCTTTCTCTGCCCCTAGCGTGGTCTCCATGATATAAATAAAAGCCTGTATCTTTTGAATGATCTCCTCGGGTTGCCACTTGAATATTCCTTCATCAAACAGAAACTGAGAGGCGACCAGCAGAAATTCCATAGATTCTTTAGGATAAGGGGTTTGGAACAGCTTTTCCTCTATTCCCTGCTCAATAACTTCTGTCAAAATAGGTGTTAGCTGTAGAATAGTCTCAACCAAGCTTTTCTGGTGGATTTGTGCATTGTCTGGCTCATGGAACTGCTCTATCATCTGTCCTTTTCTATCCGTATCCGGCTTTTGCGCCATAATGATTTGAAGCAGCTTTTCATGAACCGAAAGCTTCTCATTCGAGGCAATCCGCTTTGCTGCGACTACCCCGGCGTCGATGAATCTCATGACAACAGCATCCATAACCTCTTCCTTTGACTTGAAATAATAGTAGAAGGTTCCTTTTGCGATACCGATGGCTTGCAACACATCATTCACTGTCGTTCTGGTATAACCTTTAGTAAAAAAGAGCATTTCAGCTGTATCTAAAATTTCGTTTCTTCGTTCCTCATGTTCTTTAGTAATTCTCATTATTTGTGCCTCCATTATGTAGACTGACCGTCGGTCTAGTTTAATTATAGTGATTGCCCAGTAAATGTCAATGAACGACTTAGATCATTTCATTAGCGAAAGATTACCGCCAGGTCTCTTTAACCTAGGTAACGCTGTCTTCATTTCATTCGCAGTTTTTCAAAACAAGTTCATGGGGCAACTTTCTTCTACGAAAAAAAGATGCCGCTTGAAATCGACATCTTACAACGTTATGAGGTTTGAGGAGAGCCAGACTACTCTCCCTTATAGTTGTTCATTTGCAAATGTGCCCGAAACATTTCAGTAACAACAGGTAGCTCATCTTTTGATGACCATTGTTCATAATCCCATAGTCCTGCTTGTTTAAAGGCTCTTGGGCAATGAATAAAACATTCTTCTACTTCAATAATTACCGCAATTCCTGTTGTTTTCCCCTCACATTGCATGTCATTAATGAATGCTTCATTGCGTGTAAGTGTTGCTCGTCCATTCATACGAAGCACTTCCTGTAAAGACGGAATAAGAAAAATCAGCCCCACCTGTGGATTTTCAAGCATATTCAGCAGAGAATCAATACGGCGATTACCCGGACGATCAACGAAAGCAATTCTGTTATTATCCAAAACTTTAACGAACCCTGCACGGTCCCCTCGTGGCGATACATCTGCTCTTCCGATTGCACCCGATGTTGCTAGAAAAAAAAGTGGCGATTGTGCAATAAAATTCTCAATATGCGAATCTATTTGTGTGACCACCTTCTTAACTACGGCTTCATGAGGTGCTCCTATCATTTCCTTTAATTCTTCAGCCGTACTTATGATATCGTCCTTCCACAAATCGTTCACTGGGTTATCCGCTCCTAATGACAGTATTGGTTCATTCGAGAAATATCTTCTCGTCTATCATACTAGATAGAAGTGTGTAGAGTGAAATTATCTAAAGAATATTAAACATGAATATAATGGATGCTAAAGTGTTGGCACAACCATGAAGTAACCAACTTGAGAGGATAGATCCGTCGGATTGCTTTTCATTAATCCAGCCCATTAACCAACCTACTATACCCGTAAATAACGTTATAATCATAGCACCCAATAATCCTGCTACGGATAGAAACATTAACCCATGCATAAGCCCAAACAATAAACCCTGTATCCCATTACCGATTTGAAAGCCAAACTTATGTACCAACCTTTTGGTCAAAAAACCTCTAAAAAACAATTCTTCAGAAAAACCAGTTTGTAAAAAACCGTATATCAAAGCTGGAATGAATGCAGACATTCCTTGCCCAATAAATTGGGACGTTGCCATCGCAGATTTATCTACAAAAAGTGGAACTATTGTAAATGATGGTATTAACAAAAGAATCATCGTAGCTACAAAAGTAATTGAATATTTAGTTTTATTCTTAACCACAGGTCTTTTTAAGCCTAACCAGTTCAAAAAGCTAGATTCTTTTCTGCCACTAATCAACCACCAAACCATGGGAATCGTTGCGAGTAGTATGGCTTGTAAAATGGCGCTAAATAGTAAATTGATAGTTTGCATATTAACCGCCCTTTCTCCTATCAGACACCACCCAATATACCGTGAATGCTCCGAACCAATAAACTTGAAATATTAGCTATATCATATCTAGAGGCACTCCCCCTCCTATGCAACCATCATATTCAACCACAATTTCCCATATTGCATTAATCCAATGGTATAATATTTCTTTCGGAAATTGCAATGATATTCATCAATAGGGTAACTTATAGGTACTACGCAACAATACACGCCTCTCTTACGTTAAAACATAAGAAGGAATTTGATATATGTAACAGGCTATTATTGATTCCGATTATAAGTGGGGGTGTTTCAATGCGAATGGGATGGATGATCTATCTTATAATCATGACTATTCTAGTATCTGGGTGCAATAATACAACACAAGAAAATGATTATACACTTCTAAATCCACCGGTAGAGATAGATGAAAATGATGATCAGATGTTAGAGGATATAACAAACCATAAATTGATTGTTCACAGCAGAGGTAACATTGAAGCTGAGTATGAACCATACCACGTGATATTAGATCCAGAGTCGGTAGCAACAGTCCATCGAATCATCAATCAAGGCAACTGGACGAAAGTGAAATTCGAGATGTCCAGACCCGCTGATTATCGTATTTCCTTTCAACCTACACAAGGTCCTCACACAGAGAAAATATCCTATGAAGTTTGGATAACCAATGGTTATGCAGAACTATATATTCAGGAGCTCCAATCTTACAAGAAGTTAGCTAAGATAGATTCAGATGTTTTGAGCACCATCATGATCCAATCGATTTCTTCGGCGAAGGAATATACAGCGCTTCTATCAGCCACCCTCCCTTCACTCACTACAGCACAAGCTGATATTAAACTTATGGAATTGGAGGAGTTCTACCGAATAGATCTACGTAAAGTTCATGCCTCCTTTCTGGATGAAAGCACAATATCCGCATTCAAACATCTCCAGAACCCGATAACTTTGGAAGTTGTAGCGCAAGTTCCCGATCATGACGCTAAACAGTTGGCCATGGATGCATTTGAAGGTAAATATAAGCTCATAGAGGGGGAAGGTGTCGTAGTTCCGATTATCGACTATCGCGCGCTTCTAAGTTATACCAGCCGCTTGAGTCCAGCTATGGTTGCGTATTTAGAACTCATGGCAGTAGGGTCTGATAACCCAATGAAAGCCGATGGTGGTATTATTATTGAATGGGATGAGATAGCCCGCAGGGCATTACAGGCCGAAGCTTATTTAACAACTTATCCTCAGTCTCCACGTTATGATCAGGTTGAATTGGAATTTCACAAAAACTTGCTTAGTTTCTTTATCGGTTCAAGCAATACCCAAATATTCGAATCTGATAGGACTCTTAGACCCGACGTGAGGACGGCATTCGATCAAGTTATCGCTACTCACGGGGATAAGTTAACAGGTAAGCTAACAGAAAAATTTTCTGTGTTATTGGAGCGCCTCACCAAAGAATATCCGGCAGCAGAAGACGTATTTAAAGACCCGTTTTATGAAGAGATAAGCAAGTTTATCGATGCATTGGAAGAGCGGCTTTAGCGTATCATAAGGCCGCGTCTATCCTGTCTATCCTTAAGCGCTTCATTTACACATTTTGTATTTCTCTCCCAAGTCTAGTTGATTTCCAACGCTTATATGTACTAAAATGAATGAAATAATAACTAAAAGGATGCGTAGAAATAATGCCGTTCACCTCACGCACATCCAGTAAAAAGTCTATACTACTTTTTTCGCTAATCATGTTAGCAAAAAGTTATTTTGTTTGGTATTTTCTATTCGAAGACGGACCCTCTTGGACCATATTGCTTAAAGAAATCCCTTTTGTTCTACTAGTCTTTTGTTTGATTGAATGGTTCGCTACGAAACGAAAAATAGCGATTTATATGTTTGTCAATCTATTGATTACTATTTTGTTCTTCTCATTAATTGTATATCATAATCATTTTGGCATTATTGCTACCTCTAAGGTATTAGAGCAGGTCAAACAAGTTGGAGCAGTAAAGAAAAGTATATTTTCGGCCATTCACCCGCAATATATGTTTATGTTTGTGGACATCATTATCATTAGCTTTATCATGTTCAGACGTCAGATGGCACTCAATTGGAAGAGCTCCATGTCGCTGAAGGCGAACCGTAAAGCAGTTACGGCCTTATTCTGTATCTCCATCGTGCTTTGTTCGTTTAATATTTTTCCTAACCGAGCAAGCATGAATGAAACAATTAAAGCTGAACAAATGGGGATTCTCAATTACGAAGCCTACAGTCTGCTGGCGGGTCAAGCGGAAGAACCGATTAATGCTTATGAAATTACACAGGTAGCTATTGATGAAACCAAGGGAATTCAAGCTTCGGTTAATCCAGTCTTATTGGGATCAGCCAAAGGAAAGAACCTGATCATCATTCAAATGGAGTCTTTCCAGAACTTCTTAATGAATCTATCCATTGATGGACAAGAAGTAACCCCTAATATGAACAAGCTCGCAGGGAGCAGCTTCTATTTCCCTCGTTTCTACCAGCAAGTCGGGCAAGGAAACACATCCGATGCCGAATTTATTGTGAACACTTCGTTCTATGTTCCGCCGGATGGTCCAGCTACTCAGATTTACGCAGCCAAGGAGCTTCCAAGCTTACCGAAGTTGCTACAAGAGCAAGGCTACGACACCGCCACGTTCCATACAAATGAGGTTGACTTCTGGAATCGTGGTGAACTTTACCGTGCATTAGATTTTAATCGTTACTATGACAAAACTTACTTCGGCGAAGATGATACCGTATTCTATGGAGCGTCGGATGAAGTTCTATACGAAAAGACTGCTGCAGAGCTAGCGAGAATGGATCAGAATGATCAACCTTTCTATTCACACGTGATCTCGATGTCATCTCACAATCCGTTTTCGATTCCAGAAAACAAATACAAAATGACACTCCCTGAGCGATTTGAAGGAACGTTTGTCGGCAATTATATTCGTGCTCAGAATTACGCTGATTATGCGCTTGGCCTCTTTATCGATGAACTCAAACAAAACGGTGTATGGGATAACAGCTTAATCGTACTGTATGGTGATCATCGTGGACTACCTATCTTCTCTCTCGAAGATGATGACCAAGTGTTAATGGAAGAGATTCTCGGTCATGAATATTCGGAACGCGAGTTAATTAATATTCCATTGATCATTTCATCAACGGGTGTTACGACTTCAAGCGTGAAGGAGCAGTTAGGCGGTCAAGTTGATATTTTGCCTACGGTATCTAATTTACTAGGTGTGTCGCTTAATGATCATATTCATTTCGGACAGGACCTACTGAATCAGACGACTTATAACTTACTCCCTCAACGCTATTACTTGCCGACTGGATCATTCGTAAACAACGAAGAGCTCTTCTTGTCAGGTAGTGGATTCGAGGATGGCCAGCATTTTACGTTAGCTGGTGATGGTGTCAAACCACTCAAAGCAACAGAAAATGAATTCGAACGTGCTCTAGCACTCCTTCACTTGTCAGATAGTTACGTAACACAATTACCAGATAGAGAAGTCGAGGAATAAGTTATGTTGTGACATCCCTAGGTATCAAGATCAAATATGTACTCCACACAACAAATAAGCTGGAGCGCTGCAATATGCGCTCCAGCTTATTTGTGTTATAACTCAACAAGATTTTGAACAATACGCTCTATTTTCGGGATGTGCGGGCTATGTTGATTATGACAAACCAACCCGCAGTGACAACCTGATAAGAGGAGTAAACATAGTATCTTCCTAATTGAAAAAACTCAGATGAAGTATATAACCCGCAAGGATATGGGACCCATTCTCAACTCGAGTTGGGTTCCATATCCCCGCCATCACTCGTTATTTATATGGTTATAGTCTTTCTTCATCACTCCGTAGCTAATTCTGCTATCAGTCGACTCTCTTGATCTTGGCCACCTTGTGGCTGTTCGAACCGGACATGATTCAACTTTCCTGTGAATGGGAAAGGAGCTTCATATTCTGGACTCACCGCGGTATGAATATCTTCACCTATTGTGAAGTATCCCGGAGCATCAAGCGCTGGCACAATTCTATCAATATCGCCTTCCCCCACTTTCTCTCCATTGATATAGAGTACTCCGGTCCCTTGTAGATTTCCTTTAGGTACAAATTCGAATTTCAATTGAGCTGGACCTACTGGTATTGTCGATGTAGAACGTATTGAATAATGCTTTTCACCGAAATAGCTGTAATGAAATACTAAATGCTTATCTTTAACGTATAATGCAAATCCTCCGAATCGACCGCCTTGTGCAAATAATACCCCTTCATCTGCTTCCCAGCTTATGTTTACGTCAGCAGTTACAATCAGTGGCTTATTCTTAAGGCTAATTTTACTATCGAAGGTATTAATTCTAAAATTACGTGTTGGATAGAACGTATATTCTTTTTGTGGTTCCTCAGACTTCTGCTGGATTACAGACATATCATCAAGTGGAAATACATCATATTTAATAGCGAGTTCTTCCCAATTTTGTTTTAACTCCTCTAGCTTTTCCGGGTTAGTCTGCGCTAGATCATGATTTTCCGAGAAATCTTCATCTACATGATAGAGTTCCCATTGGTCAGATTCATAAGGTTCACCACTCAGATGAATCGCAACGGCCTTCCATCCTTCTTTCCAGATCGCTCGGTGGCCCCATAACTCAAAGTGCTGTACTGTTCTTTTGGACTTTTCATTAGGTTGATCGAATGAATATGCCAGACTGATCCCTGCAAAAGGAATTTGTGGGGTCCCCTTGATCTCTTCGGGCTGCTGAACACCTATAATCTCTAATATAGTTGGCGCAATATCGCTGACAAAATGGAATTGTTCCCGAATACCTCCACCCGTCTTAATCCCGTTAGGATAATGAATAATAAGTGGATCTTTCACTCCACCCGCATGCACATATGTTTTGTACCATTTTAATGGCGTATTTCCAGTCTGAGCCCAGCCTGTAGGATAATGATTGTAAGTCAGCGGTGAGCCTAATTGGTCGATATGAGACAATTCTTCTTCAAATGCACTGGCTTCCAATCCTTCTTCAAACATCCCTGCATTCGGTAGATTGAAGTTTTTCCACTCATTCCATGTTCCATGATATCCACCTTCACGGCTTGCACCATTATCCGACAGTAGGACGATAACTGTGTTATCCAGTTGACCCGTTTCCTCTAGATAATCAATCACTCTTCCAATTTGATCATCGGTATGATCTAGAAATGCAGCAAAAACTTCTTGCATTCTTGCGTATAATCTCTTTTGATCATTTGAAAGATCTTCCCAAGCTGTAACACCAGGATTAAGAGGAGCTAATTGTGTATTCTCAGGAATAATACCCAGTTCTTTTTGACGATTGAACCATTCTTTGCGTATTTCATCCCATCCTTTATCATATCGCCCCTTGTATTTATCAATATAGGATGCGGGGGCATGATGCGGAGCATGCGTAGCCCCTAAGGCAAGATAGCCAAAGAAAGGCTTATGATGTGTTGTTGATATTTGATTACCTATATACTCTATCGCCTTATCCACTAAGTCTTCTGTCAGATGGTAACCTTCTTCAGGAGTCTTAGGTTGTACGATTCTGTCATTTCCCAGTATGAGGTCAGGTGTGTACTGATTCGTCTCTCCATTCATAAATCCGTAGAAATGTTCAAATCCTCTTGAGAGCGGCCATTGGTCAAATGGTCCGGCAAACGTATTATCCGTTGTCGGGGATAGATGCCATTTCCCAACTGCAAATGTACTATAGCCCTCTTTGATTAAAACTTCACTTAATAATGCAGTCTCTTTACCAACATAACCTCGTTTATTAGGGAATCCGTTCGCAAAATCCGTAACATTAGATACACCTGCCGTATGAGGATTCTGACCTGTCAGTAGAGAAGCTCTTGTCGGTGAGCAAATAGCTGTCGTATGAAAGTTGTTATAACGAAGACCACCGTTCGCTAATCGGTCGATATTGGCTGTGTCAATATCTGATCCATAACTCCCTAAATGTGAGAAACCCATGTCATCCAATACTACAAATAGTACATTAGGTGCTCCTTCTGGGACTTCCTTCTCGTTGGGACTATGTAGTTCTGAGTCTGCGACAGTATAACCTATAACTCCTTTAAAGTTAGGATTCTTATTCCATTTACTCACTCGTAAACACCCCTTATCCTTAATGGTTGATGACTTCAATCATGATTCATTCGCCACACATCTAAAGCCCATATGTCCTGTTGAACTATCGATTGTATTGAAGGTTCGAGCAGATATTCGATATCGATTACAATATGAACGATGGCAAAGGTATGAACCACCTTTTATTAATTTGATGGATGGATCTAATAAGATGTTGGATGAATCTGAGGGTTGATTCGTGAACGTATCTTCACTCCACTCCCACACATTCCCCGACATATTGTAAAGACCGAATTCATTCGGTTCATAACTATCTACTGGAGCAGTACTTAAGTAACCATCATCTCCACGATTCGTATGAGGGAAATCACCTTGCCAAATATTACAATGATGTTCTTCATTCTGGTGTAGCTCAGTTCCCCAAGGGTATTTCCGATCTATTACGCCACTTGAAGCAGCGTACTCCCACTCTCCTTCGGTAGGCAATCGTTTACCTGCCCAAGCTGAATAAGCTTTAGCATCATTCCATGAAACATGGATAACAGGGTGGTTAAGCCGATTATCAATCGAAGAATTCCGCCCTTCAGGATATTTCCAACATGCCCCTTGGACCGCTACCCACCAAGGTGTCTCCTGAGGTGAACCTACAATATCTTGTTCCGCTAGATCGTTAACGAATAAATGAAACACATAAGACCACTCATATTTCTCAGCATCCGTTACATAACCGGTCTCTGTGATGAAACGTTCAAATTGCTCATTGGTTACAGCATACTTGTCCATGTGAAATGAATGGATGTTCACTTTCCTTCGATTCGTCTCTCCATCTTCTACAGAGCTTTCTTCATTCTCTGAGCCAAGTAGAAATTCTCCCGCAGGAATGTGGACCATATCTTTAGGATCGAATGAACGAGTACCTATATTGGTCGTTGCTATAATGTTCTTTTCTCTTAAATGCACGCCTTGATCTCTTGAAACAGAACAACAAGATTTAGTGTTCGATTGTTGCATCTTAATCACGCTCCATGATTGAATCTTAAGTAAAAACTGCCGAAGATTATTCGGCAGTCTGAAAGTATCTGTTGTCAACACCAATATCAGTGCTTGACAAATGTATCGAGTTGATTGATGACGCTACGCTTCACCAGGACAATTCCAGTATCGAAGCTACAATCAGAACAGGTTTCTATTTTCAGCAAGCACTGTTATGATTTAGAGCCTGTTTACTATTGTTTACTTACTATCTTACTTGCTTCATTCTGAAGGTTTACAGGTACGTCTTTTCCTACCGTTACCCGACGTACTACGCGTCGTTCTTCATAATCGGCGATCGCATAATGTTGTGTAGCTAAGTTATCCCAGATAACAACGTCACCTTCCGTCCATTGCCAACGCACTGAATTTTCTAGACGCTCAACATATGAGTTAAAAATACTAAGTAGATGCTCCGACTCGCTTGTTTTATATCCTTCTAACTTACTTACAAATCCACCTAATAAGAGATGTTTTTTTCCAGTCTCCGCATGTACATGGACTACAGGATGTCTAGTCTTAAATACAGTTGATGAAAAGGTAGAACGATATTTTTCTAACGCCTCCTTCTCTCCATCTGCATCAACGTTACTTGGCGTGAATGACGCATAATCATAATCATTTGTGTGAATCGCCCATAGTTCATCTGCTAATTTTTGTAATCCTTCTGGGAGATCTTCATACGCTGAGTTGGTATTCGCCCAGACCGTATCTCCACCCACGGATGGAATCGTCACACCTCTTAAAATCGAATATTTAGGTACTTCTGGTACAAATGTTACATCCGTATGCCAGTGGTTTGCCTTAGCACCATGTATAGAATCTAACTCTAATATGGCACTAGAATTAGCTCTTACAGGTACAGTTGGATGAGCGTATAGCTCTCCTAGTAGTTTAGAGAACTCTTCTTGCTCTGCATCATCTAAATGATTTTGACCTTTGAAGAATACCACCTTGTGCTCATTTAAAGCCTGTTGGATTTCATTGAAAATCTCTGGATCTAAATCTCCACGTAATTGAACCCCTTGAATTTCTGCTCCAATTCTGCCTGCTACCGGTACTACTTTCAATTGTTGTTTTTGTGTTGTCATGTGAACTACCTCCATTTTTTATTGTATTTTACTAAATCACGCTAACCACACCTGTCTGGTCTCTTTAGATAGAAAAGAAAAAGAGATCCAACAAAAAGTAACATGCATTACTTTTTATCGAATCTCTACACGGGTAGTCGATTCTTTTCATATTCAATTGACATCAACATGTTGCCATAATGATAAGCTTGAATGTAGGTGGCTGATGAATTGAATGTATCATAACAAGTACCTAAATCGTCTGTCAACACTTATTTTAACTATTCCAATGAATTTAGTATGAATTAGGTATTGATAATAATTTCTATCCATGATAAGTTGTTTACAAACAAGTAGAAACGTCTTCGCCATCCTTTTTTAAGGACGGCACACGTTTCAGCGGAAATATAAGGATTAGAGTATCAAGAATCAATTTCATAATTACGCAACCCGATTTAACTGCATCGGCGATTATGAAATTGATTCAAGTGAAACTTATACTTTCTTATATTTTAAACAATGGATTGAATCCACTAGACAACTAGAGATTCAGGAGAATGATGTTATTTGTCATTTTGCTGGGTCTCTTTTTTCATTTCAATTCACAAGAATTCAAAAGGGGAGAGAACATTCTATGGTATCTACGTTAGAAATCAATCAAGTAAGTAAAACCTTTAAGAATGATAATGGGAGTGTTCATGTATTAGATCAGTTAAACCTTTCCGTTAAAAATGGTGAATTCATAACCATCATCGGTCCGAGCGGCTGTGGGAAAAGCACTTTGCTAAAGTTAATTGCCGGCCTAGACTTAGACTTTCAAGGAAATATTCTTGTGGGGTCTGAAAAGGTCCATGGTCCATCCAAAGACAGAGGCTTTATTTTTCAAGAGCATCGATTGTTCCCATGGTTAACTACGGAGAAGAATATCGCAAGTAACCTCTCTTTAAAAGATCCCGACGTTCGTAAAAGAGTCGACGATTTAATTGAACTCGTGAACTTAAAAGGATTTGAAAAAGCTTATCCTCGCCAATTATCTGGAGGAATGTCGCAGCGTGTAGCTATTGCTAGAGCATTACTGCGTAATCCCAAGGTCTTATTATTAGATGAACCTTTTGGTGCACTAGACGCCTTCACACGTGCTCACTTACAAGAAGCCTTGCATGAAATTTGGGAGAAAAACACAACAACGATGGTGTTAGTCACACATGATATTGATGAATCCGTGTTTCTATCTTCAAAAGTTGTTGTCATGGATGCTAAACCAGGCCGAATTAAAGCCATAGTTCCAATAGATATCCCTTATCCGAGAACAAGATCAAGCAAGTCCTTCCAAGAATTCAGGACCGTTATTCTAGAGCATCTAGATCATAAGATTAATGAGAAAGATGACTTCAGTATTTAATGTATACTATTCCCATTATAGAGAGGATCATATAAATGAACACCGTATCCGTGACGCAACCGAACGCTAAATCCATTAAGAAGAAAAAAGTAAAAGCAAACTCCAATAAAGGAACCATCTTATTCCGTGCCTTGTTTCTGCCCGCCTTGGTGCTGATCATCTGGGAAGTGTTAACTAGAATAGAGTTTTTACCTCCATTATTATTCTCATCTCCTTCTCTTATCCTATCCCGTACCATTGAATTAGCTGTCTCAGGCAGCCTATGGGATAATATGCAGATCAGTCTAATCCGAGCATTACTAGGTTTCCTATTAGGCGGAGGTCTGGGGTTACTCTTTGGGATTCTAGTTGGAATGAACAGCAAATCAGAACATTATTTAAACCCTACATTTCAAATGATTCGCACCGTTCCACTCTTAGCGATCACACCACTCTTTATTCTTTGGTTTGGGTTTGGGGAACTTTCGAAAGTGCTGTTAATATCACTCGGATCATTTTTCCCTCTGTACTTACAGGCCTTTCTAGGTGTACGAAATATAGATAATAAGTTGTTCGAAGTTGCCAAAGTCATGGAATATAATCGTTTTCATCAGATCACGAAACTCATGTTTCCCTCTGCCCTACCCAATATTCTATTGGGTGTCCGGTTGTCACTAAGCGTCGCATGGATGTGCTTAGTAGCCGCTGAATTATTAGGCGCAGATAAGGGAATCGGTTATATGATCCAAGATGCCCGTTCTTTCATGCAGACAGATACCGTATTCGTCGGCATCATCATCTTCGCCCTTGCTGGTAAATTCTCAGACTCATTCGTTCGTTTCTTAGAGCAACGCTTGCTGAAATGGCAGGATAACTTTAAGGCTTAATTCATTAGTCACGGTAGTTGTCAAGACAGTTGTCGCGATTCTATAGAACTTATGTAGTTATTAACTTTGTTTTTTATTAGCTTCGTTTTCCACTGTTTTCTCGGGGTTGAGCCATACCTGTTCCTTCAGATTCCAATCACGTATTTCTCTGGACCAACGACTAGGATACTTCGCTTTTGCTGCTTCATAGACCTGTTTTCTTTTTGCGAAAATCTTCTCAGATAGACCTTGATGTCTTTGGTTCGGAGTCAAGAATTTCAGTCCGCTATGGCGATGCGTAGTGTTATACCAATCGACAAATCGTAATGTCCATTCGCGTGCTTCATCTCTACTTTGAAAACCTTTAACAGGGAAATCCGGTCGATACTTGCACGTTCTAAAAATAGACTCAGCATACGGATTATCATTGCTCACTCGAGGTCTGCTTCTAGAAGGTGTAATTCCAAGACTGTATAGGGTTTCAAGCAAGGTTGAACCTTTCATTGGACTGCCATTATCTGAATGCAAAATGAGAGGGCTTTTTCGAATAACACATTGTTCTTTTAGCACGGTTCTCCGCATGAGTTGACTTGCATATTCAGAAGATTCTTCATCCCAAATCTCCCAACCTACAATTTTACGGCTAAATAAATCGAGAATAAGATAGAGATA
Source organism: Paenibacillus sp. DS2015 (assembly GCF_050433705.1). Lineage (NCBI taxonomy): Bacteria > Bacillati > Bacillota > Bacilli > Caryophanales > Paenibacillaceae > Paenibacillus > Paenibacillus sp. DS2015. The sequence goes on along the minus strand of NZ_JBNPWS010000012.1, from coordinate 103,692 downwards.
AAAGAATATCCCTTTCACTGGACCTGGTATCCACGTAATATCCCACATCCATACTTGATTAGGTTTTGTGGCACAGTGACTGGTAAGAGGTTTCGAGCTAGGCTTCTGGCTACGTCCGCGATGATGTTGTTGCTTGTGTTGATGCATAACACGATAAAAGGTAGATTCTGAGGCGAGATAGATGCCTTGATCTGCGAGTCTAGGAACAATCTGACTGGGTGGTAAACTCTTGAATTCCGTTTGGTTAATGACTTCAAGGATGTGTTGTACTTCAGGTTCACTAAGTTTATGAGAAGGAGACCGCTTTACAACATGCGGGCGTTGATCTTCGAGAGGAGATTGGTCACTACGCCAGCGTTGTAAGGTTCGCTGGGTAATAGCAAGCTCACGACATGCCAGTCTCTCCCGTGCTCCAGCTTGTACAGCTTCCCCAATGAGTGTAATGGCGACTTGACGATCTGAGGCAGGAATTAGTCTTCCTCGGGGTCCCCCCAGATTGCTCGGGCCTTTTTTCGCAACACCAGTAGGGCTGCCGTTTCAGCTAATGCGGCATCTTTTCGTTTTAATTCACGGGTTAGTGTCTTCATCTCGCGTTCTTTGTTACGTAGTTCTTTTTGTAGTTTTGTAGCTTGTTCTGCAACACCTCCGTTGGCTTGCATGCAAGCATCACGCCAAGCTTCCACTTGCTCTACAAAAAGACCTTTCGTTCTACAGTACTCGGACAACTCAATTTCGCTTAACGTGGCTGTCTCTACAACAATGGAAAACTTATCTCGCGTGCTCCATTTCTCGGTTTCTTTTTCACCACCGGGTACAGCAACACCATTCGCTCGTGCTTCCTTTTGCCACTTATACAATGTGGCCTCTGCCAATCCACTATCTCTCGAAATCTGACTTACAGATTCATTATTAGGGGGCATCATCCGTAGCATAATCTGTTGTTTAAGTTCGTTACTATATCTAGCCATTGTCGATCCACCTCATTCTCTCTTTTTAACTACTGTACATTCTATTGAGAGGCACGACAACTATTGTGAACAGGGGGGTCATAACTGAACTGTACTTTGAAGGCATTGGCATTTATGTACAAGATAGCAAGACCAATAAACAAGGTGGGCCCCGTACTATTCTAATAGTACGGGACTCACCTTGTTTCCGTTTGAGGGATTATGTGAAAAAAAACTGAGCGAGTGCGGCACCCTCTCAATCCTTTTGTGTAACTTTTTTCCTTACCCTCTAACATCTCATCAATGACAGGTTTATGTGGGTCAATAACGTTAATTCTTATAATCTATTTTACCAGCCTTTATTTTTTCAGTATTTTCCCCAGAATCTGTTCCGTACATAATTGTTATATCCATATCTTTAGTTGCATTATATATGTCTGGATATAGTTCTTTAGTTTTTAATAAGTTTTTTGGAGTTCTATGATATTTATCTTCTGGTAATTCTGGATTCTTAGCATGGATAACTTCCCAGTTTTTGATACCTATGGGATAGATTCCATCACTCTCATTATCTAACTTATTATACTTTAGTATTGCTTTTCTCTTGTTATCGGATAGTCTGTATTCAGTGGGAATCTGCTTATCTAAATAATCAACAAAGTCTTTAATGCTGAATTGCCCTTTACCACTTCCAATTCCAAAATATTCAATGAGAGCATCATATTCTGCATTCCCGGTAATAGAAAAACGGTATCCTTTTTGAATTGGAACACATAGAACATTGCCACTTGCTCTTTTGATGAATGTTAGCTTCCACCCGCCTGAATCTCTAGTATCAAATATAGCATCTGATATAACATTATTGTATTTATGTTCGAAAGTTCCTATCTCCACATTAAGCTGACGCATAGAACTATAAAATGTTTTTAATCCATCTACCATGCCGCTATAAGAGTACCCCATATTTTCTACCTCCAATCCGTAGTTTTACTATTTTCTGGCGATCTGACTTTTCAAAAAATTAATGTAACCTTCAAAAACCACTCCGTAACCAGCAACACACAGCAAGTTCACCAGGTAATGTGCGTGTTGCCATGGTAACTTTTCCTTGGCTAATCTATTGGGTACTTTGTCAGTTGTCATGGGGCATCACTGGGGTTAGTTTACCCAAAAAGGTGGCGGAAGCTCGCAATAGTTAAAAAACATATCTAAGTACGTATACTTGTTTTCCAATAATATTTTGTCAAAATCCTATTGGTCATCTTTGGTGAATTTTAACAATCTCTCTTTCAAACTATGTTTCTTGTATTTTTACGCATATATGATAGAGGCATGTGAGTTTTCCCGAACGATTATGCGTCGTTGTCATGAATCTTATATCAGAGTATGAATAATCTTTATCAGCATTTGTATCAGAAGAGACAAGCATTACTGGATATTCACGTGTTTTAACGTAGTTACAATACCTATCCCAAAAAGACCCAAAGTCCTTAATTTTTACATATGACAAACATACATTGAATGCATTTCCTGTTGTATCGTAGGAATATATCTTGTCAAGATGAACATCAAGATAATTAGTATTTAAGCTATCTAAATTAAGGGCTTCGATAATAGTAAAAGGCATTCTATTATTTTCAACAAAAATATCAATTTCGCCAGATGATTTACCACTAGCAGAACTTCCGCGTCGAGTTTGGTCTTTTATATGATATCCATTTGTTTCAAGCAAGTCTGTAATAAAGTCATTACGCTCATCTTCTGTAGTGCTAACGTAAAGCTTACGTGCTTGAAGTTTGATGCATGCCAAGTAAAGATCACGAATAAATAAATCGGTTAGTGACTCTGTATTTTGTGGAATACTGAAGAAAATCTCATTTTCAACATTTATCACTTTTATTGCATAAATATTTTTACCTTCAATACTAAGTGGACCAAATTCTATTAGTGGTTGCTCGGATAACAAACTGAGTGCCCGTTTAATAGGTTCATCTAATATGAATCCATTACTTATTCCATTAATAGAGTAATTATTTGTATTTTTAATTACCCCGATTACAATATAACCATACCCCTCTGTCATGTTTGACAGGGCAGCAATAAACATAGCCAAATTTTGTGGTCTGAATTCTAAGTTTCTACAGATAAGATTTTTCGAATCAGGAGATTGCAGTAATTGCTTTACTTCATTAATATCAATCATTTCTCTCTTATGCTCCTAAGTGGAATCTTGTTAACACCAGTCAGCTTTAATATTTTCCCAAATGTAATTTTTTGCGGTTCGCTCTTATCATCTTCAACCCATAATTCACAATCTTTTTCATAGTCAAGCATATCCAACTCAGTACCATAATATAATATTATTTGACCATAATCAGATGGTCGAGTAATTAAATAAATATCAGTACCGTGTTTTTTTATTACGAAGATAGTATTACTAATTCTGATCGGATCTGAAACGTCATATTCTTTAACACCATTTTCGTTTTCTTTCTTTTCTAAAAATTCAATGATTTTATTCTTGGAGCGCTCAAGAATATCTTGGACATAGCTGAATAATTCTGAGTTGCGTTTAGAATCATGAATAAATTCTGGACCAAACACATTATTTTCCAGAGCTCGATTTAAATCTTCTTCTGTTGAAATACCCCATTGTGCAAGAATTTCCATTGAAATCTCCACCGTTTTACTTGAACTACTTTCAACATTTGAGCGAGATAATATCTGCTCTAATTCTTGCACTCCAGAAACACCATATTTCTCTAATATGTCGTTGTATTCTTCAATTTTTGACATATTCTCAGCAATATCATTATCATTATAAAACCAATGTATATTAGTTAATAATTCTTTGAAGCACTTTTTGACCGTTTCATTCGTTGAATTTTCTCTAAGCCAAAGATATGTTTTTTGAAATACTTCTTTCACATCAATATCGTTTTGCACAATACTGCTTTTATTCTCTTTCACATACTGTGTGATTTTCTCAGAAATGTCCTCTAGGTATACAGTTCTATTTTCAGGTAGCTCCAAAATAATGTCTTTTGATAACAATGTTTCACGTACATCATATCCAGCCTGTTTAGATGCATCTTTAAGGATTTCATCAATTTCACCTGAATCTTGTGATAATTCTGCTCTCATTTTGAAATTCCCATATTGATCAGGCAATATAGCAATCTGATCCAATAAACCCTCTTGCTCATATTTCACCAAAATTCGAATAAAATTTGACATCCACATGAGCGCCTCATGCTGACTAGTGAATCTAAAACTAGAGGAAAAGATTTTTATACTTTCATAGGAGCCTATGTCCTTGGTTATTTTTTCTCTCCAGAATTTCAAGGCCATTTTTAATAAATCTTGTGAATGTTTCGAAACACTATTCCTTATCCAGACATCTTTACCTTGCAATTCACAAACAAGATTTAAAAAGTCATTTTGTTCACTATTCTGTTTAGCTTGAAGAGAAATAATACTCTTATAAAAGTCTTGTACTGCAGGATGTGATCTATGCAATTTTTTTAGGATTTCTGAGAAAACATCATCTAACGTGAGTTTATTTATGTTAGTAAGAAATTTACTATTAATTTCTTTATTCAACAATTCAATTTTAAAATCCAAATTTAGTACGGTAGATATGTCTTTATATACTTCATCAATACCGCAATCAAGTGATACCTCATCTAAAGTACGAAACTCACCATATTGATTTGGCAAAATACGTGGACTTCTGCCAAGGTTGTTGGTATACGAATATTCATTAGAATAGAATAATGCCAATAATTCATTTAACCAGTCAGTTACATTAACATTAAGATGTTTCGATAACTCACTAATATTTTCAAATGCTTCTACTCGGTTAATTAAATCTAATAAACCGTAATTTCGGCATTCTTCCCATAAAGAATTGTACCAACACTCTAATTCTTCACGCTTTGTAATCATATCGGGAATCAGTTCGCTTGATAGTGTCCATACTTTTCCCCTGAGAGATTCATCTAAATCTTTTGGAATGAATACACATGTACCGCCCGATTCATCCATAAGAGGCATTTTTCCAACATTATGTGTAGAAATGAGAGGAATTGCTGTGATATGAGACTTTAATTTATTAATTATCTCTTGCTCAAACCATTCTTTAGATAGCCAATCCTTATCAAGCTGTTCAGAGATTTTAGTAATGTTATAAATCCCTTGGTATCCTTTTTCTAAAAAGTAGTCCACCATCTTAATATAAAGTTGTGAAGCCTCCATTAATATTTGCTTATTTTCTGTTATTTGTTTATGTTCTTTATTCGTTAAACGTATACCATTTCGTGGTTCTGTTGGATTAAACAGAGGACTATTTACAACTACAGGGAATGAAAAATCATTTGTTCCCAAGAGAGGAAAGTCACAAAATATCTTAGGTAGTTGAGGTTCGTACTTTGCTGTAAAATTATTATTTCCACACTGTTCAACTTCTACTGCAATAGATACATCATTCTTTCCCAAGACAAAAATATATTTATCCTTTGTTTCCCCATTTGTTGTAATTACAACATTTGTTAACTTTGCATCCTCAAGTTCAATTTCAATCATTTTACCGCGGCTAATTGTTTGAATATACTGACCACTTGTAACTGTGATGGAGCCTATCTTAGGAACAAATGCAAATACGTAAGGTGCAGCAATAAGTAGATTCCTCAGACCTTTCTTTGCTGTTGACACTCCAGACTCATCCAAATCATAGGTGAAGCAAGTATTGAAACCTTTATCGTCTATTATTTTGTCAATAACTATGGTAGTGTTCTTATCTAACTCCAAACAACTTTCTTGTATGGCATTAATTATTGATTGCTGATCCACACCTGATCGGTCTAAAACAACACTAAAAGAATACGGTGACTCACCAACATCCTGCAGATATCCAGAAACTCTAACTTTTTCTGAAAGCAAGTGAGTAGTTAAAAAACCCGTTCCAAATTTCCCTGTAGTATTTTTGCTTTTTTCATCAGTTATTGTGCGATCTTTTGTGGACACTTGTTCTATAAGAAAAACAACATTTTCAGTTGAGAACAGCTTCCCATTATGTTTGAATTCAACGCTATTATTGCCTTGGTCAAAGTTTATAGTTATGTCAACCATCCCACTTGTGTTAACAACGTCTTTCGCATTTTGTATGAGTTCCCAAATCCATCTATATGAGGTTGTTTCATCATTCTTCATTTTCAAATCATCTAGCATATCAATTATTTTATTTGCAGCTTGTGTCTCTTGAGCTTTATTTCGTAAATTACGTATTTTCTGCGAAAATTCCATTATTCCCACTACCACCCTAAACTTTTTAATTTTTATTTAATCTGATTACTGCTAACTGATTCAGAAATATTGTCAACTGGAATAAACCCATATCTTCCCACACCACTTAATTTGCTAAAGTGAATATAATTCATGTTATCCTGTACTTCTTTAATTGGGTCTATATTCTCAAAAATGATTACTTGGACATCATTTCGAAGTTCAGATAAATTATTAAAAAAAGCTTGCTTCATATCTAGTGATATATCTTCTTCACTGCTGCTTAGTGTTGTTTGATTCAGTCTTTCTTTATAAGTAGTTAACGGAGAATCTAAAATAATCAGTCCAGGATGCTTGAGTCCAACACTTCTTGTATATTTCATAATTGCAATAACAAAAGCAGCATTTAATATTGCTCGATAACCTTTTCCATGATTTTTTCTTTTCTTGCCCGAAACAATTAACTCCTGATCATCATAATCTATGCTAACACTTGTTAAATCAGGATAGTTCCATCCATCAAGTAACTCCTTCACTTCTGTAGCAAACTCATCATAGATTTCTGTTGTTATTTCATTAACGAATTTCATCTTCTGATTCTTTTTAGATAATTCCCTCATAATATCTAATTGGCTAGTTTGATACTCAGCAATACGACGTTCATTAAGTTCAATTTCTTGAAAAAATCTTTTTACGTTCAACAAATTATCCATTTTTTCTTTCGTTAATACTGCAACTGGCTTTAATTCACGCTGAATCATTAATTCGATTTCCTTAATTTGTTGACTTAGAAGTTTTACTTTTTTATTGTTTTCTTCATTCTCATTTTGTAGATTAGTTAATGTTTCTCTAAGATCAATTAGTTGAGCATTGATTTTATTACTTTCCTCAGAACACGCAATCTGTAAATCTTCTAAATAAAAATCATGATTATGCTCAGTAGTTTTTGAGTTGAAAGGATTATTGCAAACAGGACAATTTGAATCAAACAATTGTGAGATATAGTGATCCCCTTCGATAAGAAATTGAAGTCGATCTAAATCAGAGAGATAACTTTTTTCAAGCAATCTAAATCTTTCTAATAGTTCTTGGAGCATTAAAATTCTTGATTTTATTTCTTGTTCTTGAATCCATATTTCTTTCTTTTGTCCCATTCTAAAGTTAATTTCTTTGCTGTTACTTGATAATGCGCTCATCAATTTGTCAATCTCTAAAGTTAATTCTTGGGCATCATAGCCCTGGATTTGAGCATCGTTTCCTTTCAATTCCAACTTTAATGTCTGCAACAAAGAGTTTACAAACTCCAACTTTCCTTCAAGTCGGGTTCTGTATATCTTAGGATCATCTATCTCTTCCCCATGGCTATCATCTACACCTGTGAGAATAGTCTTAAATGCAGACTGTTCTGTCGTTTTATTTGTAGGTATACCGGAATAAATAGGAACTTCCTCTGATATAATTTTTTCTTCGTTTAGCATCATTAGAGCAACGATATTTCTGAAAGAAAAAGATATTTTGGTTCCTCTTGCATTTTTCCTTAAAAGCATATCTTTGATTCCCGTTAAGGATAAAAGAAATGTTGATATATTGTCTTTGTCATCCTTATCATGCTTAGCTTTTAGTTTCACACAATTCTGAAGAAGTAAAATATCATCAATTTTTGACTCATAGACAAAAATTGATGAATCACCAATTTCACGCTTTAATGTGTAGCATTCTCCTTCATATTTCTCAAGTTCAAGAAAAATAGTTGAATAACCAATACTTTCATCTATTTCTTTTGGTTCATCTTTACCACCAAACATATAGTTTATTAATTGAAATATGTAAGTCTTCCCAGTATCAGAAGCCCCTGAGATAACATTAAGCCCTTTTTTGAGTACGATACTAGCATTTCTCTTGTTTTTTCCTGTTAGTCGGATTTCCGAAATCAAAAAACCTTCTGTGCTCATTAATTGCCCCCCCTTACGAAAGCTTCTTTTACAAATTCTCCACCCCAACGATCAATATTTCTCATTATAAAAGTTTTGAGTTCTACGTCAGTATAATTAGAGAATTTGTCTATCAGTAATTTATTCACATCCAGAAGCCGTAGCATATAGTTAGCCTCAAAATGTTGAAGAAACGCTTTGGAGTAAGGTGTTGCCCTATACAAAATTCCACTTTTTCCATATTCGATGTTAATAAGATTTTTGCTAATCATTAAGTGAAGTCCTTGGTTTACTAAATCTCGCTTTATCAGTATTTCACCAGATCGAGATGGTGTTGAAGGATGTAGACTCTCCAATTCTGGCTCAACATCACCATAATGTGTTAATAAATAATCCAAATAAATCAGCCTTTGAATATCTATAGCTTTATTTTCCAATCCCGCTAAAATCACTAAGCACCGAAGCCCAGTTTCCAGTGGAGTATTGAATAGGTAGGTTTCTCTACTTAATTTTACCTCGTTCATTTTCTCACCCAGTTCAGAGAGTCATTGTTCGCTAATTGATGGCATATTCCACTTCTATCACTTCCATCAATATACCTAATTAAAACATTGCTTGTAATCTCTAATTTTCTAGCTTCTTTTATTGTTTCCTTAACACATACAAAGCCGTTAGCATGAGTATCCTCTGCAGTGTCTACTACTCCTCTATAAATTTCATCCTGTAACTTTTCAAAAGGCTCGTCATAAGGCAACTCATCTCTAGCAAATCGTCTGAGTGATTCTGCCTTATAATAGTCTTCCCGCTGCCTATTAAAATGCCGATACAGCGAGCTGTAATTATTCAACTCCTCAATACCACTCACCCTTTTTCCAAGATGATCTGAATATGCTTCAAATAGTTGTGAAACATACCTTACTTCTTCTGGTTTTATTGAAGGTCCCGGAGCCTCTGACTGGGGTCTAGGCTTATTTAGTCCGCCACCAAAACGATATTTGTAAAAAGGTGTAGTGCTGTACTGTTCTATTAATTTTTGAGGGGGACAGTGATTTATTATCGAAAAATCAAACTTTTGGATATATTCCAACAACTCATTAGTTAAGGTAACTTCACTTACATTCGTAATCTTTCTCTTGCATTTATCTTCCCAAGCTGAGATTAATTCATCATTTAGACGAGTCGGATACTCGATTAATTCAGATAAAGAAGTTCCCAAACCACGAGAAGAAATCAAAAAGTACTTTCTTGGAATTGTATATTCTTCAATAAATGTGTAATAGCATAGTTTTCCCAATTCTAACCATACATCACTTGGATAAAGCGGATGGTCATAATGTTTACATTGATAATTATCCCAGACATGATTCGGGGAATCATCATTTACAAATGCAACTATATCCCTTCCCTTATCACCAGCCGAGCCTGAGCGATACACAGATGTATACTCTTTTTTCAAATATCCATCGACCCATTCGCAAATCATGTCCTCAAATTGATCTGCTGAAAATGTTCGCAATCTATCTATAGGTGGGATAGGCAAACCAAAAAGAATGTCGTAATTATCCGGCTTTTGCGGTAATTTGAATGGTTCTAAGTCACTAAGAGTAGTTTCCATATAATCACCTTTCAACAAAAAATGATACTTTATTAACATATTCTACATTTTCCAAGCATTTCCTTTAAATTTCACAAAAAACCTAGTGACTAAGAACTATATCTAGCGCCACGTATTCATAAGAATTACAAACTAGGTAATTGATATTTTTAGAAAGAATAGATTAGACGCCCTCTTTCCCTTCAGCTGGAAAAATAGTCCCATTGTTCTCATTGTTATATCTATAAATATCAGGAAATGCCTCGTTCTTCTTTTTTGCATTATCACGACTCGCCTTTCCCCGATTAAAAATCCACTATAATTTAGCGGAAGCCATTTGATAAAGTACTACTGCCAAATGATTATCTAATTCGTCCACTCGTTTAGTAACAGGATCATTATATTTTAAGTAGTAAAAATCAATGACGTTGGAAACATTTTCATCTCAATCATAGTAAGGTATTATATGTATTTCTTATTCTTAGGAACTTCATCAACCAAATTTATTTCAACATTATTGCTGTTTTTTTCATTATATCTTTTATTCAATTCAATTCTGAAAATCATCCATGAGCATAGCTACCTCATATTTAAATACCTATCTAATATTATTCAAGTGTTAGGCACAGTACCATTTCCTCGAATATTAAGCTTAATAGTAATAGAACACTAAGCCTCTGGAAATAATTCCAGAGGCTTAGTGTTTAAGATGCTTTATTTTATTTCAGTATCCTATAACAAACCGTCAAAACCACCCGATTCCCTTCCCGATTATAAACAATCCGCTCCACAAGCTTCTTCAACGCCTGATTCTTCTCTTCACTCGTCACCGCATCGCTCCACAACTCCCTAAACTCACCCACCCGCTCATATATCTGCTCCACGGTCGGATAATTCCCTTCATCTATCACAACCTTCCGCAAATCCTTCGACTCTTCCCCCAGCTTCTGTATCTGCCTATATCGGATAGCTTTACGCTCCAAAAATACTTACTTCGTAAGCATGTCCTTTTCATACGATTCATACAGCTTGTCCAGCCCCGCTTCTGCTTTATAAATTCCTGCTCTTTGACCTCGATTATCACCTGAGTATCATTATACCGACTGCCATGCATTTCAATCTCCCGCAAAATGTTTGGATCAACATGGTTAATCCGACCATACAGAGCATTGAAAAAATCAACATCCATTACCTTGCCATGCTGTTCACATTTGCTGCCATCTTTGTATTGGTGATAGCACAATCCACTCCAATGCTGCCCTTACTTCTTGTTCTCAACTACTCGGGATCTCATCCGTGAACCGAACTTTTCACAATACAGCAAGCCGGACAATGGAAAAATAGTACGTCTTGAATTGGGGTTCAACATGCGATTCTTAAGTAGAGGCTCCATAATAACTTCATGGTCCTCCGGCGTTTTCAGCTTTTCATGTGTTCCCATGACTTTAATCCGCTCCTCTTCGAGTAAAAGCTCCACCTGACCACGCTTGGAACGGGTTTTGCCATAAGTGCTGTATAACCCATATGGATTTTGCTTGCCAGCAACCGTTGAACCGTAATGCTCGACCAGCCCTTGTACTTTCCATCCTGCTTAATGTTGTATGGCGTGGGTATCTTATTATGCGTCAACCAAATGGCGATTTAAGATATTTCTCTACAATCGCTCGGTAAATTGGACGCTTTGTTTCATCCACCAATACCGACCTAGTGCTTTTATCATAATGGTATATAGGTACATGGAGCGAAGCATCCTCACCTCTTCGACTGAGTCATCCGCAATCACTTGCTTAATGTCTGGGATCGTTTGGCTATTTGTTACTCCGAATTTATCCGCCATTACAAGATCTTCAGTCGCAAACTCTGTTTTCAAAAAATGATCATCGGTTGTCTGCTTCCCTTGTGCAGTTTCGAATGACAGCTTCTGAACATACTCCATCATTCCCTGAATTTAATCAAAAGGCCGCCATCAGTTAACCTTCCTCCTATTGAACTAAGATTTATTCATTACATTTTTCTAATTCAACAACATTCTATCCTTGCTAGCAGCTGTTTCATTTGTTTGATACCTCACCTATGGAGGTTATGATGGCATAAAGAATCGGCTTTAGCATTGGACAGGTATTGAATTGAAGTACGTTGTTTGACATGCGTACAACTCCCTCGTGATGCGGAATCATTTCTCTCACAAAATTTGCATTTACACCATTTGTAATATGGGCTGAACCCATTTCATAGAACATCATTTCAGTTATTCCCCTAAATCTATTCGTGTAATGTAATCGTTCATAATCAGAATTTGTTATTAAGCTACACTTCTGCTGTAAATCTTGCATATTCGCGATGTGATTATTTTCCTGTTTAATAGCTGCCTAAAAATCCCCCACTCATGATTCTCATAAATTTCATGAGAATCACAGTGAGAGACAATATAGTTCGTTACGCTTCTATTCAATTAAAACACTTGAATCACTTGAATCACTTAAATCACTTAAACAATCCTCTATTTCTTCAACCCCGTAATAAACGTATTATCCACAATCTCTTTCACATCTATTTTCTTAGTCAAATACTTTAGATCAGTCAAAATATCAGCCGATGATTGAAGCTCTTTTAATATTTCATCGGGGGTTGGAGAACTTTGATATTCAGCTTTCGATGCGGATGTTTCCACCTGGGAGCGATCCCGACCAGAACTCTTCGCTGCTAAATCAATGAATTCCTCATGATGTTCTTTTGCAAATTGATTAGCTTTCTCTATCACTTGCAGAAATACCTTCACGGCTTCGGGATGTTCCTTCGCAAACTCACCACGGGTGATATAGAAAGTTGGAGATGTTATATTCAGCGACTCACCTGAAGAAATCAGGATAGCACCATTAGTCTTCACTTCTATATCTGCAAAAGGGTCTGCTGTTATCCATGCATCTAATTGACCTGTCTGAAATGCAGGCTGTGCATCCATGATTGTTAAATTAACAATCTTAACATCTGATTGCTGAAGTCCAACAGAATCAAGAAGTTTCAGCAGAAACACATGATGTGACGTTCCTAAACTAACGCCTATTTGCTTTCCCTTCAGATCAATAGCAGTTTTAATTTCACTACCTTTTGGAGCAATAAGATAGTTAACACCATTCACTCCATCAGATAATAATGATATTAATTTGACATCAATGTTGTTAGCTGCCCCAGACAACACAGCGCCTTCCCCCAGTACAGCCAGATCGATACGCTTAGAGGCGATACCCTCATTAATGGGCGGCCCTGCAGGATGATTACTCCAAGCAACCGTAGCACCTAATTTAGTGAATTCTTCTTCAAACCAACCTTTCTCTTTGGCAACATTTAATATAGGTAATCCCATGTTAGCTATATTAATCGTGAACGATGATGCTTCCGACTTTCCTGATCCCGCTTCAGAAGTAGAACCACATGCAGATAATAACATCATAGATACAACTAGAATGAATAATATGAACTTCCTCTTTTGATTCATAACATAACCCCTTTTATAATCTATATATTTCTGATCCTTCTTAATCAACGGCTAATTCGATGGCTGTCTCTGCAGCAAGATCACGAACAAATTGTGGAATAATGACTCTAACTTCCTTCAATTCACCTGTGAATGCAAAAGGAGATTCATAATCTTCCGAGACCGGTGTCAATGCACTTTTGCCAATTGAAAGTACACCTGGACCTCCGATGTGAGCAACCCTCTCGATATCTCCTTCACCTACTAATTTGTTATTGATATATAGCTTCACAACACTGCCAAATCCCTCGTTAGCCTCATAATCGAACCGAACATGGACCTTTCCAAGCGGCAGTTCTTCATTAGATACGATGGAATAATGATGTTCACCGATATAATTGTTATGATATACAAGTCGGTTATACTTCACATAGAAGGCCCAGCCACCAAATCTCCCTCCATTCGCAATGAGCGCTCCTTCTTCTTGGATCGAAGAACGATTCAGATCAGCTTCAATAGAATGCGATAATTTGGAATCTAACAGAACATAATGATGGAATCCATCTTGATTGGGATAGTATTTATATGTCACCGTTCTCGGAACTTCGGTCTTACTATACTTATCTAACAACCCACGTCCATCAAGCGGTAATACACCATATTGTTCTGCTTGCACCCACCATAGATCTATCAGTTCTTTCAACTTCTCCGGTTCAGATTGTGCAAGATCTTGGTTCTCCGAGAAATCTTGATCTACGTGATATAGTTCCCATCGATCCTCATCGAACGACGATCCTGGAACATGGTAAGTGACAGCCTTCCAACCTTCATGATAGATTGCACGATTACCCAGCATTTCATAATATTGCGTCTTTCTTTGGCTTGGATCTAATTGATGATCGAAACTATAGGCCAAGCTAATTCCCTCTATTGATTTCTGCTCAGTACCCTTAACTATCGTTGGTTCATCAATACCTGCCAGTTCGAGAATTGTAGGAACGACATCTATGGCGTGATGATATTGACTTCGAATCCCACCAGCATCCTTTATTTTATCTGGATACGAAATAATAAATGGATCTTTAACACCACCCGCGTGCACAAAGGTTTTATACCATTTAAGCGGTGTATTCCCTACTTGCGCCCAGCCTGTTGGGTAGTGATTGTATGCATCTGGTGTACCGAGTTTATCAATATGTTGTATTTCTTGTTCCGCTTGCTCGGCTTTTCCATTGAAATTCTTGTATTCATTCCATGTGCCCACTTGTTGACCCTCTGGACTTGCACCATTATCTGATACCAGAACAATAATCGTATTGTCGTACTGTTCTATTTCTCTCAATGCAGTCAACAATCGCCCAATATGATAGTCTGTATGATCCAGGAATCCTGCGAATACTTCTTGCATTCTAGTAAACAACCGTTTCTCCGTTGGGTTCAAAGAATCCCAAGCTTTCACTCCAGGGTTACGTGCAGGAAGCACTGTATTTTCCGGAATAATACCTAATTCCTTCTGACGTGCGAACCATTGTTCGCGAGCTACATCCCAACCTTGATCGTATTTCCCGGCATATTTATGGATGAATTCTTCTGGTGCATGGTGAGGAGCATGCGTGGCACCATACGCAAGATATAAGAAGAATGGCTTATCAGGCGCTGCGCTCTTCTGTTCTCTAACATATTTTATGGCTTTATCTGTGAGATCTTCTGTTAAGTGATACCCTTCTTCAGCTGTTCTCGGTTGATCAATGTATTCGTTACCTGCCACTAAATCTGGATTCCACTGATTCGTCTCTCCACCCAAGAATCCATAATAGCGTTCAAATCCTCTAGATAATGGCCAGTGTTCAAAAGGTCCTGCTACAGAACGTTCGTCCGACGGGAGAAGATGCCATTTGCCAACCGCCAACGTGCTGTATCCTTCTTCTTGCAGAATCTCACTGAGTAATGCTGTTTCTTTACTAATCTTACCTCTCGCATTAGGAAACCCACTATTAGCATCAGCAAGAAACCCCATCCCCACAGAATGATGATTTCTTCCGGTTAACAAACAAGCACGAGTTGGAGAGCAGATGGCGGTTGTATGGAAATTCGTATAACGAAGCCCACCATTCGCTAATTTATCAATATTTGGAGTGGAGATATCTGACCCATAACATCCTAGGTGGGAATACCCCGTATCATCCAAAACAATATACACGACATTCGGTGCACCTTCTGGTGGACGTTTCGGACTAGGCCACCAAGGTTTACTATCCTCTACATATCGATTAATTTCTCCTTGAAAATCATTAGACATCTTCACAACTCCTATTCATATTTAATTCATCTGTTGATGTAGATACAGAAAAAAGAGACTCCATAAAGAAAGAATAATCCTTTCTTAACAGAATCTCTGGATGTCCAGTCGACTAGTAAATCGAATATTAAGTTTGATTGGTGCGCCTAACCCTTTTGAATATGAGTGAATAATATCAGCTACGAAGATTAGCTGTCAATCTTTATTTTATTAAACAGATGTAATTAGTCGGAATTATATATAATTGACCTCGTTTCCCTCCTTCTGTTTACCAATCTGTTGATACCAATCACCAGGATCTATCACGAACAAGATGGTGTCTATGGAGCGCCTAACATTAGATAAGAACTTCTTAAGCAACAACTCCAATTTAAAGTGAGTGAGACACGAGAAGAGCTCATCAGCTTGGGAATAAGCTAGCCCTTCTCGGCTAAAGTTTGTCCCTATGATAATGCACCCATTGAAAGCTTTCATGCTATATTAAAGAAAGAAATGGACTATCGAACTATATTTAGTTTTTTTTAGAATCTTAAATATAAACACCAATAATTATATCTTTCATTCACAATCGGGAATATACGTGATAAACTGACAACTAATATATACCATAAGTGAAAACAGGCACAATGCCGCGAAACAGCTGTACTCTATTTTGTTATGCTTCTATTATAATATCGGAGGGTTATGAATGAGTAATTTAATTAACAAGTGGAACCAAGTCAGCCTAGTAAAACGCATACTTTTGGGAATGATGATTGGTATTATCTTAGCTTTGACAATTCCTGATGCCGCACAATGGGTATCTATCTTCGGTTCATTGTTTGTAGGTGCATTAAAGGCCGTTGCCCCCATCCTAGTCTTGTTCTTGGTTATGAGTGCCATCTCTAAACATAGAAGTGGACATCAAACGAATATGAAATCGATTATTGTCCTTTATGGTTTAGGTACATTCCTAGCCGGATTAGTGGCCGTTGTAGCTAGTTTTCTATTTCCGGTTACATTAAGACTAACAACAAGTACCCAAGATCTTACACCTCCAGGTGGCATTCTGGAAGTTCTTGAGAAAATACTATTTAACATCGTTGCTAACCCGATAGATGCTCTGATAAGTGCCAATTATATTGGCATACTTGCTTGGGCTTTACTTCTTGGCATTACGTTAAGAAATGCTGCTGATTCTACCAAAAACATGCTTTCTAATTTCTCAGATGCTATATCTCAATTAGTGAAATGGGTTATCAATTTGGCGCCGATTGGTATTATGGGGCTAGTCTTTGATGCAATCGCAACAAGTGGACTCTCAACCTTGCTCGACTACGGGAAATTACTTTTAGTGCTCCTGGGATGTATGGTTTTTGTAGCTATTGTCGTTAATCCAATAATTGTATTCTTATATATTCGTAAAAATCCATATCCACTTGTCTTTAAATGCTTGAAGGAAAGTGGTATTACAGCATTCTTTACTCGGAGCTCAGCTGCAAACATCCCAGTAAATATGAGTTTATGTGAAAAACTAGGTTTAGATGAGGATACATATTCTGTTTCGATCCCATTAGGGGCTACCATTAATATGGCAGGTGCAGCTGTTACGATTTCTGTCTTAACCCTTGCTGCAGTTAACACTCTTGGCATTCAAGTCGATATGGGTACCGCGCTTATTCTTAGTGTCTTAGCAGCTGTATCAGCTGCAGGCGCTTCAGGTGTTGCCGGAGGATCTCTCCTGCTCATTCCTCTAGCATGTAGCTTATTCGGAATTTCGAATGAAATTGCTATGCAGGTCGTTGGAGTTGGTTTCATCATTGGTGTGTTGCAGGACTCTTGTGAAACTGCACTTAATTCATCTTCCGATGTCCTTTTTACAGCAACAGCTGAATATGCTAAAACGCGTAAGGAAGGTAAGGAAATTATTATTAATGCTTAGATACTAATTCTTATGATTTCGCACAAAATGTGGACAACCCCATTCACAAATTTAACATTTGTAAATGGGGTTGAATTTGTCAATCCCTTCCTATAGCGATTCTTTAGAATCCGATGATAATCTGTGGTATTATGATAAATTTACTGAACAGTAAAGAATAATATTTATCATAAGCTTTTACATGTAAGTATTGTAATTAGTCCTGCGCTGCAAGCTCATCAGCCTTTATCCATTGAAGAACAAAAACAAGCTATCACCTTGGCTCTATCTAAGGGGATAGCTTGTTTTCTTAAGCTTCAGTCCCTCGTACTTTACTACGCGTCACTGATGCACTCATAGCACTGCGATCCGCTCCTGGATACGTGGAAACAGCCTAAAGGCATTCTCATAGAATACCTTCTCATGATGTTGCTCCGGAACGAGCCGGCGGATGAATTCCGCATACAGGTCGATCGGTGCGAGCGGCCAGTCGGTTCCGAACAGCATTTTCTCGTAATGATCACAGTACACGAGGGCCCGGCGGAAATGGTCCATGAACAGCGGTTCGTTCATGAACCGTTCGAACTGGGGTCGATCACCGACGACAAGGCCGGATAAATCCGCGTAGACGTTAGGATTCTTAGCCACTACTTCCGCGGCGTCCATCACCCAAGGATCACCCAGATGGCAGATCATGAAATTCACGTTGCGGTGCTCATAGGCCAATTCATCTACGGTAAGCGGATGGGCGTACTTGAGCAATCCGTTCATCGAGTAGGTATCGCCAGTATGGATTACCACTGGCACACCGTACTTCGCGGCCAATTCATAGATCGGCGTGTAGATTTTGTCATAGACGTAATGATGATAGTACCCAGCATATAGCTTGATTCCCGCCACCTCGGGAGCTTGCAGCCGCGCTTCGATCCGGTCCAACTCCTCCAGAGCGTGCTTGCCAGTGAGCCTGTTCGGGTTGATACCGACACATTCCATTAGGAAAGGCGGAACACTGTCTTCCAAATCGAGACCCATTGGGTTGGGTGAACTGGAATCGGGGAAAGCTCCCTTTGTCTGCTCCGTGACCCCCATTCCAATACCTAGAATGATGTCGTTCTTGTCAAACTCCGTTTTGAGACCGGCGGCGGTGTAATCGACTTTGGACAGCTCGATCGCTGTTTGATGAAAGCTGTCGATGTCTGAGAGATGAATATGAATGTCAATAATTGGCATGTGCGGACTCCTTTTTGTTGGTAGGGCTGGCAAAGGTCAATTTCAGAAGGTCACGAACATCCTCTAGTTTCAGATTCATACCGCCCAAGACCAGAAAAGTCGGCTGTGTCCAGGTGGTTTCCCCGTTCTTAAGGGAAAGATGGTGATTCACGCCATGACAGAACACCTTGTTGTTCACATACGCTGATGAGTTCTGATTGGAATAACTATTCACTACATGCAGCATGTTCTGACGAGAAACCGCGCCGAGTCGTAAGAGTCCCTTGGACTGAAGATGGACTTCCAGCTTCCCGAGAAGGAACTTTCCCTCTCCTGGGGTTTCCACCCATCCTTCGGAGAAGACAGGCGAAGGCTTGAAGAAATTATCGTCCGAGATCGAATAATGCGGTAGAACCATGCCACTTTCGTTGGTCACTGAATGTAGCACACAGAGAACAGGAACACCGGGCAGCATAAGGTAATACTGGTTTATCGTGATCCCCCGATTCGCTTCCTGCTTCTCGATGACAGTGGTCATTCGGAGTCCCTTCCAGATGTTTCCGTGCACATCCGTCTGCTCCGCCCAAGTCGCACTTCTCGGCTCCTGCTGTCGGCTAAAGCCACCTATGCCGTGTATATCCACGCCAAGTCCGCCATACCAGGGATTCCACCAAGAACGCGGTGCTGCTTCCGGATATGAACTGTCCAGCCATTCTTCGCCTTGATGCTTCAGGGAATGCACGACGCTACTGAAGCCGGGGGCTGCCGCTATGGAGAGGACTCCGTTGTTCACCTCATACACGGGACCCGCCGCACCTTCCTCTATCTCGCAGACAACGCTTGCTTCCGTATGAGGAAACCATAGAGCCGGCCGCTCCTGAACCCGATCCTCACCGTGATAGACGGCCCGGACCTTACAACCGGATTCGACATTCCCCCAATCTTGCTTTTCCTCAGGGGAGAACTCAAAGCTTGCAGAACGAACGTCCTGCTCTCTTAACAGCTTCATGTCGGCAACCTTCCGCTCCGTTCCCTCACCGTTATGCACATAAAGTTCCAAGCTACCGGCGAGGGGGACCATCTTTCTTTCGATAAGTTCTGCCTTCAAAAGTCCCGCAAGGAACGGATTACCGCCGCCAAGCACCAGTTCGAGGTGATCGTCCAGCACTGGTACGACTGGGTTACACTGCTTCAGGGCGAAGGTGCGGAAATCCCACCACTTGGCGAAGGTATTCAGTGCAAACACAGTCGCCTTCGTTCGCACGACGGCACCGCCGGAAATCCGGCCAAGATCATGTTCCAGCCCAAGTGGGTATTCCGGACGAAGCAGCTTCAGGGAAGGGTCCCAACAGATACCGCAAGCGAAGTCCCTTTCCTTGTTGAACAGCCAGTTCTCGGTAATCTGGGCGCTATCCCAAAGATTCGGATCACTGGAATATGCCTCGCCCATATCCACATAATGGCCCTGATATGGCAAGATAAGTCGGTTGCCGAAGAAACCGAAATTCGTCAGGAGATACATATTCTCATCTAGCTCTATACTGCTTGTGTTGCAAATTTCATGATGAAATTCAGCGATGCCACTTGCGAATATCTTCGCTACTGACTTTATTTGCAGGTCGGGGAACTCTTCCGACTCGTAGAGGGCTTCAAGAACTTGGCTCTCCTCTTCCGAGTAGATCTTCACTTCTTTGGCCTGCTTCTTGGAGAATTCTTCTGCAAACGGTTTACCCAGCTTCGGATAGTTCCACCAGAAACTGTGGTTCGAGCCAGGATATTCGATCCACATGTTATTATCGAGCTTACCCAGATGGAGGGAGAATGCGCCATTCACGGCGACCCATTGTTCCCCGCGTTCCCCACCAAAGCGGCCATGCGTTCCCTTCATCAGGACGGACAACTTGCTTGTAAAGGAAACTGCCTGCCTATCAGCCGGAACGGCCGTCACGTCAACCTCCCGCGAATAGAGCCCGTAGGACCGCAAGATGAAGGATACCGGGATAGATGCTTTTCCCTTAGCTGGAACTGTGAAACGTACTGTAGGCTCGGTCCATTCCACGCATTCATCCTCTGGCCATTCAAAAGCGAACTCCGCTTCCGAAGCAAAATTGTTCTCCACGTTCAGATACAGCTCTGCCGGTATGTCCGGATAAAGCTCCTCAACTGGCAGTGCTATCTTCATCTTGACTGGGAATTTCGGAGCGATACCTATACGGAACTCGGCTTGTTTGCCACCGATAACCCATTGGCTCTTGACAACAGGATGGGTCTTCTTATCATGTTGCTCCTCCCGAACTGGGTCAAGCTCAAATTCCCCCTCCACGATGATCATTTCTCCCGGAGCAATCGTTTGGGTAGCATCCAGCGCAAATCGGATACTCTTGTCGTCCCGCCCCTTGATCTCAATCGCCAGCTCGGAAGCCAATTTGTTCTTGATGTGATAGCGAACCTTGTAGGCGCAACCGAACACAAGATCGTGATCGTCGATTTCGGTGGAGATTGTATAGTCAGGAGTGTCGAGAGCTGTCAGCCCGCGACCCGTCTTTTCGAATTCCGCTTGCACATAGAGATCTCCCTTACTCCATGTGTAATCAAAGTAATCGAAGCCGCGCTCCCGGCGACCATCCGGCTCGATAACGAGCTCGCGAGTGCTGTCTACATACCAATCCAGCTCCTCAAAATAAGGAGCGAGTACTTCGGTTTGCAATACGGTCGGAATGAAGTTCATCAGATGGACGTTATCTTCATTTTTTTCCCAGAAGAACCCGCATTTCTTATACATGGGTACGGCTTTAGTGTTGCCTGCCCATGTAAATAGATCCAGCCGTGGCCACCCCGCTTCCACTGTCTTGCGGACGGCATTCAAAATTAGATTACGACCGACCTTGTAACCGTGATAATCGGGTCTCACATTCAATAGAGGTACATACAGTGCCCCTTCGTCTTGACGGTAGTGGGCGAAACTGCAGAAACCAATAACCTCTTTGCCATCGACGGCGAGAAACACATGAAGATTGGACGAAATCTCCATCTCCCGGCGCACAGTCTCCTCCGTCCTCTGCTTGGTGCCGCCTCCCCAACTTTCGTTGCTAAGATTCCACATAACAGCGACCGCTCCCGCGTAGGAAGGATCGTATTCGATAATTCGGATTTGTTCTGCGGTATCATTTGTTGTCATGCTCTCATCTCCTGATCTTCATCTAAAGGTATGTACTTTTACATTTTTATACACGAAAGTCTCTTCTTTGGGTTAGCCGTCTTGCCATAGGTTATTCTGGTAGACTCTATAAGTAATACTCTTATCATACTATAAAATGGAATTATTGAACCACGGATAGATTACTTTAAAATAAAATCTACCACCTAGAAGCAGGAGCCAATTCAGCGCAGATCAACGAGTCATTCCATGACAAATACGCCAGGGCGCATGATACATGCGCTCTGGCGTATTATGTACAACTCACCAAATCCTACAACTATGCTCTTTGTTTACGAGTCATAACATCGAATATAACCGCCCCAGCTAACACACCACCGCGGATCATATACTGATAGGAAATCCCGACTCCGAGTAAATTCATACCGCTGGAAAGTGAGGCCATAACGATCGCCCCGATAATAGAACCCGTCACTTTACCTACTCCACCGGCAGCAGATACACCACCTACGTAAGCAGCTGCAATCGCATCGAGTTCAAATAAAGTACCTGCCGTCGTTGTAGCTGATTGCAAACGAGCAGTGAAAAGCAAACCTGATAGAGCCGACAGCAATCCCATAGAACAAAAAACAATGTACGTAATCTTCTTGACGCTAATCCCGCTTAAATGCGCAGCCTCTGGATTACTTCCGACTGCATAGATATGTCGACCAATGACCGTTGAAGACGTCAGAAAGTGATAGACCACGACGACGATCAGGACAATAATTATTGTCCAAGAAAATCCATTGTAGCCCGCTAGAATCCAAGTGATATAGGCAATAATCGCAGATATGAACACGATTTTCACTGCAAACATACTCTTCGATATCACTTCAAAATTGTATTTGAGTTTGTTATTACGCTTAGAAAACTCAAAGTAGATAAAGAGACCAATAATCAATACACCAATGATAAGCGAAAGTAAATTCAACCCACCTATTTTGGCGATTGCGGGTATAAATCCATTACCGATTGCGTTAAAATGTTCGTCTTTAATACTGATTGTTCCTGTTTTCTCAGTTACCTGTAGTAGAGCCCCTCTGAAAATCAACATAGCCGCTAAAGACGCAACAAACGAGGGTATTCCCATTTGAGCAACCAAGAATCCATTGAATAATCCGATCGCGATTCCCAACACTAATATAATCGGAATCGTAAGATAGAAGGGTATTCCCATCTGAGTAAGGAGGATCGCTGCAATGGCACCCATAAATCCTGCCGCAAATCCTACGGATAAGTCAATATGCCGAATGACAATGACGAGTGTCATCCCCACAGCTAAAACAGCAATGTAACCCGTAGCATTTAACAAGTTACTAATATTCCGGGATGACATAAACAGCCCATCCGTCATGATCGAAAAGGTCAACATAATGACGAACAAAGCAATATACATCCCATAATCCCGAATATTGACCCCAATCAATGATTTAGCTTCCTTAAGTAATTTCACCGGTTTTTCCTCCTATTGCGTTGCAAGCTTCATTATTTTTTCTTGATCTGCATCATCAACGGATAATTCACCTTTTATTTTGCCCTCAGCCATGACATAGACACGATCGCTCATACCTAATACTTCACTTAGCTCGGATGAAATCATGATGATGCTCATACCCTCGTTGATCAGCTTGTTCATAATCGTATAAATTTCAAATTTAGCTCCTACATCAATACCCCGTGTAGGTTCATCTAGAATAAGTAAAGTTGGATTAACGAATAACCACTTGCCCAAGGACACTTTCTGCTGGTTCCCACCACTTAGATTACCGACCAGTTGCTCAACCGAAGGCGCTTTAATGTTTAAAGACTTATGATACGCGTTGGAGATTTTCACTTCTTCATTGTTGTCAATGATCCCCTTCGACGCAATCTCATGAAGATTAGCTACGGAAATATTTTGCTTAATATCCTGAATCAAGAATAAGCCATCCCCTTTGCGATCTTCCGTCACATAGGCAATTCCTGCATTAATCGCGTCTTTGGGACTCTTAAATGACTTTTTGACTCCGTCCATCAATAATTCGCCACGTAATTTGTAGGATTTCGGATTACCGAATATACTCTGTGCCAATTCCGTTCGACCAGAACCCATCAACCCTGCAATACCGACGATTTCCCCTTTTTTCACATGAAGACTAACGTCTTTTACGACTTCTCGGCCTAGCTGGGGATCATATGCCGTCCAGTTTTGGATTTCAAGCACATTCCCGCCGATTTGTTTATGTTCTCTTTTTGGATAAATATCATCAATTTCCCGTCCGACCATGTTCTTAATGATCACGCTCTCGGAAATTTCATTTTTAGAAGCGTCTAACGTACAAATCGTCCGGCCATCGCGAAGAACGGTTACTTGATCCGCTATCGCTATCACTTCTTTCAGCTTATGAGAAATCATGATGCAAGTTATCCCTTGGTCTTTCAATTCCCTTAATAGTTGAAGTAAGTTTTCGCTATCGTTTTCATTGAGCGCAGCCGTGGGTTCATCTAGAATAAGTAGCTTAACATCTTTACTTAAAGCTTTAGCGATTTCTATAAGCTGCTGTTTACCTACGCCTAAATCTTTGATTAGAACCTCTGGATTCACATTAAGCTTCACTTTGTTAAGCATTTCTTTGGCTCTAACAATCGTTTGATTCCAATCTACCAATGAACCTTTTTTCACTTCATTCCCCACGAATATATTCTCATATACGGAGAGATCAGGAAACAATGCAAGTTCTTGATAAATAATAGCAATACCTGTTTTTACGCTATCACTAATTTTAGAGAAGTTTTGAACATTGCCTTCGTATACGATATCACCCGAGTAAGTTCCATGAGGATAGACGCCGCTAAGAACTTTCATTAATGTTGATTTACCAGCACCGTTCTCGCCGATCAAGCAATGGATTTCGCCTTTATTCACCTTGAAATTAACATTGGATAGCGCTTTTACGCCTGTGAATTCTTTGGAAATATTATTCATTTCTAAAATGTATGGATTCATAATTAGATTACGCTCCTTAACAAAACAAGTCGTAGAATAGCGGAAAAGTGATAGAGTTATCTATCACCATTCCGTCCAAACTATGTTTATGTGCGATTATAGACCCGTGAAATCTTTTTCTTCGTAATACTTGGAATCAATGAGTAGGGCTTTAACGTTCTCCTTATCAACTACGATAACGTCGTTTTGTTTAGTTGGTACTTCAACTTTACCGTTGTCGGTAGCGCCATCAGTCTCAGGCGTTTTGTCATCCAGAATGGATACTGCCATTCCGATTGAGCTTGTAACGAGATCACGAACATCTTTGAAGACAGTCATTGATTGTTGGCCATCAATGATGGATTGAATCGATGCTTTCTCAGCATCTTGCCCTGACACTACGAAACTAGTGATTGCCGTGTCCGAACCGAATACATCAGCGATCGAACGAGCCGTGCCGTCATTCGGAGCCAGAATGGCAACATCGCCTTTTTGGTCAGCTGTAGCAGCTGTCAAATGCGTTTGAGCCTTGTTTTTAGCATCACTCGGTTCCCAGTTTGTAGTAACCTGGCTAATGATTTTACTTTGTTGTTCACGAGATAATTCAGCTGTGTCCTGCAACATTATAGCTTCCGTGGAGTTGGCGACTTTGAAAGTACCATCTGCAATTTTCGGTTGAAGCACAGACCAAGCGCCTTCGAAGAACAAGAAAGCGTTGTTATCAGAAGCTGCGCCAGCGTATAAGTACAATGGCTGACCATTACCTTTAGTATGATCAACTAAGTATTGGGCTTGTGCTTTACCTACAGCGACGTTGTCAAACGTTACGTAGTAGTTGACAGCATCTGTATTCGTGATCAAACGGTCATAGGAAATGACTGTAATGCCTGCATCTTTAGCTGCTTTTACAGCACCTGCGGCTGCATCACCGTCTTGAGGACAAATGATCAGAACTTTGATGCCTTTAGCGATCAAGGCATCTACGTTTTCCTTCTCTTTAGCAGAAGAGCCTTGGCTAAACAATATCTCAGCAGAGTATTTCGTATCCTTCAGAGCATCTTTAAATCTTTGTTCATCTTGAACCCATCTAGGCTCATCTTTAGTAGGTAATACGATCCCCACTTCAACCTTACTACTTTTACCGCATGCTGAAACTACTACAGCGAGCATCATAACAATGAGCATGAGCGGGATTGCCTTCAGTACCTTTTTCACTTCTTAAAACCTCCCTTTAATTGGTGATATCTGTTAATTCATACATGATAGTATCATTTGCTTTACCATCTTAGAATAGAAAATTCTCACTTAAAACTTGAATATACTCATATGTACAACGAACATCATTTTTTTAGGTAAGCGGTAAAATAGTTGAATACATAATAAGAGCAGGCCCGCAGGCCTGCTCTTATTATGTATTCATCTCCAAAAGCCCCTGCTTATGCCCCTCCGAACACAACTTCGCCGGTTGTCTTGTTCCACTGCAATTCGATCCCCAAAGTTTCGCAGATCATTTCAAGCGGGAACATTGTTGTATTGGACATGCTTGGAATATTTACTATCTGGTCTGATCTCTTGCCATTCACGAACAACTCCGTGGGATTGCTAGCATTAATCACAAGAGTTGTGCCTCCGTAAGCGAATGTCCAGACAGAAAAGGTGCGGCCTTTGTGTTGGGTATCTGATTCAATCTCTCCACGCGTCACTTGGATAGCAAGCGCTTTAAACACACTTGTAAAAGGAACATACAGCTTCCCGTCAACGATACTTGAAGTACCGAAATAGCTGACACTCTGATTGTTAATGGTCCAGGAAAGCGACGGCTGGACATAAACCGTTTTCAGAGTCTTATCGGTCGTTAGAGTGCCGCTACCTGAAGCCATTCCAGCATAATATCCATCTCCCCAAGCCATGAGCCTACCATCCTTGCGTAGCGCAAAAGCGACCTGCCCTGTGCTTCCCCACAAATCGGTTATGCCTGTAAGATCTTTAACTTGAAACGGCTTGACCACCTGTCCGGTATTGTAGTTCCATTGCCAGATCGTGCCATTACTTTTAAGAGCATACAAACGTTTATAGCCTGTCTGAAGATTAGAAATTCCAGCCAACCCACTAACCGCTGCCACTTTCTTACTTTCTTCATTCCAGCGCACAATGGTACCCTTCTTCCGGAGCAGAAAAGCGTCTCTGCCGGAAGCAGCGATTTCGGAAATTGAAGAAGTGACTGGCTGAACAACCGGAATTTCACTTTCTGAACGATATCTTCCGTAAAAGGTATTATAGATGCTTAAAGAACTAACCACGCCACTACGGTCTTGAATCAATACCGTATAGTCTAGAATTACAGCCGAACTCGCGTTTGCAATCCCTTTTAGCGGCACATACTTAACACCCAACGTCATGGGTTCCACGGGATCATAAGTCGGATACCATAACGTTGCTGTCCCATCACTATGCACGGCTACTCCCGCAAACCCGTTCGTGTCCAAGCTGGTTACCTTCTTAAGCCCCTCCATTTTCTTAGGAAGTTCTCGCTTCTGGTATGGTAGAATAACATCTCCATATACGTACCGAGAATAGTTGTCCCCCCATGCCCACACTTCCCCCTCCTTGCTAAGCGCAAACGAGGTATCGCGAGCAGCGGCAACCTTAACGATATCAGACAGTCCGGCTATCACCTTCGGAATATATTGATCAATGCTCGTTCCGTCTCCAACTTGTCCGTGCTTGTTGTACCCCCAGCCGGTGACCGTACCGTCACTCCATGCTGCTACTCCATGCCCATTTCCGCCAGCGACACTAACCGGCTCTATCGTAGAATCAGCGAAAATTCCCTCTCCACTTACAAATGTACACATACCGGTAACAAGAGTAACCATCATCAGCTTACCTATCCTGATTAATAATTTCATGAATAATACCCCCATCCCACACTCTTATTGCAGGAATATAATACCATATTTCCCTTTGCAAAGACGAATTAGGAATGGTTTTAAATAAAATCAATACCCCTTGTAGCAACTAAAATGCACCTATAAATATATATTCCCGTCTATTTTTATGATGAAGATGATTGCTGCTCCTATCCATTTCGATTAGTATTTTAGTAACTTATTATACCTTTTAGGAGATTATATGAAAAATGTAATAAACAAGATTGGTTTTACGAATATGTCCCTGTGCCTATTAACTTTACTATCGTGGATAAGTGTTGTATGGATACACGGCCTACTGGGAGCCTATGCATGGTCCTTACTTAAATTTATGATACCTATATTAGGTTTCATAGGTATTGTATCTAATCTAATCTTGATTTTTCTTTGTCTTATCCAAAAGAAAAGCATATTTAGGAAGCTGTTGAGTCTAGTATTATGTGTTGTATTAGCCTCACATTTCCTTTTAACCATGAATATAGTCTCACTGGCGTATCCTGTCCATATTCGAAACAGTCAACCGTCGATCACTGTACAGTGGCCGTTCAATGAAGAAACCGTTGTAGGCTGGGGAGGTGACACCATCGAGAATAATCACCCTCATGTCATCTGGCCTTCTGAACGCTGGGCCTATGATTTGGTAATGGAACCCTACAATACAGGAAGTACAAATCTAGAGGATTACGGAATTTGGAACCGGGAAGTTCTCTCTCCTGTGGCTGGAACCGTTATTGCTGCTTATGACGACGAGTCTGATATAGTACCGGGAAGTGAAGATATTCTCTCCATGGAAGGAAATCACGTATATGTTCAAATCGATACAACGGGAACTTATCTCTTACTCAATCATTTAAAAAAAGACAGTGTCAACGTAAAGGTTGGGGATCACGTAAATGAAGGAGATATCATTGGACGCGTCGGAAATAGTGGCTCAACCTCAGAGCCGCATTTACATATCCATCATCAGCTCCAAGACCCTACCCAGACGTTGTATCCCATCTTGGCAGAAGGTCTGCCATTGTACTTTGAAGGTACCGATGCAGATGATATGCCGCAAAAGGGAACATTGGTAACTAAACTGTCCACGTTAAAATAGGAACAGTAAAAAAAGTGACTCTCTTGCGGGTCACTTTTTGTTTGATCCAATGATGAACAATAACGGAGAAGGAATAATCCACAACCACCAACTATTTCTCCATCATCTTCTAATATCCAACTTTTTCACCTGATTTGTAAATAGATTTTCCAACTTGCTTCAAGGTGTCCAATGGAAAACATCAATGCTGGGATAAGGAATATAAACGATTCAAGCCAAACCCCAAGAAATATAAAATATAATGCTGGAAATACGGCCATAGGGACAGGGATAAATCCTAAAGGCTTAAATAATTGAACATACTCTCTACCTTTTATAAAAAAACGAATCCAACGTACATAGTAAAGCAACAGGCTTGCACCCATTAGAACAACTATGAAATTTAGATCCTGTTCAGCTATTTGTTTACCAAACACAATAGGTAGAGCCGTGCACGCGACACGCCCTGTTTGTTCAATTATCGTTAATATCATCGATGTAGGTCGTAATTGGGTTGGAACATTCTGTGTTGGAAGAAATGCAAAAGTTACATTCGGCAGCAAAAGCAATACAATGACCCATATTCCTGCGAGATGAAATCCCATCTACAATTAACCTCCTTCAAATGCCTATAGATATTATTTTATGTATTTTGTATATTGAAATTTGATACTTTCTTTGCGTGAAACTTTTATCGCCTTTTTCTGACAACTAGCTGCGCACTTCATGCAAAACTGACAATTGAAACCGTGACGAAATACGCCATCAACGTTCTGAATATTTCTAATGGGACATTGCTTTTCACAAATGCCGCATCCTATACCCTTGTAGGAATCGTCTCTAGTCTAAACATAAGCCACATAGACAACCAAGGAAGCGGTGTTTTCCTCGATAATAATGAAGTTACTTTCGACCCTTTAGACTGGGATTCCCATGATAAATTACCTTTCATTGTATTTTGGATGAAACAGTCTTCGCTATGTTATACAGATTATAGAGGTGTGGTTACAAGTCTTTAATATACCATGCATCACAAGCAAAATGTTCTGAACCCTCCAGCGGAGCATCCAATAATTGAAAGCTATGCTTTTTATAGAAACGATTAGCCGCTTGCATCTCCTGCAGTGTTTCTAAATAGCACTGATTATAATGAATCTTGGCAAACTCTAAGGCTGTCTTTAGAAGTTTATAAGCACTCCCGGTTCCTCTAGCCTGCTGTGATAAGTACATTTTCTGTAATTCACAAACTTTATTTGAATTGGCAAAAGGAGCAATGCCACAACCACCCACGATTTCTCCATCATCTTCTAATATCCAATAAGCTCTTCCTTCATAATCATAGAATTCATATAGACTAGGTAAGCTATTATCAGCCCAAGCCAATCCTTCTCTATTTCCACCAAATTCTATTAATGACGCTCTGATTATTTGCTCAATAGCAGCGTTATCCTGCGGTTTAATTTCTCTGATTCTCATACCATGATGTCCCCCAGTTATCTAATAGACTTTAATTACGATTGGTCAGATCACATTGACAAGGGCTCATCCATTAGCGCCCTTAATTCCACTTCCATCCACGTCTGGCTATACTCCAACTGCTTAAGGTCAGCGGATAGCGACTGCACCTGTTGACGCAACACGTCTGGTTCATCTGTTCCATTAAAAAAGCGGCTCATAAAATGAAGAAATACATCCACTTTGCGTAGTATCATAAGTAACGGAATCGCAGTGACTTCTTCTGGGGATAGACGTACTCGACTGCCGAAGGCCCTACAAAATCGGCGAACCGCTACCATTTCTCCTTCATGACCAAGAAGCCCTGAGATGATCACAGCCGGCTCCATCGCCCTTACATCAAGTGTGCAAAATTCAAAATCGAGCAGCGCAGTCACTTGGCCTACATGATCCGGGTGAACAAGTAGGTTGGATTCGTTAAGATCACCGTGTACAAGCTGCTGCGGTAGTTCCTCCAGACCTGCAAGCGAATGACAGATATTCTCGTAATATGTACTCAATAATTGTATATCCTGATGCAGATCATGAAATGCTGTCGATGGATTATTGCAGAAATCCAAGACAACCTCTCGGCTACAATTCGGATACGCTTGGTGCAACTCATAATACGGCCGATAAGCAGGAGGTACCTCAGGAATGATCTTAGCAAGTGCAATGGAGAGTTCCCCTGTAGCTTCGCCGAACGAATTGGCTAAGATGGAATTTCCATTGTTCGGAGACACGCCTTCGATATATTCGAATAGACAGGCATACCTTCCACTGCCATCCTCAATTACTACAATCGTCTCCCCCGCCAATGTTGTGACTGGTGTAGGAACCTTAAAACTCAGCTGTACCTGCTGAAGCGATTCTAGTACGGCATGCTCAAATTCTATTTTTTCTCGGTCCCTATGTGTATTGTAAATTCGTAGCACGCAGCTTCGAACTTCATTTCGAATAAAATAAGTTGTGTTGTTCCACCCACCTGCTCCCTCTTGCAGGGTGCCGCTCCACTTGGGCCAGTAACGCGTCATCATTGCTGCAATCATACCTTCATTCCTTTCATAACACATGTTCAATCATCACGTGTTTAATTCAATGAATCGCCTACAATCTACACGCACAGCAATTATAACATGATTAAACCTATCAAAAGAGACCTGAAGAAACAGGCCAGAATATTCCGCAGCAAATGTGATCTAATGTCGAATAGCCCCTTCAACCTTATCGACTTTAGAACAACACGTGTCGAATCTCCCTCACTGATTTATAGTGAACATTGCTGACTGATTCGGAAATAATAGACATAAAAAAATGGGAGAACGATTACGCTCTCCCAACCCAATCATGCCATTCTATCTGCTCATTGCTCAGCATCGCACTGGAAATTGTCAAAAAGTCCTCCCGACCAATCTCAAAATGACCGTAACGAAAGGAATACCCCCAATTTGGGTTCCCTCGTGTGAAGCTAAGCTGTTCTAATAACTCTCTAATCTGTACTTCCTGGCATGAAATATAACGGATATTTCTGCGGAAAGGCACAAACGATCTGGACATCTGAAATTCGTAGACTCTATCATCAGCCACTTCCCCGATAGCGGTGAACGCTTGAAGGGGTGCACCTTTCGTCATGTCTGTACGCGGGGAATAGTAGATCAACCAATCGCCCGCTCGCATCTTACGTAAAGGTGCTGACTTGCCGTGACAGAGCTTTAGCGAATCCCCCCACCACTCCATACTTCACATGGGATGCGGATACGACACCAACCCAAAAGCTGCTTTGTTGGCTTATTTCATTCATTTTCACACCTCGAATTCCCTTCCTTTTTCAATAAATATTTACGTCGCATCCTGAACCAGTCCTTGTTTTAAGCGGTTCAGCTGCAGTAGATGATGACGGTAGTGCATTTCAACAAGCAGAAACCATTCCTCTGCACACAGTCTACCGAATGACGGATGGGACACAGTATTTTGTTTGGACGCTTTTTCAAGGGTAGGTTCAATCTCTTTCATTCTCTGGATGACAGTCTGTAACCCTTGAATTAGCTGCTCTTTGCTTTCCGGCTGCTCCGGCGAATATTGTGGGGAAGGCGGAACATGAATACGAATGGGTGGGAACCTTCCTTGAGCAAATATAGCCACACCAGTCTCTGTTTTTTCCGCTAGAGTAACCAGGGAATCTTGGCTTGGCACCAGGCATTGTTCAAGATTACGAAGCTGCATATACAGCGCCGAGCTAATGAGATGTTGAACCATCTCTCCGATTGACCAGTCGTTCTCACTTGGTTTTTGCTTCAGCTGCTCCAGATTGAATGGATCCAGTTCATGTATATAATGTATTGCAGTTTCCTCAAATCGTTGTAATGCTTCCTTGGTTGTAATCATCATTTATCATCGCCTTTAGTCATCTTTTTATCTAAGTATACAAAAATGCTACTGACACCATTATGTCAGTAGCATTTCAACGTTTATTCCAGTTCATTTCTAACCAGATGTCGGAAGAATTCCGGCTTAGCACAACCACTCCACTTCCCCAGCCGAGTACCCAATACAGCAATACCTTAGTCTGCAGAACGCAATGCAGCAATACCTCAGTTTGCCGAACGCAAAAGGTCACCCGTTACCCTTTCGCGTCATCAAGCTCCATCTTACGAGACAACGCTTGAATAAGCTCAATTTCACGCTCAATCATCCCTTGTGTATAGAAGTATAATTCTTGTGAATAGATCAGATCTTTACCGTCTCCAACGACAGCGGGTAATTGTTCCAAATGATTCATTCTTTCCTTCATATAGGCCTCTCTATAGCTAAACAATCTTTGGCGGGTTTCCATATTCAGAAGGTCATAATAGGCCAGACGAATAGACCATTCATCATCAATTCTAATGATCTCTGGTGTAAATTCTGTCAAGCTTTTATAAAACGTCTCTTTCCCCACATCCGTGATCGAATACACGCACCGATTTGGCCGCAGTTCCTGAAGTTCCACTTTACTGCTAACCAAATTTCGTTCTTCAAATTGTTTCAATTTAGGATACAACGAATTGTTGTTAATCATTTTTTTGTTACTCATTACATAAATGATATTCTTCTTGATTTCATA
Organism: Paenibacillus sp. DS2015; assembly: GCF_050433705.1. Classification (NCBI taxonomy): domain Bacteria; kingdom Bacillati; phylum Bacillota; class Bacilli; order Caryophanales; family Paenibacillaceae; genus Paenibacillus; species Paenibacillus sp. DS2015. The sequence continues at coordinate 70,288 of NZ_JBNPWS010000012.1, read as the reverse complement.
ACCGTGCTTAGGACCTTTCATTAATTGAGCTAGAATTAGGACCTCAATATCCATAGTATTCCTCCGAACTACCGGATCACAACTCCAGTATATATATATTCCTTCATTTTACTCTAACTGATGCAACGTGCCAAATAACTTATGCAATTAAAATCCAAACAAACATAAACATAAGTCATCATATTGTGATTGAATTCACATTATTATTTGTGGTATTCTTTTAATATAGGTTAAAATAACCTAGTTAGTTATAACCTAATCATAGAGAGGATGTTGTATAATGGCATTCACACATTTATTCAGCAAAGGCACAATCGGAAACATGGAACTCAAAAATCGGGTAATTCTGCCAGCTATGGGTACGAAAATGAACGAACCTGGTGGCTTTGTCGGCCAACAGCTAATCGATTACCATGTTGCACGGGCGAAAGGTGGATGCGGCTTAAATACGGTAGAGGTGTCTACAGTGCACCCTACTGCTGCAACCGACGATTCACCAGGTATTTATGATGATACATTTATACCGGGTATGACAAATCTAGCACAGGCAATCCGAGATGCAGGCGGCAAAAGCTGTCTTCAGTTGTGGCACGGTGGTAAAGTAGCCAATAATCCGAATCAAGTCTCCTCTTCTCCTATTGCTTTCGATGGAGTTCCTTTTGCACCTAGAGCACTGGAGACCCATGAAGTCAGTGAAATGGTACAAGCTTATGCAGATGCAGCCCGACGCGCTCAAGTAGCTGGATTTGACAGTGTGGAGTTTCATGCGGGTCATGGATATTTACCTCAACAATTTTTGAGCCCTGCCATGAACTTTCGTCAAGATGAGTATGGCGGGTCTTGGGAGAACCGTACTCGTTTTGCGCTCGAGTGTATTCGTGCAATTCGTAGCGCTGTAGGAGATGGATACCCAATCTTAATGAGAATTTCCGCCATTGAAGATCTTCCTGGAGGCCTAACTTTGGAGGATATGAAAGCATTCTCGATATTGTCCGAACAAGCTGGAATCGATGCAATCAATGTATCCCGTGGTGTTCCTTCAGGTGCAGCCATTAAATACGAAGTTCCTCCCATCGATTTACCTGTAGGGTTCAATGTCGATAACGCATCACAAATTAAATCAGTTGTGACCATTCCTGTCATCGCCGTAGGTCGTATTAATGATCCTGCAATAGCGGATCGCGTCATTGCGGAAGGATTTGCTGATTTTATCGCCATTGGGCGGGCTCAACTTGCCGATCCAGAATTCTGTAACAAAGCAAACTCCGGACGCGAGCATACCATAGTCAAATGTGTAGGCTGTGATCAGGGCTGCTTCGATGCATTCGTAAATCCCAATATTCCCCATATCAGTTGTGTATTCAACCCTGCTACTGGACGTGAGAAAGAATATGAATTACACCAGACAAGGGTTCCAAAGAAAATTCTGATCGCAGGTGGAGGCCCTGGGGGTCTAGAAGCAGCAGTCACTCTAAAACGACGCGGTCATTTTCCAATTCTATGCGAGAAGAACGATATACTCGGTGGGCAACTGTATATAGCTGGCGCTGCACCACGGAAAGAAGAAATGGCTGCGGCCGCTCTTAATATGGGAGAGACTGCTAAGCGTGAAGGCGTGGACATCCGAATGAACACAGAAGTTACGCCTGCGTTAATCCGTGAGATTGCTCCAGACGAAGTGATTCTGGCCATCGGTTCCTCACCCATTATCCCACCCGTTGATGGTGTACACAGTAAACATGTTGTGAATTCACACGATGTGTTATGGGGTAAAGTGCAACCCGAAGGACGTATCGTTATCATCGGAGGAGGGCTGGTGGGTCTCGAGGTAGCAGAACTGCTAGTAGAACAAGGAAATCAAGTTACGGTAGTAGAAATGCAAGCCGACGTAGCTAATGATCTAGGTTTACTACGTAAAATTTGCGTGATGGAGAGTCTTTATGGTCATGGCGTAGAATTAATGACGAACAGCAAGTGTATAGCGATCGAACATGACATTGTAATTGTAGAAAAAGATGGAGAGCGTCATCATCTCCCTGCTGATTACGTCGTTATGGCCGTCGGATCACGTGCCGTCTATAAAGAAGAGCTCACTTTATTCCTTTCAGAAAACAACATCCCATGTCATGTCATCGGAGACGCCGTCCAAGCCCGCAGAGCGCTAAATGCGATTTGGGAAGGCGCTGAAGTTGCTAGAAAGATCTAATCGATAAAATAATAGATGATGCACATTTTACCCTATTCGTATTTACTGGACTCTTGATTATAAGAGTCCTTTTCGATGTCTATATTCATTATGTCTATATAGCATCCCCATCACCATAGTCATAGAAAGTCTAGTGACGCATGAAAAAGGAGGGATTTCTCCCCCCTTATATCCCACTTTATTAATACGCACTTATTTATGCATTATTCTTTTTCGAATTCTATTGTACTTCTTACCGTATTAATCGGACGAACTAATTGCTCAATTTGCTCCCGTTTAGGTTCTAAGAATGGAGGCAAAGATAACTTTTCCCCGAGTGTTTCATAAGATTCATCTCCCATGAATCCTGGGCCATCCGTTGCGAACTCAAACAGAATTTGTGGTGCAACTCTCGCGTATAACGACTCGAAAAAGTGACGATTAACATAGCCAGAAGTCTGGAATCCAAATTCTTGCATCCGTATAGTCCATTCATCTAGAACAGATCGATCTTCAACACGGAATGCTGTATGATGAACTGTTCCAAACCCTTGTCTAGCTTGAGGAAGAACCACATTATGCTCTACGACGACCTGCGCACCATTTCCTCCTTCGCCCATTTCAAACAAATGGAACGCTTCTGACTTATATATTTCTTTAAACAATAGCACCTTCTCCAGTACTTCTTTGAAATCATCAAAATTAGCGACGCGAATATGGATCGGTCCTAGACCCGTAATTGCATAATCCAAAGGGACCGGTCCCTTTTGCCATGGCGTACCTGCAGCAACGCCTTCATTATTCTTATCTGAAATCAATTGATATTGTTGGTCATCAAAATCAACGAAAGAAAGCGTCTTTTTACTAAATTGTTCCTTAATTCCAGTATGCTTCACATCTAATCGATCAAAACGTTTCAGCCAATAATCTAACGCTTCATCGCTTGGGACACGGAAAGAGGTTTTTGATATCTCATTTGTGCCATGTACACCTTTGGGTATACCCGGGAAGTCAAAGAAAGTCATATCCGTACCTGCACTACCTTCGTCATCAGCAAAGAATAAGTGGTACGTTTGAATGTCATCTTGATTTACCGTCTTTTTTACTAGTCTCATTCCTAACACATAAGTAAAAAATTCATAGTTCTTCTCTGCACTGCTGGTAATAGCGGTTACGTGGTGTATTCCTTTTAATTCATTCATTTTCAGTTCCTCCATTGAGTTCATAATCTGTGTTGATCTATTTGTTGACAACAATATCATCAGTTAGATATTTAACTTTAATTAATTAATCTTAATATAAAGATATTATAGCATGAATAATGATAAATGTCACTAGTAACATTATGTTCATAACAAAACCGAATCATTCTTGCATTATTTTAATTAAGTGAACAGAAAAAAAACGAACTACCAAGCCTACGCATGGCAGTTCGCTTTTTACGATCAGTATTATCCAAAGACCATAATAACCTTGAGAACCCGTACAAATTATCGAATCTCCGAAACTTCAGAAATTGATTGATTGCTTCATCATCCAACATCGTTATACGTCGGTATCCCTTTAAAAAAGCCACGAAATATGACCCTCCAATGTGTTAACTGTTTCAATTAACTTACCAATCTGTCTACATAGATGATAATTTCTACAAATGTCGAATTAAAACTTTATACAGGTTGTTCATTACTTTTCAATACAGAAGAGAGTAATGCCTTCCATAATACTTCTCCAGAATCAACTCCACATGCTTTAGCTATTGGGCATGCCGCAAGAATTACTCCACCACGCCTTGCTGGATCTCCAGCAACAAGCAAAGGTTGATTTATATATTTAGGTGTTTTTGCCTTCTCCACACTCGCATAAAAGAATTGCATATCGATCAACATTATTGTCTTCTGCTTTTTCATCACGGTTATCACCTCAAATAAATAGGAACGTTTGTTTGGCTGTATATTGTATTATACACCGAACGCATGTTCCTTATGCAAGTGGTATTTATTTGTTTTAATCAAACGATACTTTTACTTTTATCATGATATATCATATTTTGTTTTGTTTTATCTATATTAATTATCACTTGCAAAAGAATTTACAGATGATATGGAAGACTAAATTACAACGACTACTTCTTCACATATTGAGCTTCTATATGAACTATCTAGGACTGTTACAAGGAAGACATGACTATATTTGGAAAATAAAATGCGTTCGAATTAATCAATTTTATACTGATTACTCCAACTCGCTTCGCTCCTCCATTCTTATATCATATGTAACAAACTTAGAAAAAGATTTTTATTATTCATGAGGGTTTTCTTATGAACTCCGAATAATTCTTGTTAGTCAAAAGAACAAATCCTTATGAGGCAACTCGTACATCATAATAAAAAAACCTAACTAGTTAGGTTTCGATGTAAAAAAAATTCTCCGTCTAATAATATTCATGCAAATAAATAAAATTATGGTTAAGTTTGCGATTAACAAGCCTATATAAACATCCGACAACCTTACTCGATATACCCATATATTCACACCTTGACCTGTTACTCCCAATTTTGTTAAATAAGATTCCACTTCATTTGTACTAAGTCTATTAACGTAGAGTAGTGGTATATCTATAATATCGTTTGTCCCTATTTCGGGTGTGAATTCAACCCATAATTGTTTCGCCCATCTGTCATATTTATAACTAAAAATATTATCTGATTCACGTTGTTCCCATCTAAAACTCCCCAAAATAATTAATAAGCCAAGAGTAAATATGCTGATGAGTAAAATTTTACATTTCAAGATTTCACCTACTTTAAGTACAATAAGTATATCTAATTACCTAGACATACTTATTGTAAGAATATTATTCTTTCGTTAATTCTTCTTTAATATTTACGATAAATTCCTCAGTATCCATTGTTTTTAATTTTTGGAACACTTCAGCTTCTGATTTAGATTCAATATTTCCATTATTATCTTCTAGCCATATACCATCATCAAAGTTGTAAGACCAGAAGTATCCATCAGTTGTACTATGCAACATTAGAACAACCTTGTCATCTATCTTAATTTTATCATCTACTTCGGTTCTTTGTAAGTAAGTGATTTCCTTAGTTGTCATTTCACCTGAGATAACTTCTTCAATTTTCACTTTAACAGGAGAGACTAAATAAGATGTATCCACTTAGTGCTATTAATAAGACCCGTTTCTCTACGAACTGTAGGCAGTTCCTCTATTACTTTCCCCTTAATTATCAATTCTGGTTTAGATAATTCTTCGGCACTTGAAGAACTACTCTTAGAGCTTGCAAAATGAGTCTCAGTAATTGGTTCGCCTTGAATCCTTATTGAATTAAAATATCCCAAACCAACGCTTAATAGGATACATGATATCGTTATAACAAATTTTTTCATTATTACACCCCTAATAATTATTATTAATATCCGAGATATCTACTAGTGCAGGAGATGAGACCCAGTTATTATCATTAAACGTAGCTTGTTTCATAATGGAATCTACCCCTATTAAACCATTATGATGAATCGTAAAGACATGTCCAAGTTCATGAGCTACAATACCTCTCCTTCTGTCGGTTTTAGTCGCAGCAGAAGTAAGTAGACCGCCAGTACTTTTTTCATAATTAATATAAATTGCAGCATAACTTATGCTATTACTTGAATTGCAGTAGTTGGTAGTAATACCGGAATTACATTGAAAAGATCCATCATACAGTTGGGAAAAAGCGTAGGTATCATCTCCCCATCCATTGTTAAACCATTGCTCTTCACTTACTGCCATAATATCCACATTAGAGTTTGAAAAAGAAGTTGTGGATAAATTTAGATTTGTAGTTGCATTTTTCCAGTGACTAATGCCATTTGTTATATCTGTAGCAGTATATGAACCACCAGCTGCATATTGAGTGCTGATACCTAGTTTAAGTGCCCCTGTAGAGGTAAAAGTACTCTTCCATCTATATGATTCCATTTGTGCAAAAACAGTGGAACTTAGTATGAAGACTGCAAGGCAAACTGTGGAAAGACTAACTATAACCTTTTTACTATTTTTCACTTTAATACCTCCTATTTATTATATCAATTGAAATTTTGTATGCTGGCAACTTTACCAAATTAACACAAACTTTTAAAATTTATAATATTAAACTTTTTTTGATATATATCTTATTTAGTTTGTTTTAAACTAAATGAAAATTTTTAATAAATAATTTCTGTATTTCTTATCCCACTTTAATTAAGTTCTATAATAGGGAATAGGGATCTCTCTCCAACTCCCTTTGTTTTCATTACCGTTCTCCTTATGCTTTTGTTGACGACTTGTCCAAATACCGATCACTATAGCTACTGGAACCAACATAGCCACACGTGTTAGCTTAACAATAACAGCCAGATCAACAACCTCTTGCCCTCTTGGTGCAGCCGCCGCAATGACGTGAGCAATCTCGTGAAGCGTAGCTCCCGCAAAAATACCGTAACCTGTTGGACTTAAATGTAACAATGAATAGCCTACCGTATAGATCAAGGTGAATATCGTACCGAGGATGGCAACATTAGCAGCGGCAATCGCCGTTTCATCATCGTTAGCCTTTAATTGTGGCGAAATAGCAACTACAGCAGCCGCTCCGCAAATAGCAGTACCACTTGCCGTTAAGAGCCCTAGCTTTGTATTCACCTTTAGCCACTTGGATATTCCGTAGACGACAACAATCGCAACAATGATATTAATTACGGCAATAGCCAATACTTTAGGTCCTGCATGTACAATATCTATTAAATTAAGTCTCATACCCAGCAGAATAATGCCATATCTCAGAAGTTTCTTACTCGAGAATGAGATTCCAACAGTCGTAAACTCTGGCACGCCCATAAATCCTCTATAAGCGATACCAAGCACAATAGCGATCACAAGCTGTCCCATAATATTCAGAAATGGCAACATCGCCAAGTATTTAGCAGCCATGGCCAATAATAATGTCATGCCTACCCCTTGTGTGAATACCAACCCTCTATGATGTTTGAACTCCAATACATTTGCCTTCATCGTTATACTTACTCCCTATCCTGATGTCCTTATCCATGTCTATAGCATTCACTATAAAGTAGGAAGAACGGGATGAGAAATACCAATTTGCTATCTCAATCATTATAAATACTTATGATTAAACTTGTTCATACTCTTATTTGAAGGTAAAATGACAATATTAGTTATAAAATACACTTCGTCATGAGGGATTATTATGATTGTAGATGCACTTCGTGTTTTTGTTACGGTCACAGAACAAAGTCACTTCTCCAAAGCGGCCAAACTGCTAAACCTCTCTCAACCCGGGGTTAGTCTACATATTCGAAATCTAGAGAACGAATTTGGTGCTAAGCTTTTAAACCGATCATCCAAGCAGGTCAGGTTAACGGAAGCTGGGGAGATTTTATATAAACGTGCTAAGCAAATGTTGCTTCTCTATGAAGAAGCCAAAGAAGCTATTCATGTGCTTCAGGATGAGGTAACGGGTTCACTGCAGATCGGTGCCAGCTTTACGATTGGAGAATATATTTTGCCGAAGAGATTGGCCGAATTTGCTCATCAGTATCCACAAGTTGACATGCAGGTGACCATTGGTAATACAGAGGAAATCATTCATGGCGTTAGATCAGGCACATTGGATATCGGCATCATTGAGGGAGAGTCCCATGCAACCGACTTAGACGTCACCCCATATATGAAGGATAGGATGATCGTGATCGCTTCTAATGACCACCCACTCTCTTCGAACCGGGTCATTGAAGCGAGCAACCTGCAACAGCAGGTTTGGATTCTGAGAGAAGACGGATCGGGAACCCGTGCCTTCAGCAATCATTTTATTAAGGAACATAACCTTGACGTGAAACGTTCTTACATTTTTAATAGCAGTCAGGGTGTCAAAGAAGCTGTTGCGTCTGGATTGGGTATTGCGATTCTATCACGGTGGGTTGTCCGTAAAGAGCTTGAACGAGGTGAGATTGTTGAACTACGGATCAAGCACAACAAGTTAGAGCGGGAGTTTACTATCATTCTACATAGAGATAGATCCGTTACCATGGCTGTGGACGTGTTTATGAAATCACTACTTGCGGCAAATGCCTATCTGACGACGGATTAGTCCTTCCCCTTTAAGTGGAAGGTCGCAATCAGGTTCTCATTGGGAACATAACGATAACAAACCCTGCAGCAAACAATGCCGCAGGGTCCATATCATTATCAGATATTATAAATAGAACACATATCCAACAACATTCATCTTCATCTTAAGAGTTACAACTTACTCATCTACTGAAATGCAGAAATTCACCGAGAACAGCAGATAACTATACGATTAGATCGTTATTGAAGCATGACTCTGCCTCTTGATCAGTAATGATTCTCTTATTATCATTTTTCTCATCTTATCATGCTGGACCTCGACTGGCATTTTGTACAAGTCATCCTCCTGAGCTATTGCTAACAGTGTCATCTTCGTTGCATCAATAGCAAGATCCTCATCTTGAAGGATATAATGCGCCACCTGATAGCCATACGTTTCCAATCTTCGCAATGCTTCTATTGTTCTGTTAAAGTAATTTGTTGATTTCATTTCATTTACCTCGCATGCACGTTATGACGTGAAATTAGTGCTTACAGATGCTTTATCATGCCCACTATTCAACAATTTGCATATTTAACAATTGCACGTTTTCCAAATGTTCCTTACGTTCCGATTCATCACCATCAAAGACGACCTCACCTTTATATACAATGTCTCCATTCGTCTCATCTACAACAGTAGCCATAGGAATACCATTCTTGTGAAATAGAATATAAATCCGGCCTGCTTTCATTATGGCTCCTTTAATGGCATCCGCACCGATCTGCTGTGCAGTTAACGAGATGACATCATTGTCTGCTTTACCTGTTTCTATATTATAACGTGACATTGTAATAAGTTTCGGCTCAACCCTCAGGCTAGAAAAAAGGCTACCCTCTAAACGATAAAATCCATTCCCAGTGAGTCCTGTTCCCTTCTGTATATCCGACAGAGCCGTTAGTTTACCCGTCTTATATTCATAGGAGTAAGGATACTCATCAAATAATGTTCTCCCTTGGTTATCCTTTTCCAACTTTTTCTCCTCTAAGACTACTAATATTGCATGATCACTAGGTGCAGAAAAGGTATCATTCGTAATACCACTAAAATTAAGCTGCGTGTTGTCCTTAACTTTAAACCCACTAGTAAGATTTAGGTTGTTCATTAATGTTCCACTGTTCATATCCACAATATAATCATGATAATCAAAATTATCTCCGTCCCCTAAAGGATAGACCAAGGATAATACATGTATCTGATCATCAATTAATTGTACATCTGTAACAAAAGAATGCGTGACTTGTTCTTCTATAATCGGTTCAAAATGCCTAACCTTACCTGAACTCAGATTAAGAATATCAATATTTAGTACTACCTTCGAACTGGAAATATTACCGCTATTACCAACCGGTTCCGCATAAATAATCCATTCCTCATCCTTGTATAGGCTAGTATAGGAACCTTTACCCCGCATAAAAGACCGATGATCCTTGATGACCTCACGGATATCAGGCTGCGCGTATAGCCACGATCGTGCCGCACCTGACAATTCTTTACGATAAACAGATTGCCTGCTTGGATAATCGCTGCCCTCAGTAGTAACAGTTACGATTTCTGATCCTCTTCCGCCTATATAAGAGCCTTGAAGCTGAATCTTCGCCCCCTCTTTCACGTCACCCTCAATGGTTAATAGCTTATATTCCGGCAAACGATCCGTAGCGCCGTATACATAATACGTACCCAATCCTACAATAATGAACAAGCTTATTAGAATAGAAAACCAATAACGTCTCATCATGCTCCTCCTTACACGGTTATCTTTTTAGACAGAAGTCGAAAACCAAGCCACACTGACATCACAACAACCCCTACACACATGACTAGCTCAATTGTAAATATTTCATTGGGATACAGATAGCCATTCATATCATTTAGCCCCAAACCGATCAAAGGAAATAGAATAGCTAGTAAACATATTACTAGATACAAGATGGCATATAGAATGCCTACGCGGCGATAGCTTCTTTCTATCAGTATTGCTGTAAAAATAACCAGAACGGCTATAATACCTAATCCATAAGAAACTAGAAACTGATCGAAGTTCTTAGGGATAAGGAACGCCAAAGCTTGATTGGCAGCAATAATCTCTGAGAAATGGGAAGGCTCTCTCAGATCGGACGACACGATAAGATTGAAAACGAAATTTCCAACGGGCAATAATGCCAGCTGAAAAGAAACAAGCCCGAATACGAATATAAGAATAGCTGTACCTTTGGCTAAATAAATGTGCCGCCTAGCCGTTGGCAACATCAGTAACCGATATATAAAGGTGTTCTGACCTAACCAATCTCGGTACCAAATAAGAAATACATAGATAGCAAGGACCCCAATACTGAGCAGTATCGGAACGATAAACCACAATTGTGTGCTAGAGATCATATCCGCAAACGTAAGGTTACTAAACATCACTGAACTGCCATTCTGCCAAACTCCTGTTTTTCTTAGGGATAGTTGATTCGCTGTCCAGAAGATCATAGCTCCCAACTGACATAGTATGGTTAGACTCATTAGTCCTAGCAGTATGAATTTGAAGCGATTTACCTCCATATGTACTAGCTTTAAATAACTACTCACGCTTGATACACCTCCCTCATGACGTCAACAATGGATTTACCTTCTTCGCTGCGCATTTGTTCACAATCGAAATCTCGACATACGACTCCATTCTGCAACAGTACAGCTCTATCCATCAAATGCTCCATCTCTCCGATCTCGTGAGTGGTCAGGAGTACGCCACGATCTTCAATCAATTGGCTAGAGAATACGTCTGCAATCAAGCCTCGGCTGAACATATCAATGCCGGAGAACGGTTCATCCATCAGCACGTATGGTGTATCCTGTGCAAGGCCAATCGTCAAATTGAGTTTGGCGGCTGTACCCTTAGACAAGTTGCCAATTCTTTCTTTTCTATCCAAGTTAAAAAATTTCATAAGCTCCTCGGCTCTATTCTTATTCCAGTTCTGATAGAAATCCTCCATGAACTGGAGCGCTTCAGACAGCTTCATACCCGATGGCATCGTTAGGTGGTCCGGGATAAACGCTACCTTTTCGTACATGCTCTTGCACATGGACTGACCGTCAATCCGGATTGTGCCCTCTTTAAGAGGTGTTAAGCCCATAATCGCCTTAAGAATGGTTGACTTCCCCGCTCCGTTTGTACCGATAAGACATGTGATTTGTCCCTTCTCAGCCGTGAAGGAGGCGCCTTGTAGCACAGGTCGACCACGAAATCGCTTATGAATGTTTACAACCTCAATCATGCGAGTCTCCCCCTCCCTGTTCTTGAGTCTCTATCCTGTTTCTTTCAAGATACTTGCGTTTTACGATATCCAATAATTCTTCTACAGGGACATCAATTTTACGAACCGAACCCACAAAAGCATCCACAGCTTCGCTAATTAATTCGGCACGGATCGTACGCAGCACAGTATCATCAAGTGTGATTCGACTTGGTGAATTCCCCTCTGTTATAATCAACTGCTGTTCCTCCATTTCCTTATAAGCTTTCTGTGCCGTGTTAGGATTTATCTTCAGCATTGCTCCCAATTCCCTCCGCGAAGGAATGATCTGCCCAGCCTCCAGCCGACCTGTTGCAAGTTGTTCTTTGAAATGACGGACGACCTGCAAATACACCGGATCCCGGCCATTGAAAGCAACTTCCGTCCAGCCTTCATTCATTTTCATCCTGCTACCTCTCATTCTTCTCCAGTGTGTGTACTAAGTAGTTCATACACTTTAACTGTATTATGTCCATAATACAGTTATTTGTCAATATCATTTCATTCGTCATTTTAAGTTACTTATTCAGCCGTCCATTGTCTTTTTTCACACAAAAAAAGTGCCAGAGTCTTGATAGATCAAGAACTCTGGCACTTTTAATATGATAGAACCTAGAATTACTTTTTAAACGCTAATCTGAAGTCATTCATGACTTTTCTATGCCGTTCTATGTAATTCCATACCCAGAAGACGAGTATTAGAGAAGCTACTAAAAACAGAATAGGTAGAACAATCATAAGACTATCTAACAGAAAAGCAAAAACGAGTAGCAAACCATTGAACAAGTGATTTATCGCTGTATGCGCGTTGCTTGGGATAAGATCCACAGCTTTTTTATCATAGTTCTGCTGCGCATAACGGATCGCTTGTACTGCAAACGGAATGGATAGGAGAGAAAAATATAAAGAAAAGGATCCATAATCAAAGATCGGTAACAAAACGATGATTACATAACCTAGGATAAAACTACCGATTAGCACATTCTTCGCCTTCTTTTTACCAAGTCGAACGACCAATGTTTTTTTGTCAGAGTTAGCATCTGATTCCGAATCTTGGAACTGGTTAATGATCAGAACATTATTAATGAACAAGGCGACAGGAAACGAAATCAGGAATGCTTGAACCGAATAATGTCCAGTCTGCACATAGTAAGCACCCATCGTCATAAATACACCATAGGTCGTAGCGACAAGGAATTCAGCTACACCCGTTGCCATATTAATGAAAGATAGTTTCCCTTTTCCACTCGTATAAAAGACACCTGCAATCAGTCCATATAAGATGAGTGGGATCAGACCCAGTCCACTAGCGAACACTAAATATATCCCGATTAAAACAGCAGTGATTGATAGCGTTATCCCAAAGAAGCCCATATCAGCCCTGGAGATTAGACCCAACTGAATCATCCTTGAACCACCGGTGAATGGCCGGATTCCTGAAAGATTCTCGTTGTCACGTTCTGCATCTTTCCAGTCATTGATCATATTTGTCCCTGCCTGAATCATAATCGCTCCGAACAGAGTAAGTAAAAAGGTAAACAGGTTGATCTGATCCGTCTGCGACAAAGCTAGCGCTGCACCCAATAGAATCGGAACTAATGACGCTGTTAGCGACAACGGACGAACCGCTTCTTTCCATGCTCGCGCCTTACCTTTAACGTCATCCCAGACATTCACATTCTCCCGATTATGTTCGAATTCGAACACCGTTGGAGGTTCACCTTGAAGAATCTCCGGCACAAAGCGATACTTGACGGTGAATGGCTTAACACGAATAAACTCCAATCGATCGAGCGCACCAATACTATGAAATTGACCCACGATGGGTGAACGATTCACGAGTAGTTCAATCGCCTTATTTCGGTCCTTCTCATCCTTCAATAACTCTGCTCTTCCAATGACCTCACATTCTTCCATTTCTATGAATGTAGGCCCCTGATGGATTAATATTGCCGTTTCCGGTATGTTAATCCATTGGATCACCTTCGGGTCACCTTTCGTACTAGTTAAATAAAAATTGAATTCTTCATCCACTGCAAAATGCATCATTCTTTGTCGAGGCAACCCCATATTCGAAGTTCCCACTGCTGCGACCTCAGCTCTCTCTAGATACTCGAACACCTCTTGTTGACTGCGCTGTGCCATAATACATACCCCTCCATACCTTATCTTTTATAGTTAAATAATGCACATGATATCAGATATCTATAGACATATACCTATTTTCATATCTATCTATATTACTACAAAAGAGCTAGTCTACATACCCATAGTCTCGAAAATATAAATAGATTAAAGTTGAAAGAATAGATAAAAAAATTGGCACACCAAGGTTGATTACCTTAGCCTGCCAATTCATCTTGTACCTCAGTCTATTTTCCAGAAAAAAAGCAAACACCTCAGAAGAATGAATTCTTATAGAATTGTGCATCCTATACACGCTCTATCGCTTATCCCCCCAAAAATTCACGGGTGTCATACCTTTCGTAATCGCTTTAAACTCATATCCGTCCTTCTTAAGTTTCTGTAATAATTGCGGAAGTACTTTGAGCGTTGCCTTTTGATCATGCATTAGAATAATTGGTGTTACCTTCTTTAAGTGAACTTGATTCACCTGTTTTATAACACTATTGTAAATTTTCTGACTGTCATCTTTATATCTCCAGTCTTCAGAATCAACATTCCAATCCCACAAATGGTAGCCCTGAGCTAATACAACATCTCTATACCTTTTTTCAAAATAGGGTTTACTTCCATAGGGAGTTCTAATCAGACTTGTTTTAAGTCCTGTTACTTTAAATAGACTAGCATTGGTCTGATTCATTTCTTGTAAAGCATTGGTTGGTGATTTGTAAAATTTATTCTTAACATGAGTCATGCTATGTAACCCAAGGCCCTGACCTTCCTTAACCATACGTTTTAAAACTTGGGGGTAATTCGTTATGTTAGGACCCAACATGAAAAAAGTGGCTTTCGCGTCATATTTGGACAATATATTAAGTAATTCAGAAGTAGATGCTGTAGGTCCATCATCAAAAGTTAGATAAATGACCTTCTTATTCCCTTTAATATCACTGTCCTTCACTACTTTCGTAGACTCTGCTTGTTTCAACTTATCTTTATACAACTCTATGAATTGTTTATTACTTAATTTAGCAGATTTATCCGTAACTCTGAACATGAAATTCTCTGGTTGATAAGATAACGTATAGGAGAAACGCTCTGAAATGAACCTTAATAGAATCAGCATCTTATCTTGTCTCTCAATGAACTGTGTTGAATATTCACGTCCACCAGATGTCAATGCTATATTTTTTGATTTCAATAATGTTAAAGAGGTTTTTCCATGACTCAGAACGATTCGTTCTGCCGAACCTCCCATAGTTAGATTCATAGAGTTCGCAAAATCACGAACAGAAACATAGGATAACCCTTTATCTAAATATACAGTGACTTTTGACAGTTCGTCGTTGATCCCTAACTTATATTGATGATTTCCAGTTGCCTGGGCAGTGTTCGAGATGAATAAACAACATATAAATAGAACAAGAAACGACATTTTTTTGTATGATAACATTGACGTAAGACTCCTTGAATTGTGTATTTTTTCTATTAATGAATCCCGATCCTCCTTCTCTATATAAATTTAGATAGAATGTAACCCTTAGACATACAAATAATCATACTAGATCCTTTTCATAGACGGAGAACAAAAACGTAACCGATAAGTAACAATCATTTCACTTAATATGGAAACCATAGAATACCTTTTCGAACAATCACCTATATAATTACATCAAATGATTCCATAGTCATTCCTTCCTCAGTAACTTAAAAACAGTGGCGCCAAAAAAATTGCAAAAAAAAGACAATTAAGTTAAACTTAAAATGTTCATTTGAACAAAATACAAATACCCCCTTATGAAATAAGAGGGCGGGATCTGCAAGGTACAAGCTCCAACTTGTAATAGCAGATGCATATTTGTGTCACACTCTCAAAGGGAGGTGAAATATAATGGCAAAAGACGTACTATGCGAAGTAAACTCCTGCCGTCACTGGGCTAATGAAAACAGATGCAGTGCAACATCCATTTATATTGTTAGTAACAATGTAAAGGAAGCTCATACTTCTGCTGAAACTGACTGTAAAACTTTCGAAACAAAATAATGGCTGTATGACAGGAGAAACCTCAACGGGTTTCTTCTTCTTTTTGTATTCTACCAAGAATGATAATCTTTATCAAGTGTATTTTGTTTTTCTACTGTTTTTATGAGAATATCCCTGTTCATATCACACAAGAACCCTTATTGAAATAAGGATTCTTGTGTAAATAATAACTGAACTAGATTTTGAATTTCTGAACATCTTGCTTAACCTGTTCAGCTGTCTCCAATACGATACTCACTTGTTCGTTGATTCGCGTGATCGAAGTTTTTTGCGTCTGTGTCTCTTGAAGAGAATTCTGTGAACTCACAGAGTTGGAATTCGAAATACCTGACAATTCCTCAGCCGAGGAACTAATCTCCTGTGAACTTGCGGCTATCTCTTCTGATGTTGCACTTAAGTTCTGGATCTCACGATTAAGTTGCGACATATTATCCATAATGCCTGCGAATAATGTGTTAACAGTTGTACTCATTGTGATCCCATTACTCACTTCTTTTTTCACTTCTATAAGGGCATCTATTGATTTATTGGTTTTATCGTTAATGTCAGCAGTCAATCCACTGATTTTTTTGGCTGCCCCAGCAGACTGTGCTGATAGCTTCTTAACCTCATTAGCAACGACCGCGAATCCTTTACCTGTTTCACCTGCCCTAGCCGCCTCAATACTCGCATTTAAGGAGAGTAAGTTAGTCTCGGTAGCAATACTATTAATAATAATCGCTATCTCTCCAATTTCTTTCACCTTTTCCATTAAAGACTGAACGGCATCAGAGGAATTAGTAAGTGCTAGATCAATGGTATTCATTTGGTACAACGTTTGCACAACACTAGAACTTCCTTCATCGGCAGTTCTAAATGTTAAGTCAGATATATCACTAATCTCAGACGCATTGCTAGCGATGTTATTTATGCCGATGGCACTCTCTTGTACAGCACGTGAAATCTCTCTAGTGCCTTCCGCTTGAAGAATCGAACCATCCGTTACTTGCTTATTCACATCGTAGATACGAGTAGCAGCACCCGCTGTAGAAGTAATCTCTTCATTTAGCACGTCAGCGGCTTGATAGAGTCCCAAAGTGCTATTCGTTAAATTACTAATGAGCTGCCTGAACTGAACTGTCATGACTTGGAAAGCTCTAGATAAGTCACCTATTTCGTCTTTTGAATTTAAAGGGATTATCTCCTCGGAGAGATCTCCCGTTGCCATCTTCATAGCTACATGTGTTATCTGTTTAATAGGTTTAATAAAGAATCTATTTACGAAATAAAGAATGATAACTAGGAGTAATAAAGAACCTCCAATCGTCATCATAGTGTTCATAATGATCGGACCCTTTAGTTCATCCAATTCACTATCGTACAGTACACCCGCAATTTTCCAACCTGTTAATTCATTAGTCGTATAGATCAGTTTAGCTTCTTTTCCATTTACCGTTGTCTTTAATATGCCAGATTTAGTTGTATGTATAGAACTATATCCTGAATCCTTCCCTAAGTCCGTTCCAGCATCGAGCGTTGGATGAGAAAGGATCCTTTGTGTTTCATCCAATACAAAAGCGTAACCGTGAGATCCTATTTTTTGTGCAATAATCGTATCCGTTAAATATTCCTTGAGTGAAAAATCGATAGCCGCTACACTGTTATTACTTTTTATAGCTTTGGCTAGAGTAATCACTACGTTTCCTGACGACTCTGAAACATAAGGATCAGATATAATGACTTTCCCTTTATTACCCATCGCTTTAGAAAACCAGAGCTTAGTCCGTACGTTAAAACCATTCGCCATTTTCGACTGAGGTTCAATTGCATAAAGACCACTACTAGTAGCGAACCCGATAGTCTCTGTATCATCCATATGTGCTGATTTAAATTCTTTTAATCTGGATTGTACTTCAGGATTAGAAGAAATATTCATCTCCACAATGGGGTTCATGTCTAGGGCAGTCTTCGTTGATAAAGAATTAGCCAACACTTCCGTGTCTTTCATCACAGGTAATACAACTCTATCAATAAGCGTGTTAATGTTATCAACTTGACTGTTTGAAGAATCTAATAATTGCCTTTCCAGAGCGCTTACAGATTTCTGATATGAAAAATAACCTCCTACAACACTAGACATCAAAACAAGCAATAGAAATACAGAGAATAGCTTTTGTGTAATCTTTAACTTAAATAGATTCTTCATTTTCATCTAGTGATTTCCCCTCTCAATATTCAAAAATAAAAGTTACCCTATATAGATCAGCACTTTGAAACACAATTGTAAGTATCATACCTAGGAACTGTTTATATGAATATAATATCGGCATAAAGACTTAATTTATTTAGAATTTTATGTAACTAAAGAACTATTTTATTAATCTATCTTATATGCATATGTTCTACTACTTTTCATATTGATCTAACTAATCAAATTTAGCAACTAAAAACACCAAAAACACTTCAATACCTATTCTAGAACATAGTGTATTGAAATGAAATTGGTGCATTAGATAAGTCTGCTATCTACATTATTCTAAAGCTTAAATCTTAGGATTTTCCTTTTCTTACGGCTAACTCAATAATCATAATAATTAGTACAAGCAGTGAAATGAGCTGTTCTACTGTCATATCCGTCCGCCTCCATTGACATAAGGATGGCTCTATCGGACGGTTTCCCTCTCCATGCATCACGGACGTTCCCCATTACAACTATATTCTCCACTCTACATGATTATGTCAGTATCTTATTTGCCATTTAGGTACAACAAGAATAGAACCCTCACTTCCACTCTCGTTGTGGTGGTAAGGGTTCTATTTACACGTTGCCGGTAAAGACTAATAACTTATTTTAAGAATTCAACTTCCAGTACATATCGTTCCAACGCAACTCGTTCTTAAATAGCTGTGGAGTCGTATTCTTATCAATGATGACACATTCAATCCCAACCATCTCAGCCCAATCTACAAGCTGTTCCGTTGTTACTTTATAAGAGAATACGGTATGATGTGCTCCCCCTGCAAGAATCCATGATTCTGCAGATACAGGAAGTGATGGTTCAGGTTTCCACATCACGCGAGCAACAGGAAGTTTCGGCATATCTTGTTGTGCATTAACTGCATCTACCACGTTAATGATAAGACGGAAGCGATTCCCCATATCTACAAGAGAAGCAACTAGAGCCGGACCACTACGACTATCAAAAATCATACGAGCTGGATCTTGACGGTCTCCGATGGATAATGGATGAACCTCAATAC
This sequence comes from Paenibacillus sp. DS2015, assembly GCF_050433705.1. Classification (NCBI taxonomy): domain Bacteria; kingdom Bacillati; phylum Bacillota; class Bacilli; order Caryophanales; family Paenibacillaceae; genus Paenibacillus; species Paenibacillus sp. DS2015. The sequence continues at coordinate 51,250 of NZ_JBNPWS010000012.1, read as the reverse complement.
GTGGCTTATCCGCTGCAATCGTTGGACATACTTCCAACATATGAGATCCTAGAATCATTTCGTTGCCTGGTTCAAAGTGGTATGTGTAATCTTCCATAAAGGAAGTTCCTTCATTACGAGCAATGATCTTCATGAGACGAAGTAAGGCAGATGTCTTCCAATCCCCTTCTCCACCAAATCCGTACCCTTGTTCCATTAAACGTTGAACAGCGAGTCCTGGTAATTGTTTCATCCCGTGCAGATCTTCGAAATTCGTAGTAAATGCTGAGAATTCCCCTTGTTCAAGGAATGCCTTCATCCCAAGCTCAATACGAGCTTGCTCAAGAATAGCTTCTTTTACTGGACCCGCAGCTTTCGCTTGCTCTGATAGTACATATTTCTGTGTATATTCTTCAAAAAGTGCATTAACAGCACCTTCGGAAACACCACTAATCACATCTACTAGATCTCCGATGCCGTAAGCTCTAACATCCCAACCTAACTTAATCTGTGCTTCAACTTTATCACCGTCTGTAACGGCTACATTACGCATGTTGTCTCCGAAACGAGCCAGTTTCAAGTGTTGACTTTCATTATATGCTGAAGCGGTTGCCATCCAGCTACCTATACGTTCAACAACTGCTGAATCATCCCAATAACCAACGACTACTTTACGAGGAATTCCCATACGAGCGCCGATAAAGCCAAATTCACGATCTCCATGTGCAGATTGATTCAAGTTCATGAAGTCCATATCGATCGCATCCCAAGGAATATCACGGTTAAATTGTGTGTGTAAGTGCAGAAGTGGCTTCTTCAATTGCAAAAGACCTGCAATCCACATCTTTGATGGAGAAAATGTGTGCATCCATGTAATAATCCCTGCACATTTCTCATCACTATTCGCATCGATACACAATCTGCGGATAGAATCTGGGTTCGTAAGCACAGGTTTATTGACAATTTCAAATGTCACATTGTCATGACGGTTAAGACCTTCAACTATTTTACGGGAATGCTCTTCCACTTGTTCAAGTGTTTCTGGACCATATAAATGTTGACTCCCGGTTACAAACCAGAATTGAAACGGTTTCACTTTTAACATGAATAAATCCTCCTCTAATAGCTTCAATAGAAATTTCATGCAAGCTGTACTTCTTTATGACAAGTTAACATTATATAATGTACGTACAACGACAAGTGTTAATATTACCTAATTAAAGGTAAACAAATGATTGAAAATACCTTCAACACTTAATCAATATTCATCTTGTACGTACAACTCATTACATCCCCATTTTACCCGTAACTCGTGAAGAATTCAAGTAAATAATTAAAAGCTTTTAACCCATAAGATGTATTGTGTTGGGCAAATGTTGTACAATATAAGCTAAATGACTTTTAGACTGAAATGAAGGATGGATTAAAGATGTATGTAGCACACGATTGGAAAGATTATGAATTATTGGACACTGGTGATGGAGACAAGCTTGAACGTTGGGGCGATGTCATCTTGCGGAGACCTGATCAACTCATTATTTGGCCTTTAAAAAATGAAACTGACGCATGGCGCAAAGCTCATGGCCATTATAAGCGTAACGCTGTGGGTGGCGGTCAATGGGATATGAAGAAGCCTATTCCTGAACGTTGGAGTATCTCTTATGATAAGTTGAAATTCCATATAAAACCAACAAATTTCAAACATACTGGACTATTTCCAGAACAAGCTATGAATTGGCGCTGGATGATGGATAAAATCGTGGGTGCTGACCGTCCTATCAAAGTGCTGAACCTGTTCGCTTACACTGGCGGAGCTACCGTTGCAGCAGCATATGCAGGTGCAGAAGTGGTGCATGTCGATGCATCCAAAGCTACGGTGCAGTGGGCCAAAGAGAATTTACAGCTTTCCGGTCTTGCTGACCGTCCTGTGCGCTTCATCACAGATGATGTATTTAAATTTGTGCAACGCGAACAACGTCGTGGCAATAAATACGATGCCATTATTATGGACCCTCCTTCCTATGGTCGTGGACCTAGCGGAGAAATGTGGAAGCTAGAATCCAGCTTGTATCCTTTCTTGGAGAGCTGTATGGAGCTTATGTCAGACAAGCCGCTCTTTATGCTCATTAATTCGTATACAACAGGTATTTCACCAACGGTACTGAGCAATATGCTAACGATGACCCTATCTCAGAAATATGGTGGAAACATATCATCCGGTGAGATTGGTTTACCTATTACTTCTTCAGGACTGACACTACCTTGTGGTATTTTAGGTCGCTGGGAGGCTTAAGTCTTCGCGTCATGAAAAAGCACCCCTTAGAATATAATTAGCTTCCCCTGGTGGGAGCCAATAACTATTCTAGGGGGTGCTTTTTTGCTCATCGAACATTCACTAGATAGTATCTATTGTCACTAGGAACATTGGCTGCAATTCAGTGTTCTGGCAAGCGAATTTATCATTATTTACTTAACGTACTTCCTCTGTGTAGACTTTTCCATTGACAGTTTCGATCGCCACATGATCACCCTTTTGCAGAACAAAATTAAGGAATTTACGTGAAATCTCTAAACCATTCAATTTCATTGTCTTCACATTCTCCAACTCCCAACCAAACTCATCATACAGATCCATGTCAAAAATGACGTCGTTTAACGTTTGCACGGTATCACCCTTCTGTTCGATCATGTTAGAAATCCTATATAACTCCTACTTCTTAAACTATCGTCATGCCTGAAGAAGAGTAGTATTAGTTACTATTCGAATACCTTTTCAGTTCCCATCTCCGATCATAATGACCATTGCTCAGCTTAACGTCAAGCCAACCTTCGTTAATTCCTTGATCGATGTAATTCTCAATGAATACATGACCCGTTTCCGTTCTAAATAACCTTGTTTCTTTTGGTTCCAATAGGATTGGCTGCAATTTAATGTCGGGTAAAGCTTCACCGGATGCTATATGAACCCTAGGAATCTCGAGCAAAGGTTGAACTTTAACGGTTGAGTTATTTTTGTTAATAAGCCTTAATTGACAGTGAGCCTTAAACTCCCCTTGTTCCAGTGTGTAAAAACATCTAGACTCATTCAGATCCACATCTACCGCATAGATACCAGAAGCCAAGTAACGTTCATAGCTCGTTGTAAGCCAGTTAGGTACCGTCGCTAAGAGGGTTAACAAAATGACAACGATTATGGTCCGCCCACGCTCAAGTGCATGATTAGCAGTAAACAATAAAATGATGAATAGTGCAAGAATGAATATGTTCGCATACTGAAATCCATTACCGTAACTTTGGGAAGTTACCGGCAGACCTATTGCTGTAAAGATACGTTCAATGATCGATGAAGAATCTGGAAATCGAAAGCTAAGTGTCATGATAAGTAGAAAAAGAACGACTGAAATGATCAACGAACGTCTACTATAAACCAATGGTGGCTTAGGAGCTTCTGGATTAACATACATGGGTTCACGAGCGGTACGGTTTCTATTATTCTTAAACATAAGAAAAAATCCCCCTTTTCCCAACCCTTTCTTATATAACGTTTCTATGACTGAAAAGTTACACCTAACAAGTAAAAACGGCAAGCCTTCTTTTTTCAAAGACGGCACTTTTCAGCGGAAATATAAGGAATAGAGTGTCAAGAATCAATTTCATAATTACTCAAATCGATTTAGATGCATCTGCGATTATGAAATTGATTCAAGTGAAACTTAACCTTTCTTATATTTTGAAAAATGGACTATTCATTCTCCCTCTTGTTAAGCTCTACTCAGCATAACTAGTTAAGAATGAATGTCCATACTATGAGTAAATGATAAGTTGAATTTATTTCAATTCAGGTAAAATTTCTATCCTCTCTACCTTATCTGGATCTTCAATATTATACATCCAGATGTACACCTCAGCATCGCTTCCCTTAAAGTCCTTATATACATCAATGGATTTGTTCTTACCATCACCAGCGAAATTAACAGTCACTGGCTTACCATAATTCCTCTTTCCATCTACTATTCTATAGGTCTGATTGATGCCTCCAAATTTCCGATCTGGACTTTCACTTTCCACGTAAAGATTACCGTCCTTTGTGTAATACGTCCAATTCACCGCGTATCCGTCCACTTTAGTCACTGTGGATTTCCTGTAATCTCCAATATTTTTCAGTAGAATTGGATCTGTTCCACCATCATGTGAAAGAACTTTATGTTTCTGTACCCATGTTACAGTAGTATCCTCCGTAATCCTCACCTGAGAAGGCAATTCGAAACGGAACGACGTTTCATTATCCACATGATCGTTATCGTGCCAGGCGTCTCCGTCAAGCCGTGTACCATTTACATCCAGAAAATATTGCGAATAGGGAAGACGTAAGTATTTACCATTATGACTCATCTTGATTCTGACTTGTGTCGGAGTAACCACCATTTCCTTTAGCGCCGCACCGTCTGAGCCATAATTCAGTGGTATATTGATATTTCGTTTGAAAGTACCTGTTAACATTTGAGTTTTATCCAGCACTAGATCGAAATCCCATTGTTTGATTAATCGTTGTTCCTCGCGGGTGTAATTCAATTGATATGTTAAAGCTTCCTTCTTCAAATCACTCTGACGATAAAATTGCTGGCTCACATACTCATCTTGTTCCCCAGGAGTACCGTACACTCCATCCCCTAGATCATATATTGTTTGATCGCCATTCTTTACTTCGATCCATGGATATGCCCAAGCCTTCACTTCAGGTTGATTGTACGTAACAGCTGAAGAAATCACTGATGTATTCTTGTCTTGCACGAATGATTCAACGCTAACCTTTTCTATTCCATCCTGCTTGATATCAAACGATTGTATGCTATCATCAAGTGGATTATACAGAATATCTCGCTCTACACTTGAAAGAAATTGTAAATCACTCGCTATAAACTGCACTCTAGCTTCTTCCCGATCAGGCGTCCATTCTGTTTCGAAATAACCTGTAAACCGCTTATTCTGTTCATCCCATTGTTGGCTACTATATTGTCCTTCAATTACTACTCCCTGCTCATCTTGTAAAGTCATATTAGAGAATTTCCATAACTTATTGGGATGATCCCCCAAATCTAAACTATACAAAATAACCGTCCGGTTATCATCCACAATGGCCGTGTGCAGCGTCAATATAACCCCATCATGTGTTACTGACTTCTCAATAACTTGACCTAGACCTTGCTTCAATGCTGACTGAATGCCACTTCTACTTGACAGAATTTCGTTCCACTCAACATGTAGCGCGGCATATACAGGAGTTGCTAGAATGAGAACAACTACAGACGTAGTAATGACAGCTTTGCGAAATGTATACCTACTCCGTAGTTGTGTTGTAGTTACTGCATCAACATCAGAATGGTATCTGTCATTCTGTATACTACCCCACATGCCATCGAAGTCAGGATACTTTAGATCTTTATCATCGTTTAAGTGATGCAAGAGTATCTTCTCTACGTTTTCCATCTACCTTCTCCTCCTTAAAGTCTTCATAACCATTCTCTATTAATACTTTTCTCATCATTCTCATGCCTTTATGCAGCCTTGATTTAACTGTACCTAAAGGGATCTGCAATATTTCTGATATCTCAGTCAAACTGAAATCATTCACATATCTTAGAGATACCGCTACCCGAATCTTATACGGAAGTTGGCTCATAAACCCGCTCCATTCCTCGGCTGTTTCACGTTCCTCTATGACCGAATCAACAGTTTTCCATAAAGATTCACGTGAGAACCGTTGATTCATTTGCTCCTTCATTCTCAAACTACGACTTCTCTTCAAATGATTCAGGCACTGATTAACAGTGACTCTTATTAACCAAGTGTTGATATATTCGATTCGCCGCCAATCCTGCCTAAATACAGTAATAAATACATCGTGGCACACATCTTCTGCATCCGAGGCATTATGTAGCATGTAATAACAGGTCTTGTATACATCTTTGTTGTATTTTTGAAACAATTCATGATCTGTCAAATGTCTCCCTCCCTTTCAAGTTAGATATATATCATAAACAAATAAGCACAGAAAAAGGTTCATTCTATAAGATAACAAAAGCTGACTCCCATCAGCTAAAATTTCAAAGAAATGAGTAATAATTCATCAGAAAATAGCAGAAAATTATTACTTTCTACCTGCATGTTATGACAACGTTTTCAATAGTGAGATGGTATATTTGATCTGCACTTAGGCGAACTAAGTGTATAAACGGAGGGATTAATATGGGAGATTTAGAAAACGAAATCGTGATTGAAGATGAAGTAGTAGATGAAGTAGAAGCGTCTGAATTAAATGATCCAATTGCAGACGCTAGGGATGAAATAGCAGCAGCTGAGGAAGAAGAGGAAGAAGCTGAAGAGGCGGATGCTGATGAGGCTGAAGATGAAGAGGATGACGAAGAAGAAACAGAAGAAGAGGAATCCCTCTAAATTATATTGCTATTATAACTCCCTTCTCCTTGAACAAACATACGATACACAACCAACCTGTTCATTTATGAACAGGTTTTCATTTATGCTTTTATTCATTTTTTCATTTATTCATCTACTAGTTCCATTCCCTTTGTCTCTTTACCCAAGAAGAGTACCGCAGAAGCTCCTATGAGAATGACTACGAAGAACATCATAAAGATAACATTGATGCCAATGCCTCTAGAAACTAACAAACCTACTAGCAATGGTGCAATAACTCCTCCTACACGCCCCATAGCCGTGGCAAAACCAACTCCTGTTGTTCGAACTTTAGTAGGATATAGCTCTGGACTATAGGCGTACAATCCACCCCAAGCTCCCAGGTTAAAGAAGGATAAGAAAATACCGGACGTTATCAACATCCCTACAGACGTTGAATATCCGAACCATGCTGCACTAAGAGCCGTCATCACTAAATATGTCACTAGCACGAATTTGCGTCCATATTTCTCAATGAAATATGCGGCTGTGAAATACCCAGGTAATTGGGCTAAGGTCATAATTAGGACATATTCAAAACTCTTCACTAAACTAAACCCTTTCATAGTCATAACCGTAGGCAACCATAAGAACATGCCATAATAAGAAAATACAACGGTGAACCATAAGATCCACAACATAATCGTTGACCGCCGATACTCAATCGACCATACCTGTGCAACTTTCTCACGAACAGAAGCTTTCCGTATACCCTTTTGTTTCATAAATCGTGGTGGATCTTCAATCGCACGTCGTAGATAAAGCGCGTAAAATGCTGGAATAGCTCCAATGACGAACGCAGACTGCCAACCATATTTAGGAATAATAAAGTATGCAATGAGTGCAGCACAGATCCAACCTACCGCCCAGAAACTCTCTAGAAGCACTACAGCTCGTCCGCGGTCTTTGGCAGGCATCGATTCAGATACGAGTGTTGATGCTACGGGTAACTCTCCTCCGAGTCCAATACCCGATATAAATCGTAATAAACATAGAACACCGAAACCTGTAGCAAGGGCAGATAACCCACTTGCTATAGAAAATATTAATAAGGTCCACAATAAAATAGCCTTACGTCCATAACGATCTGCCATGACTCCCGCCATAGCAGCGCCAAGAACCATACCTAGGGAGCTTATACTTGTAAGAAAACCAACCTGACCCGCCGATAGGGTCCATTCCTCTCTAAGAACCGCAACGATAAATGAAATGATACCCACATCCATTGCGTCGAAAAGCCAGCTTAAACCCACTCCGAATAATAGCTTTCGTTGTTTGGGATGACGTAGTAGTTCCATCTTGCTCATAGTAATACTCCCTTTTCTGCACTGAGTTCATATTTCCCCAAGGATCATAGGAATCATCCTCTGTCGTAATCCTTATTCATGGGGTGGCTGTTATTTTGCCTAGAAGATAGATCAGTAACTGTTGATTATGCGATGAAATACGGTTTAACACCGTTGAAAGAAAAGCATTGCGAATTTGCATTCCGCGCTCTGCTTCCTGTTTTCCTTTATCCGAAATGTTCACCCAGACGATCCGTCGATCATGACTGTCTCTCTCTCGCTGTAGCAGTCCATTCTTCTCCATCCGGTCTATAAGCATGGTTACAGCCGCCGGGCTAGTCGTTAAATAAGGGATTAGATCTGAAGGCTTCATCGTGCCACGCTCCACAATGACTTCAAGAACAATAAGTTGAGATTCCGTTAGTACAGGTGCTAGCTCGCTCTCCATGTGCAATTTGTAATCTTTGCTCAGTTTGGACCATAATTTCGCGAAATCAGAAGTTTGCAACTGTATTCCTGCCTTTCTCCCACTCTATTTGATTGATAACAGTATTAGTTCATAACATTAATTTTCGCGATTTTTGTTCCATTTCCTTCCTACATCTCAAAAATACTTATGTCCTAGTCAATATAATCCTGTTTCACAAATAAGGCACCCTTGCTGAGAACCAGCCGGATGCCCTGCTATATCAACGAAAATATAATTAAGGTTACAACATAAATAAATCTGAAATGCTATCATTTTTTTCAAGATGAACTAATTGTTTACCTACAGATTTACGATCTGAGATAGGTGATTGTTCAGAAGAGAAGGTGTACGTACTTCCTACTAAACTAACCGCAATAATCTGTATGGCATCCTTACAATAGAATGCTCCTACTAAGTGGCTACCATTAGGACGAACTCGCTTACCTTCTTTGAATTCGAATGTTACTACACCCTTGCCACCACGACTCTGGGGAATATAATCGACTAGAAGTGAACGTTTGCCATAGCCAAGATCACTTAACGTTAGAATCTCACCTTCATCGTCTTTGACCCATAGTGCGGAAACAATTTCATCACCCTCACGTAACTGAATGCCTCGAACACCTGCGGACACCCGGCCCATTGGTTTTACTTCTTGTTCAGGGAAACGAATACTCATTCCTTCTTTACTGATCAGTAGGATGTCTTTACTACCATCGCTAATGTTCACAGAGAGTATTTCATCCCCTTCATTCACTTTACATGCCGCAACAGCACCAGACCTAGTCGTCGTATATTCCTTCAATTCGGTACGTTTCACTTGACCTTTTCTCGTCACGAATACGAGGCTCTTATCAGATTCCTCGATGTTAGATATCGGAATTACACCAATGATGACATCTTCCTTGGATAAGTGAATGACGTTAACGATGGCCGTCCCTGCATCCTTCCACTTAAACTCCGGAATTTGGTGAACAGGCAATAAGAAGTACTGTCCTTTTTGTGTGAAGACGAGTAGTTTCTCAAGGGTATTGATCTCAAGTACCCTCTTGATGTAATCGCCATCCTTAACACCCGAAGTCTCCCTCTCGCCACCAGATCGTGTAAATGACTGCATACTGGTACGCTTAATATAGCCATCTTTGGATAAAGTCACGAGAACATCTTCGCTATTCACCATGACTTCAAGGTTAACTTTGATCTCTTCAACTTCACCCTGAATAGCGGATCTACGATCAATGCCGTATTTCTCTCTGATCTCCATCAATTCTTTGCGAATGAGGGCAACAAGCTTCTTGTCACTCTCAATAATTGCACGTAGATTCGTAACCTTCTTATGAATCTCATCCATTTCTTTTTGCAATGTTGTAATTTCCAAGTTGGTAATCCGATAAAGCTGCAAAGTAAGAATGGAATCTGCTTGACGCTCTGTAAAGCCAAACATCCACTGTAAATTGTTCTGAGCATCCTGACGGTTCTTTGAAGCCTTAATTGCTGCTATGACTTCATCCAGAATGTTAAGAGCCTTTACAAGCCCTTCTAAGACATGTAAGCGATCTTCCGCCTTGTTTAAATCATACTGAGTTCTACGCGTCACTACTTCACGTTGATGGGCAATATAGGCCTCTAATATGGGTTTAAGCCCTAGCTGTTGAGGAGCTTTGTTTACAATAGCAACCATATTAAAGTTATACGTAATTTGTAAGTCTGTTTTTTTGAGCAAATATGCCAAAATCCCTTGCGCATCGGCATCCTTCTTAAGTTCCACTACAATACGTAAACCTTCTCGTCCACTCTCATCACGAACTTCGGCAATACCCTCTACCTTTTTCTCTAGACGGATATTCTCCATAGCTGTTACAAGTCGTGATTTAACAATCTGAAAAGGAATTTCTGTAATCACAATTTGCTGTTTACCACCACGCATAAATTCGATATCTGTCTTCGATCTTAAATAGATCCGACCTTTACCTGTACGATAGGCATCCATTATGCCTTCTCCACCCATAATGAGTCCACCGATCGGGAAATCAGGTCCTTTAATAAAAGTCATGAGCTCTTCCAGTTCAATCTCTGGTTTTTGCATAACCGCTATACAGGCATCAATGACTTCACGCAAGTTATGCGGAGGGATTTCTGTAGCAAATCCAGCAGAAATTCCACTTGCACCGTTTACGAGTAGATTCGGATAACGAGAAGGAAGAACGACAGGCTCTTGTGTTGTACTATCGAAATTATCCTTGAATTGAACGGTTCCTTTCTCGATATCACGTAACAATTCTAAAGCGATCGGAGACAAACGAGCCTCCGTATAACGCATCGCTGCAGCTGGATCATCATCGATAGATCCCCAGTTACCGTGACCATCAATAAGGCAATGCCCCATCTTCCAAGGTTGTGCCATCCGGACCATACCGTCATAAATAGATGAGTCTCCATGAGGGTGATAATTACCCATGACATCACCGACTGCCTTTGCCGATTTGCGGTAAGGCTTATCTGGTAAGTTGCCAGAGTCATACATCGAGTACAGAATACGCCGTTGTACAGGCTTCAGACCATCTCTAACGTCTGGAATTGCGCGATCTTGAATAATATATTTAGAGTACCGGCCAAAGCGATCGCCCACGACCTCTTCTAAATATGCCGGTAGATACTCTTCTGATAAGCTCACAAATTCACCTTCTATTCCACAACATCAGTAAAGTCCACGTTATCTATAATCCATCGTTTGCGGGGATCAACTTTGTCACCCATTAATGTCGAGACACGTCGCTCAGCCTTAGCTGCATCTACGATCTGCACTTTAAGTAACGTCCTCGATTCAGGATTCATTGTTGTCTCCCATAATTGCTCAGGATTCATCTCACCGAGTCCTTTATAACGTTGTAATTCAAATTTATCTCCGAATTCTTTCAAATAATTTTGTAGCTCTTCATCACTCCAAGCATAACGCATCGTCTCAAGTTTACCTGATTTACGTGTTATCTTGTACAGTGGAGGCTGAGCAATGAACACCCGACCAGCATCGATAAGCGGCTTCATATAGCGATAAAAGAATGTCAGTAACAGCACTTGAATATGTGCCCCATCTGTATCCGCATCCGTCATAATAATAACTTTAGAATAATTGCTATCTTCCACTTCGAAATCCGTTCCAATCCCTGCTCCAATAGCAGAGACGATAGCGCGATATTCTTCATTCTTCAGGACTTCTGCAAGTTTAGCTTTTTCGGGATTTAGCGGTTTACCTTTTAGAGGCAAAATAGCTTGAATCTTCGAATCACGACCCTGTTTAGCCGACCCACCAGCAGAATCTCCTTCCACGATGAAAAGCTCAGTGCGCGTGACGTCTTTAGACTGTGCTGGCGTAAGTTTACCATTCAGGTTAGAACTTTCACTCCGCTTCTTCCCGGTTCGCATATCATCACGAGCTTTACGTGCAGCTTCTCGCGCTTTCGATGCTTGGACCGATTTCTTAATGAGCGTCTGTGCCACCTGAGGATTCTCTTCTAAGAAAATTTGCATATTCTCCGAGACGATTGCATCCACCGTACTACGTGCAGATGCACTGCCTAGCTGATCTTTCGTCTGACCCACAAATTCGACATCAGACATTTTAACACTGATGACGGTCATCATACCTTCACGTAAGTCACTACCTTCGAGATTCTTGTCCTTCTCTTTGAGTAGGTTTGTTTTGCGTGCATAATCATTCATAACACGAGTGTAAGCTGTTTTAAAGCCTGTCTCATGCGTACCTCCACCCCGTGTTGGAATAGAGTTAACAAAGGACGCCAGCGTCTCTGTGTACCCTGCATTATACTGAAGGGCTACTTCAACCTCTACATCATCTTTTTCCGCATTGAAATGAATAACATCATGCAGTACATCTTTACCTTCATTGAGAAACTCTACGAATTGACTTGCGCCACCCTCGTAGAGGAATTCGTCTTGCTTATCAGAACGATTATCTTTAAGTGTAATTCGCAGACCTGAGTTCAAAAATGCGAGTTCCTGCAAACGTTCTGAAAGTGTCTCATAATTGAACACAATTCCGGTTTGAAACACGCGAATGTCAGGCTTAAATGTAATCTTTGATCCAGTCTTGTTGGTATTCCCTAGTTGTTCAAGTCCACCCACAGGTTCTCCAACATGCTCTATCCCTTTTTTATCCACCCAATATTCGAAACGTTGGCGGTGAATTTTACCTTCACGATAAATTTCAACCTCCAGCCATTCAGACAATGCATTCGTAACGGAGGCACCGACACCATGAAGACCCCCTGATTTCTTATAACCCGAACCACCAAATTTACCTCCTGCATGCAGGATTGTAAATACAACCTGTGGTGTTGGTATACCTGTTTTATGCATTCCTGTTGGAATTCCGCGACCATTATCTTGAACAGTCACTGATCCATCCTTGTGTAACGTTATATCAATTCTCGTGCAGTATTTGGCAAGATGTTCGTCCACGGCATTATCCACGATTTCCCATAACAGATGATGAAGTCCCGATGCACTCGTACTGCCAATATACATTCCTGGCCGTTTGCGTACTGCAACCAGACCTTCGAGCACTTGAATGTCGTCTACGTCATAACCAGTTTGGTCAGTAACACCGCCCTTAGATGACTGTGCAGACAAATCGATTTCCTCGACCATTCATGCTCCCCCTTTGTAACACTTTATGTAGAATAAAGAACATCCAAATACAAACAGATGTTTTGTTATCCTTGTCCATTTTAATTCAAGATATCCCTTTTCGTAAAGACGGTGAATGAAATAATGATGGAAGCGACCGCCCAAATACCTAGTACCATCAAGGAAAAATTAAGATTCATTCCTTCAATTGGAGCCGGAGTTCCAGATAAATAATCCGTAAGTTGTAAGTTTACCATAAAAAAGTACTTAGCGCTGGTCCATGAAGCGGCCATATTCGTGAGAATACTGCCTGCTATGAGCGCTGCCATCATTACAACAATACTGGCAGCAGTACTCTTAACCAATACCGATACCATGAAAGCAAGCATGGCCACAGTCACACTAACGAACCAGATCAACCCACATTGCATCACGATATAGAGCCACTGGGGCACGGCATGTACAGCGGACATATCTACGTCAGTGCCTTGAATCTGAAAGCCTGTAAACACCGGAACATTGAATCCCTTATATCCAAAAAATAATCCCGATACTAGATAAGTAATTATAAAAGTTGACAGCACAATTAAGGATACGAACATTAATAGCGTGATTAGTTTACTCAAGAGTACTTTCCATCTTTTCACCGGTCTTGTCAACAGCATCTTAATCGTGCCCGTGGTTCGCTCACCTGATACAATATCCGATGCAACCGCCATGATGAGTAAAGGAATAAATAAAGAAATCGAATTATTCATGAATTCTCTGGTAAATGTTACCCCATTAGGTTCTTTAGGATTCACATCATTATCTAAATAATATTGTAGTTGTTGCACAAAAATAAGTCTGTATTTCTTCCACTCTTCCGGAACACGACTACTGCCTAGAGAGTTCTCATTATCTGTAATTTGCTGCTGTATTTCTAATCTCCAGTCTCCGTTATAGTTTTTACGGCTATGCTCAGACGAACGCATTTGTGCATAAGTAAACATGGGGACCAGGATAAGCAAGATAAGTAAAATCACATAGAAACGCTTTTTCTTAATGATTTTGATGCACTCGTTCTGAATTAAAGGTAGCACCCTACTCAATGTTTTCACCTTCTGTCATTTTTAAGAATAGTTGCTCTAGTGTTGGATTAATCTTATTCACACCTGTCACCTGAACACCAGCAGATACTAATTTCGTGATAATTCCAGGAATAACCTCTTCACCGTTCTGAGTGACAATCGCCCCTGGGGCCATGCCCGCAATAATGGCATCGTCTAATAAGAGATCAACCTCTTCAACGACTTCAACACCGTCATATCGAGACAGAATGTCTATCCCAAGGTTTGCCGGCTCTAAGTCCCAGATCACATACTCTGCATTTTGGGATACCAATTCCTCCACATCACCTACGGCTAGTACACGTCCTTGACTGATTATTGCTACGCGATCACATAACAACTGAATTTCACTGAGTAAGTGACTCGATACGAGAACAGCTAACCCTTCCTCAGCTAGTTGCCGAATGAATACACGAAGTTCTTTGATTCCTTTAGGATCAAGTCCATTCGTTGGCTCGTCTAGTATTAGTAGCTTAGGTCGTCCAAGAAGCGCTTGCGCAATACCCAGGCGTTGTCGCATACCGAGTGAATACGTGCGGACTTTATCATGAATACGTTGGTCTAGTCTTACAATATCCACAACCTCTTGAATCCGGTCAGCATCCACACCCTGCTGCATCCGAGCAAAATGTTCTAAATTCTCCCATCCTGTTAAATAGGTATATACCTCTGGATTCTCAACTATAGAGCCTACATACTGCAACGCCTTTTCTTGATCCCGATTCACATCATGACCACATACTTTAATCAGTCCACTAGTCGGTTTAATTAAATCTACCAACATTCGAATCGTTGTGGTCTTTCCCGCTCCATTAGGCCCTAAGAATCCAAATATTTCTCCCTGTCTTACATCGAAAGTAATATCCTTAATAATCCATTTTCTTCCTATTTTCTTCTTCACATTCTCCACAGAAAGAATGATTTCATCCGCTCTAGTGATCATCGATTAGTCCGCTCCCTTCTCTTATCTTCTAACGAATACCTTGGACAATTCGATCTGCAATCTGTTGGTACCCTTCACCATTCGGATGGAAATGGTCACTAGCCAAATATAATTGTAAGTTATGTGTAAACAAATCGAAGGTCGGTACCAGCGTCATCTTCTCATATTTATTTATCAATGTTTGTGCTGAATTGTTCCAAGTTGCCACGGCATCATTACCTGCAATTTGTAGATCCTTCATATCTCCGAATGGGTTATATAACCCAATATAGATGATATAGGCATCTGGATTAATCTCCCTTAGCCTTTCTAGAATGCTCTTCAATTGACTCGAAGCTTGGGGCAATGCTGCCAAAAGTTGCTCAGGCGTAATTTCTGCTTGTCCTTCATTGGTAGTTGTTCCCACTGAATCGCTTGATTCACCACTACTGTCAGGTAACAGCTGCGATCCCTTAAATAAATCATTTGCCCCAATGGATAGCAGAATAATATCAGATCGTTTCAAGGCATACTGAGTGCCCTTTTCTTCTAACTTAGGCAACAGGCGAGCAGTCGTCAGACCGTTAATTCCCAAATTATTTAACAATGTCACTTTTTTACCTGTTATTGTAGTTAAACCTTCTATGCTTCTCCTAACAAACCCACTTCCTGTATTATCTCCTGTTCCTTTTGCTAAAGAATCACCCATCGCAGTTATCATAATTTCTTGCTTATCCTCTAAATTACCCTTCACAACCGCTTGAGGTTGTGACGATGGTTCGACAGCTTCTGTACTTGCTTGTGGCATATTCACATCACGGATGGCATAAATAAATCCAAAAATCAGTAATATGGTTGCCACAATGGAGACCGTACTCACAATACGCCATATCCATTTCGATGAGTTCAATCTTATCCCCCCACGATCTTTGTATTATCTTACTTTGTATTATCTTATGTAGTTTATTCATAAGAACCTAATCTTCATATGTACCATAACATAAACCTTCTACGATGTATTTTGCAAATCAGAGCACCTCAATGCCACTCTCAGAACAATTTTCGTCTATTTTGTGAACGAGCTGGTGTTTTAGTTGGTTATGTAGTAATATATATTTTGTTGATTGTTACGGGTTATTAGCTCAGCTGGTAGAGCATCCGACTCTTAATCGGCAGGTCGTAGGTTCGACCCCTACATAACCCATCATCGGTTTCAACTAAAAAGAAGCAAGGTTAGCATGCTAACCTTGCTTCTTTTTATGTTTTGTATGAGGTTACATTCTTATTTATTATCACATTATTTTCACTATCATCTGAAAACATATAAATGGCTCCGTCATCCACGAAAGGACGACGGAGCCGTTTAGTTTATATGGATATAGTGTAGGTATAGGGTCGATTAATTCCCGATAAATTCTTGAACCCAATAGCCATTATGAAAACCTACTCCAATTTGAGTAAAGTTGGCGCTCATAATGTTTTCGCGGTGGCCTGTACTGTTCATCCATGCTTTCATCACTTCAGCTGGAGTCTTCTGCCCTTGTGCAATGTTCTCACCAGCGTAGCTGTATGAGACACCATACTGCTTCATCATATCAAAAGGAGAACCATAAGTAGGTGAGTTATGATCAAAGTAATTGTTATTACTCATATCTTTTGCCTTATCCAACGCTACTGTAATTAAACCTGCATGAATCGTTAGCGGCTTCAACCCAGACTTAGCTCTTTCTTCATTCACTAAAGTAACCACTTGTGTAGCCACACTTGACTGATCATTCACAGCTGTATTGTTATCCGCTACTGGCGTCGTTGTGACTGGCTTTGTTGTTTCTGGCTTTTCAACCGTTTCTGGCTTGGTTGTCACTGGTTTCGTTGTGACTGGCTTTTCAACCGTTTCTGGCTTGGTTGTCACTGGTTTCGCTGTGACTGGCTTTTTAGCCGTTTCTGGCTTGGTTGTCACTGGTTTCGTTGTGACTGGCTTTTTAGCCGTTTCTGGCTTAGATACGGTTGGAATGGTGATGATTTGTGTATTCCATGTAAATTCGCTTCCGTTATTTTTAAGGAACTGATCCAAATAAGCTTTACAGTTCTTAAAATTAAGATCTTCCGCTTTCGTTGCAGACGCTGATCCTGGAAGGATTAAGCTTATAGACATAGCGGTTGCAAAGGCTCCACTCACCATCGTTTTTAGCAAGGTATTTTTCATCATTACATCCCCTTTTCGTTGTTTGTACCCAACTGATTCGGTTACATTTTTGTCATCTCTCGACAAATATTGTAACATGTCTGACATTACTTTTGTTCCCACAGATATTGGTAAGAGACTTAGGTGTCTATTAAAAGGGAAGATTTCAATACTAAATAGTTCTGAGTGCATCCACGACAAATAGAGCTAATCCCTCAGGTCTATATGACCTTCTAAGACAGCCCACTGTAGTCGAACTTATTAACACCTATTGTTTCGCGTCATCCATATTGTCCCTTGTAATCTTCTTATACTTAATCCATACGTATTGATTATCTGTAATTTCGGCACCTAAGTTGTCATTCGTAGGCGTTTCCCCATTGGCTAACAGGGATGCAAGTATAACTGAAGCTTTACCTTGATAATTCCCATCGTTAAACACCGTTCCAAGCATTGTTCCATCCCGGAGTGCTTCCAATGCATCTGCATTTGCATCTACACCTACAACCGGCATATATTTGTCTCCTTTGAAGTAACCCGCAGCTTTCAGCGCTTCAATCGCACCCAATGCCATATCGTCATTGTTGGCTAGGACTGCCTCAATGTTGTCTCCATGTGTTTCAAGGAATAGAGCCATCTTCTCTTGTCCCTTCTCCCGAACCCACATGGCTGTGTCTTCAGCTACCTTCTCCACCTTAATTCCGGCTGCTTCAATACCTTCTATTGAAGACTTTGTTCGTTGCTCAGCATCTTGATGTCCTGGCTCCCCTTTTAACATGACATATTGGAGAACGCCATCCCCGTTCTTATCTGCTTCAGGATGACTTTTCCAATAATCAGAGATGATCTCACCCGACATTGTGCCTGATTCTTCGGCTCTAGCCCCTACATAGTAAACCTTATCCCATTTCTTCATATCTTCAGCAAGCGGTTCCCGATTGAGGAATACAACCGGCGTATTAGCTGTTTTAGCCTTATCAATAATGACACCCGCCGCAGTCCGATCTACTGGATTAATTAAAAGTGCGTCTACTTGCTTAGTTATAAATAAATCGATCTTATCGTTTTGTGTAAGTTGGGAGTTCTTACTATCTATTATGTCTACCTTTGCTCTGCCCTCTGCATTGGTTTTGATGGAATTTCGTACACCCTTCATAAACGTATCTTCAAGTTTATAGATGGCTACGCCAATATGAGGCAACTTGTTGTCTCCCCCACTTTCTGTATCTTTCGAATTTGAACACCCTATAACAATAGAACTCAGAAGTACAGTTGCTAATAGAGCTGAGGTACTTGTTTTGATTGCTTTTTTCATAAGTGTCATAACCTCCCTTTACTTGTAGTCAGTCATATCTCTGTAGCTATTCTTTAATTATGTCGGAATGATACACAGATTCGAATATAAAATCCTCCTGTTTTATATAAACATTCTCATAAAATACCGCTAGGAACAATCTTCCTAACGGTTCGTTATGCCCTCTTATTATGAGAGTCACTACTTTACAAAAGGAAACAACTGTTTTTGGTTGTCTGGCCACAGCATATTATCTAGATCGATTAACTTAGAACCCGTATCCACACGTTCTGGTCCATCTATCCCTTCGATCGCTTCAACCGCATTCTGAACAGCTAAATAGCCATTGCTAAAAGGATTCTGAATGACCATCGCCTGCACAACGCCCTCTTGTAGCATCTCAATCACGGCGGGCGGACTATCGAAGGTAATTAGCTTCACCTGACGATCTAGTCCCAGGTTCTGTACTTCTTGGGCTACACCGACCGATGCTACTTCGTTCAAAGCGAGAATCCCCCGAAGGTCAGGATTCTCTTGCAACATCGTACGCGTCAGTTCTGCTGCTAGTTGCTCGTCCGAGCCACAATATACAATATCTACAAGTCGAACATTGGGGTAACGTGCAATATAGTCTTTCAGACCTTCTGCTCGTTCATCTGCGTTTTTGGCTCCTTCAACGAAACTAACTACACCCACAGCGCCTTTTTCACCTATAAGTTCTATCAGCCGCTTAGCGCCTTTCTGCCCAGCCTCATAATTATTTGTTCCTACATATGTCGTAATCCTAGCGGAAGCGACTTCAGAATCCATCGAGACGACTGGAATTTTATGCAAAGCTGCGCGATCTGTGACTTGAGCAAGCTTCATATAATCACTAGCTGCCAATATAATGGCGTCTACCCTCCGAGATATTGAATCATCCATCATCTTAATTTGTCCTTTGATATCCTTTTCACTTTCAGGACCGACGAATTTCAACTCCACATTAAACTCCTTTGCCGCAACTTCTGCTCCCATCTTAACCGTGTTCCAATAGTAGCCTTTATTCATTTTCACTATCATGTCTATATGTCTGACGTTATTTGTCTGGCGTAACCTTGATGATGAATCTGAACAAGAAACCGTAATGAGCGCTAGTATCGCCAAGATCAACATCATTCTTCTCATGGATATCGACATCAACCGATCCCTCTTTCCACACTCTCTTAATTATCCCTCTGTAGAGGAATAGTAATAGTAACGGTTGTTCCTTCCTCCAATTCACTTTGAAAGGTCAACCCATATGACATACCGTAATACAGTTGAATTCGCTCATGGACATTGTTCACTCCCACGCCAGAGCCATTAGCACTTTTAACCCCACCCTTTAATAATTGCTCCATCACTTGTGGACTCATCCCCAGTCCATCGTCCATGATTTGAATCACAACATCCGTACCCACAACCCTAACGGTAATAAGAATATTCCCCTCATCTTGCATATACTCAATGCCGTGATAGATCGCATTCTCTACAATCGGCTGAATGATAAGCTTTAACGTAGTACATTTCAGTGCTTCATCTTCCGCCTCTATCTTATAATTGAATTTCGTTTTATATCTGATTTTTTGAATAACTAAGTAGTTTCGGGCATGCTCCAACTCTTCTTCTACAGTAATGATGTTGTTACCTTTACTAAGACTAATTCGAAAAAACTTCGATAACGATGTAATTGCTGTTACCACATCCTCATTCTTGCCGCGCTCCACCATCCGAATGACAGAATTCAAGGTATTATATAAAAAATGGGGGTTTATTTGTGCCTGTAACACATCTAGTTCACTCTTACGCTTCGCTTCTTGCTCATAAATGCTCTCTCCCACAAGATGCCGGATACGATGCAACATGAAATTGAAACGCTTAGACAATTGTTCTACCTCATAAGCACCCTTAACATCAATAGGTGTATTGAAGTCACCTTGAGAAACCATTTTCACGGATTTTTCTAACCTACGAATAGGTTTGGATATAATAGCAGATACAAAAATAGCAATAAGCAAAACAACAATAATGACGATGCATAAGAACCAGAATACAAATTGATTCATATCTCTCTTCGTCGTTACAATCTCATCTGGATAAGCCACACCCACGATCTTCCAACCAATGGGCTCTACAGTTCTTATTGTAATGTAACGATCTTCTTCAGTAGAAGTATCCATATAACTCCCATACGCATACTCAAATACAGGTTCTAAATTCTCATATTTAAGTCCTGCATAAATCAGTTGTTGCTGTGGATGATAGACGATACTACCTAACTTATCGATAATATAGGCGTACCCTTTTTTACCAAGAATAACTTTACTACTCAGCTCATCCATCGTACGAAAATTAACATCTACTAGTAGAATACCTTTTTTGAGATTTCCTTCATCTCTATATTCGATCATTCGACTCAATGAAATCACCCATTTATACTGACCTTTATATAAGTTCTGTATATGGGGCTGAGAGAAGGAAATCTCCTCAGGCTGCTTTAAAGCGGACTGAAACCAACTCTGCTCCGTCAACTGTGTATTTCGACGCATATTAGCAGCTGGAATATCAAGTACTAATCCTCCATTTGGAGCAAAGAGAGCTATAGATACTAGATCTTCACGAGTTCGAATAAGTGTTGATAATTGCTCACGTAATATTGAATTATTGATGGTATCACTCTGCTTGATCTGCACTTCTGCTACCTCATAAATATCCTGCATACCTTTGACATATAACTCTAGATGAGAGTTAACCTGTTCGATAATTTGTTGAATATTAAGATAGGCGTTCTCCTCAGCTGATTTCGCGAACTTATTATAGAGCAGTAAACTAACCAGAAGTACGACAGCAACCGTAATCATGGTAAACGACAGCATAATAATAAATTGTATACTTCTGACATTGAAGAAGAGGGGTACTTTAGGTAATCGAGTACGTTTAAATCGTTGAGAACCTTTATATTCGATTTTCACCCCATGCTACCCCCTCATCCGAGTTATTTCTATACTCCTTAGGAGAGATACCAAATTTCTTACGGAAACAGAAGCTGAAATAATTGGGGTCTGCGAAACCCACCTTTTCGGCAATTTCGAAAGCTTTCATATCTGTAGAACGTAGCAGCACTTTAGCAGTTTCCATTCGGTGATGCATCAGATAGTTCACAAAGGTCATTTTCACTTCTTTTTTGAAAATACTACTGAAATACCCGGTGCTAATATGTAGATGGTTACACACTTTATTAATAGAAATATCGCTTTCATGATAATGAAGAAGAATATATTCTTTTGCTGATTCAACCAACTGATTGTAACTAGACTGACGACCTGCAAAGATGGTGTTCATCAGCTTCACACTTAACACCGTGATCCACATCTTTACTTCATTTAAATTATTGAATTTGTAGATTTCCGCGAAGGGAAGTTCATTCGATCCAAATATTTGCTCAAGCTCCACGTTAAATTCCTTAGCCACTTTCATGATTGAGGTTAGTATTTCTAGAACATAGACTTGATAGTCCTTCACAGAGAGTTGCTCAAGTTCAAGGCATTCAAATAAACTACCGACCGTATCACTAACTTCCTGAGCAGTGCCCAGTTTAATGGAACGTACTAACATTTGCTGCTTTATTTCATCGTAGTCTAGAGCGTCCTGACGGTATTCATCCTTCCTTAATTCCACATCGTCAATCCAGATCACTCGATTATTTCCGAGCATAAGTCGATAGTCCAGAGCCTGTATCGCTTCACGGTAACCCTGATGCACCCCTTCAAGGGAATGAATCAGTGAACTGACCCCGATCGTAACGGTCAATTTCAAATATTTCTGAACACTTTGCTTAATTTCTTCTAAAATTTCTAATGTCCTTTGTGGAGATGGGTCGGACTGTGTATCCGGAAGCATGGCTAGCATGACTACGTCATCTTGATGCAGGAAAACTTTACCCCACTGATATCTCTGAACCATTTCTTCTGCTATGTTAAGTACTGCAAATAATTGCAACTGACGATCTTCTGTCACTTCGAGAGAACCTTGAGTAAGCGAAGTTTCGTCACCATTATAGGCTTCATATTCTAAATGTCTATAATCCACTCTGATCACTGAGGCCATATAAGCAGTAGCCGCAAGATTCATGCCATAACTAACACTTTTCTCGCGAATTTCAGCTGAAGGAACTTGACGAGAAATTAGAGACGATAGAAATAGCTCTCGTAGAACAGGCAGACTTTTGCGATAATGCTGAATCAGATTCTGTAGATTTTCTTTATCCGCGGTTTCTTCATCCAACTGTTGCTTCACTTTTAACAGAATGTCTATGAGCTCACGAGCGGAAAAGGGCTTTAGCACATACTCATCGATCTGCAACTTAATCGCCTTCTGCGCATACTCGAACTCATCATACCCTGTTAAAATAATGATTTTTGTGTTCGGATATTTATTTTTAATCCAGTCACTCAGTTCAAGTCCGTTCATGAAGGGCATATGAATATCGGTAACGACTACATCGGGTAGATACTTCTCGATTAGATCAATCGCTTCCCGCCCATTCTCTGCTTTATCAACGACTTGAAATCCATGCTCTTCCCATGGAATTTCCTCTAGTAACCCTTCCCTCACATCTGATTCATCATCCACCAAAATAAGCTTATACATTATACATTCATCCCTTATTCCTATTGTAAACGCTTCTATTAGTTCCTCGGTATTGTATATCAAACCTTTTTATTTGTAAATATGATTCAATTTACCATATATAGTTACTCAACTATAGCATTCCATAGCAACAAGTTACAGGGTCATTGCCCTTAATGGGACGGTAACCCTTCTGATAGAAATATAATAAATGATAGTTGAAGCTCCTGCTTACTTTTATTCATTTAAAAGAACCCACCCCGGTACCCGGGATGGGTTCAAGAAACAGTTCTTACTTCAGTTTCTTACTGAAGCGATAGCCTGTCTTAGCAAAGCCTATATGTTCATAAAAAGCATGTGCGGGCGCACGTTCAACACGATTGCCACTCTTCAGGAATAGATTCGAACTCCCTTGATTCTTAGCCCAATCCTCTGCACTAAGAATCAATCTTTTGCCAATACCTTGTCCTTGATGTTCCCCAGACACAATGACTGCAGTAATCTGTGTATTATTCTCGGTACGCTCATATGCAACAACTTTATGCAAATGAATCATACCCACCACTTGCTCGTCAACCTCAGCAATCAAAGTACAATAGAGAGGACTTGATTCCATCTCTTCCATCCGTTCTCTCATCACACTTAGCGTTGTCGGATAGTTTAATTGACGCATCAAATGTGTAATAACTTCAAGATCGTCCCACCGAAAATTACGAATACACAGTACAGGAGTTGACAATTGACTAATCATGATCATATACCTCCACTTTTAAAAGGCTAGCAGCTTGTTTAGCTATCTTGCGAGCAGTCTCAACATCAGCAGCACTACTTAATGCAACAGCCATTCTACGACCTGGCTTAGTGTCTGGTTTACCAAACACTCTTACCTGAGTACGAGGAAGTGAAAGGGCCTCAGCCAAGCCACTCACCCCAAAATAAGAAGTCGAACCTTCGGCTTTCAATGTCGCTGATGCACCAGGTGTAAGCAAATGTACATGGTCAATCGGTAGTCCAAGGATAGCCCTAACATGAAGGGAAAATTCAGATAAATCTTGTGTAATCATGGTGACCATACCCGTGTCATGAGGTCGAGGTGATACCTCACTGAACAGAATCCCCTTAGAAGTTACGAACAGCTCAACGCCAAATAATCCGTATCCCCCAAGTTCGTCTGTGACAGCTTTGGCAATCTCCTGTGACTCTTTCAACTGAGCTTCGCTCATCGCATGCGGTTGCCACGACTCCACATAATCGCCATCCCTTTGGATATGGCCGATCGGTGGGCAGAAGAGCGTACCCGATACTGATCGTACTGTTAGCAGTGTAATTTCACTGTCAAATTGAACAAAGGATTCAATAATAACGCGAGTACTCTTAGCACGTCCACCTTCAAGAGCTGATGTCCAGCAAGCTTCCGCGTCCTCCTTGGTTCGACAGACACTTTGTCCTTTACCCGAGGAACTCATAATGGGCTTCACAACACACGGTGTTCCTAATTCAGATACCGCCACTTTCAGTTCATCTAGACTGTCGGCAAATCGATAAGTTGCTGTTGGAATACCTAATGTCTCCGCCGCTAAGCGACGAATGCCCTCTCGATCCATCGTCAGAGAAGTAGCTCTAGCCGTAGGAACGACGTGATAACCTTCCTTCTCTAACTCCAATAAGGCATGTGTTGCGATAGCTTCAATCTCAGGCACAATTACGTCTGGTTTTTCCTGACGAATAACTAATTTCAAAGCTTCTGCATCCAACATATCGATCACGTGAGACCTATGAGCAACCTGCATAGCTGGCGCGTCTTTATAGCGATCCACAGCAATGGTCTCTACACCCAAACGTTGGGCTTCAAGAACCACTTCTTTTCCCAATTCTCCACTACCTAGCAGTAGCATTTTTTTGGAATAAAAAGAAAAAGGAGCACCCCACACCACTTTCATCCCCCCTAGAGATCTATCACTTCCTATTTTCAGGGTTTAGAAAGAAGATTGCAAGCGTACTCCGATAATTTCCTACATTTTTCTCATATTTTTATTCAAAACATCTTCACATTAAAGAAAAACGCTGTTGAATTTTATAATAATTGGGTTATTAATGTAATTAAAGATTTTTTTACACAAAACGAAACTGTGCTTCGATCAATCCATGATATATGCCTTGCTGGTTTACCAGCTCCGTATGATTCCCTTCTTCTTTAATTTCCCCATGATCTAGAACGACGATTTTGTCTGCATGACGAATCGTAGAAAGACGATGGGCAACAATAAAGGAAGTTCTACCCTTCAATAGAATTTTTAAAGCATCTTGTATCTTCAGTTCTGTTTCTGTATCTATACTAGCCGTGGCCTCATCAAGGATAAGTATCCGTGGATTGGCAAGTAATGCTCGAGCAAAAGATAACAGCTGTCTTTGGCCCATCGAGAGTACATTTCCTCGTTCTTCAACTTCAGTCTCATATCCTCGTGGCAATTTCGAAATGAATTCATGCGCATTTACGGATTTACATACCGCTTCAATTTCTTCATCATTTGCATCCAGTCTTCCAAAACGAATATTATCCCGAATGGTCCCGGAGAAAATGAACGTATCTTGCAGAACGACCCCAATCTGACTGCGTAGGCTTTCAACTTGCACATCACGAATATCATATCCATCAATTAAAATTTGACCCTCCGTGATATCATAAAACCGACTTAATAGATTAATAATAGTACTTTTACCGGAACCGGTATGACCTACTAACGCAATCGTCTGACCTGCTTTGACATCCAGATCGATTCCCTTCAAGGCTTGGCGTCCTTTCTCATATTCAAAGACAATATTTTCAAAGCTAATATCTCCTATAATCTCTGGGATCGGCTTAGCGTTTGGTTTGTCATCAATACTTGGCTTCTCATCCATATATTCAAAGATTCGTTCAGACGAGGCCATCGCGACTAATAACTGATTGTACATTTGACCCAGACGGTTAATCGGGTCCCAGAAGTTACTTACATAACTTGAGAAAGCGACCAACAGACCTACTGTAAGTTGATCATGTTGAATGAGATAAGCTCCTAGTGAGAACAGAATTAATGTACCGAACCCACCGGTAATTTCAATAAGGGGTCCGAATCCTTGATTCATTGTCGTTGCCTTATCCCATGATTTCTTACTATCCTTATTCATCATATCGAAAAATTCCATGTTTTCTTTCTCTTGCGTATATGCTTGAGTTACACGAATCCCTTGAATAGATTCATTAAGGTGAGAGTTAATTCTAGAACTCTTCATCCGCACTTCCTGCCATGCACGTCGAATCTTCACCCGAAGCTTAGTAGAAATAAAGAACATGATTGGTACAGTAACGATCACTGCAAGCCCTAACTTCCAATTGATTAATAATAGAATAATCACGATACCCACTAGCTGAACACTGTCAATCATTAAGTTGACCACACCACTCGTGAATAACTCTTGTAGTGAATTGACATCATTCGTTACTCGGACGAGAACAGATCCTGCTGGTCTCTTATCAAAGAAATTAAAAGATAGCTTCTGAATATGCTTAAATAAATCTGTCCGAAGATCATAGATAACTCTCTGACCAATAATATTGGTGAACTTAATACGATACGTACTGGCCAACCATTGAACAATATAGAGAAATAATACACACCCTGCTAATATGTAGAGCAATTTAAGACTCGGTTCTGTAAATTCAGGGGAAATCGCCTTGTCTATCGCCATACTTGTTAGAAAAGGAACGGCTAACTTCGTAATTGTCCCCAGAATCATCATTAGACCAATTAACGGAAGCAATTGCTTGCTATACGGTTTCATATACGCAAACAATCTGCGAAACTGCCTCCAATCAAACGATTTATCAATAATATCGTCATCTTTGTATACAAAACGTTCTCCACCGTCACTCTTAGTCTTCTTCTGCTTCATGTCCGCCGCTTGGTTATGTTGCCTCTCCGTATTCATGATTTCACCTGCTTTTCTACTTCACTGGATATCCGAGTAATGTGATCTGCATATTGAATGTTGTAGACATCCTGATAAGGACCTGGAACAGCTATTAATTGCTCATGTTTTCCTTGTTGTACAACCTTACCCTGATCCAACACTAGAATTTCGTCAGCATGACGGAGAGACGAGATTCGATGAGCAATAATAAATGTTGTACGCCCTTTCATAACCTCTTGAAATCCAGATTGAATCTCATGTTCAGTCTCCATATCCACTGCACTCGTTGCATCATCTAGGATCAATATCTTAGGATTCTTAAGCAATGCACGTGCAATTGCGATACGCTGCTTCTGACCACCTGACAACCCCATACCTCGTTCTCCGACGACCGTATCATAACCCTCTGGCATTTCCATAATAAAGTCATGAGCTTTTGCCAGCTCAGCTGCGCGGATAATTTCTTCCATCGTAACGTCTTTGAGACCATAGGATATGTTGTTTTGAATGCTAGAAGAGAATAGGAATGTTTCTTGAAACACTGAAGCCATCTGACTACGCAAGCTATGAACCGTTATATCTCGAATATCTACCCCATCAAGCTTAATACTTCCTTCATTCACATTATAAGCATGCATGAGCAGTTGAATAATGGTTGATTTCCCTGAACCTGTGCCGCCTAGAAATCCAATAACAGCGCCTGGTGGTGTATCAAAGTTAACATCTGTAATCGCTGCCATTTTATTGCCATACGCAAATGTGACATGATCGAAAGTTACTCGACCCTTCACATCCTCTGCTTTTAGTTCAACCGCTCCCTCACGATCTTGTACATCAATCGGGTGGTTGAGTAGTTCCAACACACGTTCTCCCGAAGCTTCCGATTGGGTATAGTTGTTAATTAAGAAGCCAATGTTCCACATGGGGCCGATAATATACCAAATCAAGCTAAAAAAAGCCACTAGCTCACCTAAAGATAACGATTTATTAATAACAAAGGTGCCACCTACGGCAAGTAGGATAACGACACTAATCGATGCTACAAGCTCCATTAGAGGAAAAAAGCGACTCCACACAGTTGCGGTGAATATTTGATTCGTTTTGTACCTTTCGTTCCGAACCCCAAACTTCTCTACTTCATGAGGCTCCCGCGCAAATGACTTAATCGTCCGAACACCAGTAACATTCTCTTGTACAGATGTCGTTAGTGCACTAAGCGCCAAACGCATTTCTTGAAATGCTGGATGAATTCGGTTCTCGAATTTCAAGGCAATAAAAATTAGAAAGGGAACATTGATCAATGTGATCAGTGATAATTGCCAGCTAATCGACAACATCATAACCGACCCGAATACAACCATGAATACCGTATTAAGCATTTGCGGAAGCCCAAAACCGACAAAGTTACGAATAGCTTCCAAGTCCCCTGTTAGGCGCGACATCAAGTCTCCGGTCTTAGCGGTGTCATAATATCGAAAAGATAAAAATTGCAATTTCTCATAACAGGCATTACGTAAACGGTAAGCAAGGTGATTCCCTAGTCTTCCCCCAAGCATTCCACTTAAGAATTGCATGATTGCCTTTAAAATGACAACCACGATGACCGTAAGGGAAATGATCGGTACTTTCTCAAATTGCCTCGGCGAAATGACATCATCAATCAATATCCTCAGCAGATTTGGGGTAACTAGCCCTAGCGCAGTTGCGATAGCTAAACAGAGAATGGATAAGAACAGAAAACTTCGCTTATCCCAGAAGAAGCTCTGCAGTTGCTTGAGAACATTCATGTTACTCCTCCTTTTAGATAGATTGAACTAAAGACGAATCTCGACATCCTTTAGTTCATTCTATATCGATAGATTGAACTAGACGAATCTCGACATCCTTTAGTTCATTCTATATCGATAGATTGAACTAAAGACGAATCTCGGCATCCTTTAGTTCATTCTATATAGATGCATTTGATCTATGTAATTCATTCACAAACTTATGAACGTCATTGAAGTTTAACACCGACTTGACAAGGCGGCAAAGAGGATAAAGGAGCATAATCCGCCAGTTATCCGATGCATTTGGCAATAACTTGAGAGAATCTGGAACTCCTTATTAATTATTCGAATTTACTCCATATCCCTTGCAAACTTGATAAAAAGAAAAGAAACGCTGTAAAAGCGCTTCCTTTCTTTGGACGTTATTCCCATTTCACAGGATAATCTGTTCAAACTCTTCTAAATTTCGAGCTAATTTACGCCAACTTTCTGTAGCTTCTTGCGATTGTAATGAACTTTCCATCGCTCCAAGATTTTCTTCTAGTTGTTCTTTCAGAGCGTCTCTCTGTTGTAGTAAATATAAATGTAATTGATTAACATAAAAGTGAATGAGTAAAGGTTGCTGATGCAGAGAAGCTGCACTTAGACCTTCTTTCAGCGTGGGCTCCACAGCCAACTTTAGCTTCTCACGCCCATTCCCTTCAAAAAACAACTTCGGTCCTTTAAACATTGACCACATTGAACTCCAATTCACGGGCTCTACAAGCTTACTATCTTCTAATTCAGGTACAGACCATTCCTTTGTCTCTTTCAATGGGGTAAGGAGAAGGCTCTCATCCATTTCATTGATCTGGATTGTAAGTTTAAATGCTGCGTCTTGAACTATAGCTTTAGATTTTATTTCTAGTCGTAACGTCGTTGCCCATAGCTCTTGATCCAATTCACGTAGGAGTGAATTCTCCAGTTCACGTCCACAATCCGTGTAGATCTCTTTAAGCGAACCGATCCCATCTTTCAGCAAGGAAGGATGAAATGCTTCTTGGAAGAAAGAGCCTAAATTATACTGTATTCGTTGACGTACATGAAATAACAATTCCTTCGTCTCTTGTTCAATTTCTCGGTGCTGCTGATCCTCCGTATCCGTGAATGTTTCAAGCATTCCCATGACCTTACTCCGAATTTCAAATAGTTGCAGAAGTCGTTCACTTCGTGTGACCTCATCCTGTCTAGATAATTTATCCCACCCCTCAGCACGTTTCCGTGCTGCAACAATCTCTTGTTTAGCTGCTTGAATAGATAAACTGGGCAATTCCTTCCCTGCAAAATCAGCTAGGGTCTGTTCAAATGAACTAAACCCTGAGGATAAGAGTTGACCTCCATCCCCTCTTACCTTCGCATCTAAAGCATTCATACTTGACAGAGCGTAAAGGTGAGGCGATCGAATACCACTACTCTGTAAATTAGATTTCACATGTTGCTTCACTTGTTCCAACTCATCATCGGATGCGGCGAGATCCGCAGCATTAATAATAAAGAACATTTTATCTAATGCAAAACTATCTTTCACTCTCCCTAATTGAGCTAAAAACTGACGATCCCCTTTAGAGAAGGCATGATTATAATAAGTCACGAATACTAACGCATCCGCATGTTTCATATATTGAAAAGTTACACCGGTATGACGAGCATGAAGAGAATCTGCGCCTGGTGTATCCACGAGCACGATGCCCTGCTCCGTCAGATCACAGCTGTAGAATAGATCAATGCTCTCCACAAAGCAGGATTTAGATTCCTCTGCTACATAGGAACGGTATTGCCCTATATCCACAATCTGCGCAGTCCCTAATAATCCTTGCGCCGCTTCCCAACCCGTGGCAGCAGCCTTGAGGAAACCATAATGAGGCAAGCCAGCAGGATGAATGCCTTCTGAGGAAAGTGGCAAGATGACCTCACGCCAATTATCAATATCTGATCCACTCAAATGTAGCATGCCGAGCGAAAGTTTCAAATCCTCTGCAAAAGCCTCCCGCGACTTCATTGTAATCTTTGCTGTACCATGCAAAAAATCGCCATGCGGTGCCAAAATGCGATTAATCGCCGCTGTAGTCGGATGCGGCGATACAGGCAGTACATCTTCGCCCAGCAAGGCGTTGGCGAAAGAGGACTTCCCGGCGCTGAATGCTCCGAACAGCGCCAACGTGAACGCGCCGCCTTCGAGCGCAGCGGCGCGGCTCTGTAGCCCCCGCGCGGCCGATGCCATCGCGGGGTAGCCCGCGAGCAGCGCTGCCGCAGCTTGCAGCTGCGCGGCTGCGCCCGCAAGCCGCTGGCGGCGACCTCCAGTCGCGCCGCCATGCGGCAGGTCCGCCCCGCCGCGCGCAGCCGCGGGGCTCACTGTGGGCGCAACGCGTAGCGCGCCCACTTGAGCAGCAGCCGCCACCGCAGGTGCGGGCGGCTGTAGCGGACTCACCATCGGCAGGAGGCCGGGGGTGAGTCCGCGGCGCGGCGGCAGCAGCTCGGCTAGAGCTGCCGCGTGCGCGGTTTCCTCGCGCAGCAGCGAAGCGTAGCGCGAGGCGGCGGCCGATTGCTGTTGCAGCTCGGCCAACTGTATGCGCTGCTGCCCTTGTTGCTCCGTGCATCTCTCCGCTAGCTGCACCAACAACGGCTCCGTAAATTGCTGCACATTGCGACGGTATTGACCTTTAATGGTATTGGCGACATTTTTACAATAATTCAGCACATATTCACCTGATAACATCGCATCTATGTGTGCTGAACTTTCGAGAATATCAGAATGGATAACAGGCATCATCTCATCCATCATTTGCAGATGAGTGTCCTCCCATAACTGATGCTTTTCCGCCCAACGGGTTAACAGTACTCGAACATGCCATTCCACCTGAGAAGCAACTTGTTCCTGTAACCTATGTACAAGTCGATCCTGCCGCTGATTTTGTTCCAGCGCCGTCTTATTTCCTGAGAACCATAACCCTTTCTTAAATCCTGGCTTGCGACTTTCTAGATATTCCTGAGCCATCTCACGTAACTCAGCCGGCATAAGATTAGCATTATCTAATAAAATACTTAACTCTTCACGTAATGCCTCTCGTTCTTGTTGTGGAAACACCTCTAGTTGTTTGATCGACTCCTCTATTCTCGCGAGATCCGTCTGGAGCTTAAGTGCATGATCTTCTCCACCCATTTCTTCCAGAAGAGACTCTTTCTCAGTCTCATGAGAATCACAGAACTGCTGTGCTGCGTCCTCTACAACATGATGAACTGAGCAGGAGATGCTATATTCTAATAGCTCCTCCTTTTTCATTATCAGATTCCCTATTAAATCTTTGAGATCCTCAAATTGATTATAGAGATGATCCATATTTTTCAAAGAAGTAAAAACAAGTCCCTTATAAGTAACTTGCCAACGTGAAAAGGCAGCCTCTACTTCTTGCTGATATACAGACAGAGGCAACTCTTGATCACGATGCTTATCAATCTGATTCACAATAAGGTAGAGAGGTTTACCCCATTCGGACAAGCTCTTCGCAAAGACAAGATTGTTCTCTGATTGCACATGATTGTAATCCATCACATACAGGACCACATCCGCTAAATGAAGAGCCGAATGAGTTGCCTTCTGGTGTCCATCGTCTGTTGAATCCACACCTGGTGTATCCATTAACACACCCGAATCTCCAAGCCAAGGAATATCAGCCCATACGTTAATAGATAAATAATCTCCACCATTCGTACAGTATGCCTCAAGCTCATCCAAGGAGACCTCTCTAGTTGGACTCAAATCCGCTGGATATATAAGCGCACGTGGCTGTCCATTACGAATAGAGACAACATTAGCACTTGTCGGTATTGGACCCGAGGGAAGCACTTTTGTTCCGCATAATGTGTTAATTAGACTGGATTTACCTGCTGAGAAATGTCCGCACAAAGCGATCGTCAGCTCACCTGATGCTTTTTTATGTAATAGATCATCCATTAGCTTCACAGACTTCGAATCATTCCATCTTTCCAATTGAACCTTAAGCTCACTTACATCACTTACATCACTTCGTTGTGACTGCGCTACCATGAATGAATTCTCTCCTTATAAAATATTTATCTGCTAGCTATATATTTAGAAACAAATCATAATACTTAATCAGACTTCTCCAGTATAATAGCCGCAGGTGAAGATTCCCAATTAAAATAATCTAACATATTTTAACCCACCTCACACATTATAAATAGAATGCAGCAAATTTACATTATGAATGAGAAAAACAAATCAATATTTCTCTGTAATATTCATTAATCATTACTGGTTAGCTTATCAGAGTCATCTAAGCAGTCTATTGTCGCAGGTCTATACAACTTACGTTATTTTCTTAATTCAAACAGGCTACCTCTTGGGCAGCCTGTTTTGTTTATATGGACAATAAGATACAAATCTTCTACAGTTCCACTGATTTACTCATCTCATTCCAAGCAGGCTGTCCAATAATTCCTAACCGCCAGATTGCAATACCTTTTAGGTCATATCGTTTGGCAAGTCCAATCTTAGCATTAACGGAATCCTCATTCTCGCTATACACGGATATCCCAAGAATCAGCTTTTCCTTACTTACCTCCTGTAGAGCTAGTCGGATGCCCTCGTCCACTTTATTCATCGGTTCAGGACGGGACTCATCCTCATATGCGTAGCCCATAATGATCAGGTCATCCGCAAGTTTTCCAAGCGTTTTATAATCATAACCCTTATAAGAGCTGTTCAATGGATGAAGAATAACGGTTACCTTTAGTCCTACTGTACGAGCTTGTACAGATAATTTTTTGATAAAAGCATTATACTCGGCTTGCACTTTCGCCTTATCACCTGTGAGACCTAGCCCTTCCAGATCGAGCGCAATACCTTTAAATCCTTTTTGTGATGCCGTGTCAACAATTGCTGAGATCGTCTGCTCTTGAAGCTGCTTATCTTCCAGATTCTTCGTCAACTCCAGCTTACCATCCACCGAGTAGACCATCAGATAAGGATCTGTCCCCCCCGCAGCTGCATCACTAACAATAGATTCTGGTGTCACAGATCCAGCAGGCTTCGGCCATCTGAACTCATCTCCTGACGTAGTGAATTGCCCGCTACGATCAATCCGGCTCCATCCAAACGCAATCGCATCAAAGCTCGGAATCAGGGAAACCTCACCGTATGCGCCCTGCGCATAAAATCCCAAAGTGTACATATCCTTCTTCGGTGAAATGATGGATACCGTCTTTGACGCCTGGTTCCAAGACACCTCTGCACCAAACTGTCCGCTGAAGAAACTCAGAGGAATCATGGTTGTGCCACGAATACTTTGTGGTGCAACCGCCAACTTCACCGTTCCGCCATTCACAATGGCACTCTTACTTCCCATCGTTAAGACAACTTCTTTTTTACCCGCTGGATCTTCCTTGGATGCACTAATTTTCTTCGCAGCCTGATTCCACTCTACCTTAATCCCTAATGCTTCAGATATCGCCCGAAAAGGCACCATAGTGGTTCCTTTCATCACCACAGGTTCTACCGGGAAGGGTAGCGGATATCCGTCTAACATAATATGTACCCCGCTTGTTGCTGCCGCCTGTGTTGTATTCTCTTGTAAACTCACTACGCCGCCCACTGAAATCGCCAGACATAATAATATTTTACTGAATCGTTTCATTATAACCCTCCAAATCTATCATTATATGAATTCAAGTATAAGCCGCCCCTTAACTCTATCGTTATACTTTCGATTAGTCTACTAAACTAGTAATTAATAGTAAATGAAATAACCATTAACCTTTTTGAGCGATGTTAAGCACTTATTCTCCCAGTTCCTATAGGAAAATTGGGCACCTATGATGTTGTATAAATCTTAGTCAAGCGTAACACCAAAGAGGTAGTATTAGAACTACCAAAGCTCCATACTGCCTCTTTCATTCAATTATCTGCTTCGTTTTCATCCTGGATTGGATATAAATCATTTAAACTTTCAATATCTTTGCTTCCAAGTATCGTCTCTTTTCCATTAGTGGAGATGTACCCATACTGGGACTGCCCTGAATGTGCAGAGATGTTATAAAAAAATAACCGATCATTGATTATAGGTCGTTTTCCTACTTCACTTGATATACCGGCGTTTGTTAGAAACCAAATTTTATTCTGTGTTCCACCCATTTTTCCAATCCATGTTAGCCAAGCTGCGTTTGATTTAACCTCGTAATAATTGATAATACCGTTTCCTATCGTAAAAAATGAATTTGATTTTCCTTCAGGAAAAAACAATTGAAAGGAGCCCGCGCTGCTTTCTCCTGAAGTAAGTTCTTTTAAAGTAGAAATTTTCGGAATATTAATCGCAGCAACACGGGCCTTAGTTAAGTCTGCCGAATCCAAATTTGCTTTTGTCTTGTCATTTATCTTTGCTACATGGACAGTTTTTGTATTAGGATCCCAAGCTACATCACTATTAAAATTCTCAGCTATAAAGCGAATAGGGACCATTACGCGATTATTTCTAATTAGCGGTGACTCCGATTGATTTTGACTATTTACACGAAACGTCATTTGCTGGCTAGGGTCAGCAATTACAATTGTTTTAGTTTTGTTGTTCCAGCTTTTTATTGAAAGTCCTTCAATCTGTTCAATACTTCTCAACGGAACAAAAGTGGTGTCATTTTTCACAAAAGGAGCAACGTCTGTTTTAACGGTATTGCCATTAACAACTATTGATATAGGTGTGGCTGCTTGTACCGTTGACACTGCAAAAAACATGGCAAAACAAGTGAGAAAAAATGATTTCCATTTCAAACGGATCAACCTCCTTGGTTAATTTTGGTTTTTCCCTGCATTTAGTATAGACGCAATATAAATGTAAAAAGTTTCTTTTTTTGTAGATCGCA
Source organism: Paenibacillus sp. DS2015 (assembly GCF_050433705.1). Lineage (NCBI taxonomy): Bacteria > Bacillati > Bacillota > Bacilli > Caryophanales > Paenibacillaceae > Paenibacillus > Paenibacillus sp. DS2015. The sequence goes on along the minus strand of NZ_JBNPWS010000012.1, from coordinate 15,603 downwards.
ATTTATAATGACCTATGTATCAAATTCAGGTGTTTTGTTTGTTACCTATATATTAACTCCCCCGAATAAGGCTCTACAGGTGCATGATCTTATACGGCCTACATATGGTAAAGGCATAGTTCGTATTCGAACTATGCCTTAGCCTCATTCATATATTCTTTCCTAATATTGCCTTAGTTCTTTTCCGTAATGTTATCGTTAGTGTCCATCTAACTCAGATACCCATTGATTGATTTTATTAAATAGATACATCTGAACATGTTAAAAATCCCCGCCAAGGTCATTCGTTCCCCTCATAAAAACCTGAGGGGTACGAATGATTACTTAAAGGGGATTAGATAAGCCACATTCGGATTTGTAAAGGCTATTGATTATCAGTATTTCTGTTGCAAATAACTACGCTAATGAATTCTCAAGATCTGGAATCAGAATTTCAAATACGCTACCATGTTGAAGAATGGTTACGCCACGTGATTTATCTCTCATCACTACCACTTCAGGTTTTATAGACATACGTTCCAAATAATGTTCAGGTACTTCGCCAGAGTCGCTGACAGTAATACCAGCCACTTCCTTTTCTTCATTCTCGGCAAATTTTGTTTCTACAACATCTTCAAAAATGTCAGAAAACTGTTCAAAGTTATTTGTATATACGGATATGCACTTCATTTTATACCCCATCCTTCTCCACCTCTATTTTTCACTATCCAATATCTTCTTTATCTTTTCTGATTTGGGCCATCTTCATACGTTTTTTGCCTTCACGACATACATCAAGCAGCGGACAGACTTGGCATTGAGGGTTCTGTGCCTTGCAGTGATAGCGTCCAAAAAAAATAAGTCGATGATGAGTTTCTGTCCAATCTTCACGGGGAACTCTCTTCATTAATTTCTTCTCGACCTCAAGTACAGAGTCTTTCCAACCCGCAAGACCCAGACGTTTGGATACCCGCTCCACATGCGTGTCTACCGCAATAGCCGGTACTCCAAATGCATTGGATACAACGACATTAGCCGTCTTTCGACCTACTCCCGGAAGCAGAATTAATTGATCATGTTCATGAGGAACATCTCCATCATACTGCTCAATTAGAATTCTACACAAGTTCTGAATGTGCTTAGCCTTGTTTCGAAACAGACCAATACGACGAATATCTTGTTCCAATTCCTCCAGCGGCACGTCAACATAATCCTTGGGCGATGTATACTTTTGAAATAAATCCTTCGTTACCTTATTCACCATCTCGTCCGTACACTGCGCAGAGAGTAACACTGCAATCGTCAATTCGAACGCATTACGATGGTTCAATTCACAATGTGCATCTGGAAACATCTCGCGTATAGTGTTCAGAATATGTCGTACTGTTTCAGCATTCATGATGATGGCCTCCTGCAAAAAAAACGCCTTGATACAGGAAATTCCGTATCAAGACGGTGTATTTCTTGAACATTCCCAAAGCAGATTATTGTTTACGTATTTCCACAATTATATCATTGTTGAAATACACTACAATATTATCATTTTCTTTGAGAGATTGCACGGTAATTACAGTGTCACCTTGGTGAATATATGCATTTGGTGACAGTGCGAAACGGTTTTTTTCTGTTGTCGTCTGGATTTTCAAATACAATTCTCGTGATATACTATCATACTTCCAGAAATCTCGAGTCGTTGTACCCAACACTTTCAACGTTGTATATCCGTCTACACCCTTACGAATCTCAACGCGATCCGTAGGTAAGAGACTGTTCAAGTTTGTACTAATTTGGCCCTCACGTACAATTTTGAAGGAGCCCTGAACCTTATAGGTTTCTGTACTTCCATTATAATTCTTCACAGTAACATTCTGTGTCGCCGCATCTACAGCTACCACTTCTCCAGTCAACAATTTAACTACTTCTATTGTAGTAGGAGTATAACCATTGAAGGTTACATTAATGATATTCCCCACCTGTACATTAGAAAATTGTGAAATTTGTCCACCGTCACCCACGATCACAGCTTTATCCAAATACAATTGACTGTTCAGATTGTCTGCTTTAACTGTAACTCGACTAGTAGCCTGATCAACGGAAGTCACTTCGTACTGTTTAGATGATTTCACAAGAATACTTTTCACGCTATCTTGATTATCTGTCATCATAACCGTCACAGCAGTCCCTAATTTTACATCAGATATACTGGAACTGGCAATACCATAACTTTCAATAATCGGTGAGAGGTAAGGAATAGTCACCACTTGTCCGTTCGTTAACTGAAGAGTCAGTTTTTTAGCACTTGTATCCACTGCTGTTACAGTACCCTCATATTTATAGAGCACTTCAAGTGATAGCGCACGATTACTAATATAGCTAAGATTGATTCTACGATTATTGCTTAGTAAAGGCTCAATTCCCGCCAGTGTAGGCGTTGTCGTATTGTAAGCAAACTTAGTATTAGCATCCAAAGTAACAACAAACGGCTTTTTATTAGCATCCAGTATCGTTAGCAACTTATTCTTCACATCATATGATACGACTGTAGCATCAGGTTTCTGTTCCATCTGTCTACTAAGGACTGCAATCCTACTTACCTGTTCCTGTGGGTTAAGTGTTAACTCTACTTGATCCCCCGCCGTAGAATCGGCAATTAGATCGGCTAATACCGGCTTATCTATTCCTCCAATCACAATTTCAGGTTGATCCACCAGAAGCTTCACTTCTAGTGCCCCACCCTCCTTTTTATATGTGATTGTAGTCCCATTTGCTCCAAGTTCATAAATAGTGCCTCGAAGTGTATATTCTACAGCTTGTGTGACCTCTATACTCTGAATCACATTATTCTTCACCGTATATTTAATCTCCGAGCCATTCTTCAGCTCAGCTGGGGTCAAAATTTTGTTCTGATATCGAATAATTGAGCTTTCATCCCAACTATAACTCTCTAAAGATCCCGTTGCGTTCTTAATCGCCACCGTTTTGTTGTTCACATCAACGTTCTGCAACGTTCCATTGGAACTCTTATTTATTACGCCAGATTTAATCTGCACCACAAGTACATTTTTAGCTGCAGTCACGTTCTCCTGCTTAATCAGAATTCGACTTCCAGCAGTCAGTTCTGACGGCTCAATCTTGTTGTTATTCTGATCCAAGAAGACTGTATTGGCATCATATTTATAAGAATCAAAAGATGTATTATCCGATACACCTAGCATATTCCCAGGGAATATGCGCTCAAATGTCGTTTCAATCGTTTCTAATTGCTCTTTCGGGTCCGTAATTTCCACATAACTTGCTTTGCCCGTATTCTCAAGAACCATTACTTTCGTATACAACTTCACATCTGATAGCGCTACTTTAGTATCGGAAGTACTAGTGAAAAAGGCAGTATTATTGTCCAAAGAGAAGTTACGTATACTACCATTTACATATAAACCAAGAGTATTGTTACTAATACTCGTTACAATTCCTTCCGACGCGTTAGCATATACAGTGTTATTATAGGCTCCTGCACGACTGAAGAAAGTTGCCAATTGGGTACGCGTAACCGCACCTCGAGGATCGAATCGGTTACCTGTCGTGCCGGTTGTAAGACCTAACTCAACAGCTAAATTCACAAAGCCTAACTTGGAAGCAGAAATATTGCTATTATCAGCAAATGATGTTGCCTTATTAGCCGTAGACGCAGCTTCATTCTGCTTACCTATAGCACGCACTAAGATTTGGGTGATCCATTCCCGACTTGCTTGCTTCTGTCCCCAAGATGTTTTAAGCGTAGCATCGTCCATTTCAACGTTCTTCTCTAGCAAATTTTGTTTCAAAGCAAGCTCAACATACGATTTATAATAGTTACCTACTGTTAAATTAGTAGGAAGTTTGATGTCTTTGTCTGAATTTAATTGATCCTCGAGACCCATAAAGCGAATAGCCATCGTAATCGCTTCCTGCTGAGTTACAGAATCATTAGGACGGAATAATCCTTTATTACCAATAATAATTCCTTGTGAAGCCAATTTATAAATATGTTTTTCTGCCCAATATCCGTTCTTAACATCGCTGAACAAACTACTGGAAGTAACCGTTGCCGATGAAGTTGTTGGCGTTACTTCGTCGGCAAAAGCGGCTGTTCCCGAGCTCAAGGCCACCATACTAACCAGCATGGCAGAAACCACCTTTTGGGATTTTATATAATTGCTGCGTTTGGAGTGCATCTGATATTCCCCTCTCTTAATAAACAAATAAAGCCAACATATTAAATTCGACAAACGAGATAACAATCCTGCTTAAATTCTATTATTTCATCATCGGATGTTCAAGTTCGACATGTCCCATCAGACTTTCACCTTTTGCGCCATCCACCAATAATTCAATAGATTTCACTTCATCAAATTGAAACAACGTCTTTCTTAGTGCATCAATCGCAAATTGTTCTTCACCCGCACCTTGACGCGCTTCATCAGGAAGATGAATATCTAAAGTGATTGCGCCCTCTTTGATATCAAGTGATTTCAATTCTATTTTTGCCCACAGTGGAATCAACTCAGAATTTTCTGTACTTGTTAAAGCTTTAAACGCCGCTTCATATTTCTGAGTATCATTCTTATAGGTAATTTCTTGCTTAGATTTCATTAACTCCATGGCTTGAGGATCCGTAAAATAGACTTCAATCGTTTCCTTCTTAGCCGTCGTTTCTACTGAGTCTGGTGTGACTTCAGGAGTGACTTCAGGAGTTACCTGAGGAGTTACCTCTGGCGTCGGCTCAGGAGTAGTAGGAGTAATGATGATTCCCTCCTCTGATTCATTGTTATTTGATCCATCAGTACTCTCCTCAGGGGAAGTGACCGCGCCCTGTCCATCTGTTACCGAATTAGCTTTATCATTACTTGCACTGGGTTGAGTCGTAGGTTTCTGTCCACAAGCGACACCTACAACCATCACCAAGACAAGAAGTCCAATACACCATAATTTCTTATTCATGTTCCGCCTCCTTTGAGGATTCCAGCTTATTTAATTCCTAGGTACTCTTTGATCCCTTTAACGATACCTTCAGCAACGTTATTTTGTAATGCCTCGCTGAAAAGAGCTGATTCATCGCCTTTGTTACTAAGATATCCTACCTCCAAAAGAACAGCTGCCATTTTAGTCTCACGTATCACATGAAAGTTACCGTATTTAACACCACGGTCCTTAAGGCCCGTAGCTTTAACTAAGTACTTATGCATGATATTAGCAAATGACTTACTACTGTCCCGTTGATAATAAGTTTCGGTACCGGTGGCAACCGATGAGCCGCTCGCATTGGCATGTATAGATACAAATACATCTGCCTTCATATCATTTGCAATTTTAACCCGTTCCTTTAATTCAAGAAAGGTATCATTATTACGTGTCAGAACATATTGAATATTCGATTCTTTTTTAAGCAGGTTTCCAACTTTAAGTGCTACGGCTAGATTGAAATCTTTCTCTCTCTTACCTGTAACACCTACTGCGCCTGGATCTTGATTCCCATGACCTGCATCAATAACAACAATCTTCTTTCCATTATTGACAATGGGTACCTCTGGTTGAGGGTCTGCTTTGTCCATTTCTAAGGTATATAAGCCACCTTGATTACTAAGTGTGTAATGATTAGAATAGGGCATGTCTACAACAATTCTAACTGTAGATGGCGCATTATTGTAAAGCGAATATCGTATCTTGGATACATCTGGATACCCGTCTACCGCAAACTGTCCTTGTAAATTCTGATCAAGCGGTTGAACAAATGTATTCCCGAATTTAGCATTTGGAACATCAATCACGATACGATCAGGTGAAGTTAAGGTAGTTATTTTAGGTTGAATGCTACCTGTTGTTGCCATGAATAAACGATTTTCACTATAACTAAGACCATCAATTGTGGCAAGTCCCTCATTATTACTATCGTTACCAGGCGTTGTGTTTCCAGTTCCGTTATCTGGGGTAATAAGATTTACCCTTTTGGTTGCATTATCCCAATTCACTTGTAAACCCATTTCTTCACTTACAAATCGAATTGGAACTAATACAGTATCACTACGTAATAATGGGGAAGCTTCCAGCGTTACCTCATTACCATCGACAATCGCACTCTTCGAATCCACAACTAACTTAACAGTTTTACTATTACCCTGTATGGTTACCGTGCGCGTCTTTTTCTCCCATCCGACTTGAAACCCCAGATTCTCCACGACGACACGAATTGGAATCATGATATTACCATCGACATTTTCAATTTTAGCATTAGTTGTTATGGTTAATTCTTTACCATCCAAGAAAATATTAGAATTTGCCGTGGCGGCTTGTCCTTTACTTGGAAATACCATAACGAAGACTAGCACTAACAACAGAAAGCTAAGTTTCTTCATCATTCACCTCTACTATCCTAGTATAGTTAATACTTTGCTGACTCTTCTCACTGGTTCACTCCTCCCTTTCAACATCTATTTAGACGTCTTACGACTATAAAAGTTGCGTAAATCTTCCTTTTCTCATAAATTCCTTCCGTCTTTTTAACTATAACGATTGCGTATTTATGCACTTTGGATCATGAATATTAGGTTTATTATTCATATTTAGCACTTAAAGACACTCTAAACACACTATAAAAAGAAGAGAGGTAGAACAGAAATAAATCTCTGCACTCCCCCTCTTCTCATAAAAAACCAGCTATACTTTAGCTCTCAAAGGAATTATTTAGTTGCGAACCATAGGGTGCTCTAGCTCAACATGTCCCATTAGGCTCTCAGAAGACTCACCGTCTACGGTCAAATCAATAGACTTAACCTCTTTGAATTGGAACAAGGTATTCTGTAAAGCTTCCAGCGCGAACATTTCGCCCCCAGAGCCTAGACGTGCTTCATCTGGTAGATGGATGTCAATTGAAAGCTCGCCATTCGATGAAGTTAAAGATTTCAGCTCAACTTTACCCCACAAAGGAATGAATTCAGGATTGCTATCGATCTGTAATGTCTCGAATGCTGCTATATATTTCTCAATATCATTACTATATTGTATTTCTTGTTGTGATTTAACCAGTTCCATTGCCTGAGAATCAGTATAGTAAGAGGTAATCGTCTCACTTTGCTTATTCCCAGCTACTGTATCACCCTCCTGCGCTTCTTCTTTAGAGTCTGAATCCGTCGCTTTAGCTGGTGGAGTCGTCTCGATTACAGGCTCTGTACTATCTACCACAGTAGGATTTTCAATATCAGCATTTGTACTGTTGCCCTCTTTATTATCCGTAGCTATATTATTGGAACTATTGACAGTATTAGATGATGACTGAGAATCTGTGCCACTTAATGGCTTTTGTCCACATGCTACTGTAAACACTATAATAAGAGCTAGTGCAACTATACAGGTTACCCTTTTATTCACTTTGCCACGCCCTTCGTGAGGAATCACTTACTTGATTCCCAAATATTCTTTAATTCCATTTACAATCCCTTGTGCGACTTTATTTTGAAGCTCCTCCGTAAATAGCAACGCCTCATTATCGCTATTACTCAAGAAACCTACCTCCAATAATACTGCTGGCATTTTAGTCTTTTTAATTACAAAGAAACCATTCTCAGTAACTCCTCGATCCTTAAAACCCGTAGCTTTAATTAAATATTTGTGTATCACATTCGCAAATGCCTTACTATTTGTTCGTTGATAATAGAATGTTTGACTTCCATTAGCAGTTGGAGAAAAACTATCAGCATGTATAGATACAAATACGTCGGCATTCATATTATTTGCCAGATCTACACGGTCTTGCAATGTAGGATAAACATCCGAATTTCGTGTCATAATCAATTCAATAGCGGGCTCTTGCAAGAGTAGTTGTTCTACTTTTAGAGCAACTGCCAGAGTAAAATCTTTCTCCATCTTCTTAGATATACTGGTAGCGCCTGGATCCGAACCGCCATGTCCAGCATCAATCACGACTTTTTTACGTCCGTCATTAACAGCAGGTACGTTAGGAACAATTGGATCAATATTTACGCTATCTTCTTCACGTAGTTGAACAGTAATAAGAGTAGAATCCGTAGTCTCAGTTAATAGTGTATATTTCTTTGCAGAATTTAAGTCTATAACCACACGAACTGTAGAAGGGCTAGAACTAAACAGTGAATATCTTACACCTGATACGTCGGGATATCCACTCACTTCCAATCTACCATTTAATTTGTTATCTAGACCCTGTGAAGCTCTAAACGAATCTGAGAACATGGTATTTGGTAAATCTAACACGATTCTGTCAGGTCCAGTTAACCTAGAGATTTTGGGCTGAACACTCGCACTTAATGAAATTTTTAATTGATTTTCACTAAATTGAATAGTATTAACCTGAGATAACATAACTGATGGTTCCACTACGGGTGCTGTGGTCGGGGACGAAGTCCCACTTCCTGTAGTCGGTGGGACTTTAACGGGTTCTTTAATTGTAGGTTCTATGACTGGTGTAATCAAAGAAACAACTTTGTCTACATTATTCCAGTCTACTTCCATTCCCATCTGTTCACTAACAAACCGTATGGGCACGACAACGGATCCTTTACGCAATAATGGAGCAGCATTTAAACTTTCCTGTTTGCCATCCACTGTAGCCATTAGATCATTTACCACGAGTTGAACAACTTTATCCCGTTGTTCAATTTTAACACTTTGACTCTTCTGATTCCAAGTTACCTTGAACCCCAGATTCTCCACGACAACTCGAATAGGAATCATCACATTACCATCCAAATTCTCGATCTCAACTTTCTCGGGTAAGCTAAGCTCTTTACCATCTAGAAACAATCTTGATTCCGTGGCTGCATGACTTTGACCTGATAATAACATAAAAAAAACACACCATAGCAACATAAAACTAATACTGAATTTCTTCATTATCCACCTCGGTTGACAAATTTATGCTAAACAACTACCTAACGACGACAATATACCTTATAATTTTTTTATCCGTTAAGACAATATTCTCGCTTTAGGAACCACTATCCTGCTTATTCCTACAAATAATCATCATAAATTTTCCAAAAGGTGAAAGCTGAATCAAAACTCGGATAGTGTATAGAAGATAATTTCAGTTGAACTATGGACATTCACTAATTTCCATCCATGTTCAGTTTTTTTAACGAATCTGCTTTTGAACAATAACAAAGAAGGTATCCCCAGCCACCTTGGCTGCAGGATACCTTCTTTGTTGTTATTATCTAATTCACTAAGCTATTTACAATATTGTCGATTGTTTGTGAATTAGCAGTCGCTCCGTAATACAACCATGAGCTAGATTTCTCAAATTCAAACACGTTACCATTGACAACAGCCGGAATACTCTTCCAGACTGCATCCTGGAGGGCCTTGGAACCGTCTGCTTTGTCACTGTTGATGAGGAAAATATAATCCGCATCCATCTGAGCTATTTCCTCTTGTGAGATTGCGTTCCAGCTCCATTCAGAATCCGATAGCTTCTTCACTGTTTCTGGTACAGCTACTCCTAGATCCTCATACAGAACTGAACCACTCGACAATTTTTCACTAACTACAAAAAATTGATTACCAACCAGCCATATCGCTGCTGCCGACTTCGTTCCCCCAGTAACCCCCTGGATTTTCGCTTTTGCATCCGCTGCCTTAGCATTATAGTCATCAAGCGCCTTCTGCGCTTCCTCACTCTTATCAAGAACTTCTCCAATCTTCAGTAACGCTTGGCGCCAGTCATTGTTGATCTCATCTCCGAGCACGTACGTAGGGGCGATTTTGGCATATTGTGCGTATTTATCCCCTTCTACCATACTGCTTCCACCAAGAATAATTAGATCCGGGTTATGACTTGCAACGACTTCATAAGGTAAATCGGAAGGAATCGTAGGAATTCCAGTTAATTCATTCTGTAGGTAATCCTGAATCCCATTTGCCACTGACCATTGCGCCGCTGGTTTTACTCCTAAGGTAACCAGATAGTCTTCCAGGTAAGAAGCTATAATTCTCTCAGGATTCGCAGGAATTTTAACCTCATGTCCCAACGGATCTGTCAATGTTCTCTCTGTGCCCACAGCAGGTGTCTCTGTCACTGTTGGTGCTTCTTCTGCAGTATTAGCTCCACTAGTGTTACTTGTGTTTGTGTTACTTGTGTTTGTGTTACTTGCGTTGTTGCCTCCACCACATGCAACAAGAGTTAAGGACATAATAACTATACTTATAAACAAAACCATGAATTTATTTTTCTTTCCTAAAATCACTTTGTTTCCCCCTTGTAAGACCCTATTTAATTGGAAGTCTTATGTATTGTTCTATTTTAACACTGCTGATAATGATAACCATTATCATATTTGATGTCAATTTTTTTTCATATTTGAGTTGAACATTCTGATTTTACAGCCAAATTATTCAATAAATACTATTTAATGCATTATTCATTTGGATATATCATAGGAATTAGAATGTCTATCCACTTTCTATTATTAACGAACGAAACAAAAAACCTTCTAAGTCCTTGTGAACAAGAACTTAGAAGATCCAAATTAATCATTTACTAGTGAAGACTATACCAGTACTTGGCTAGCACGCTTTTGCTCGTATGCCGTAATCTCAGGCTCATGTTGTAGTGTTAAGCCGATATCATCCAATCCTTGTAACAAGAATTGACGACGGTGCTCATCAAGCACAAAATCGATATGCAGACCATAATCATCTGACAACGTGTTATTCTCCAGGTCAACATGCATCTTGTAGTCTTCATGTGCAGCAGTCCGCTGGAACACGTCTTCCACTTGCTCTTCTGACAATTTAAGCGGTAGAATACCATTCTTAAAACAGTTGTTATAGAAGATATCTGCAAATGAAGGTGCAATAACACATTTAAAACCATAGTCCATGATAGCCCAAGGAGCATGCTCACGTGATGATCCACAACCGAAGTTGGCTCTAGATACGAGTACTGATGCACCTTGATAACGAGGCTTATTTAATTCGAAGCTTTCGATGTCATTGCCTTCTTCATCGAAGCGCCATTCGTAAAATAAAAACTGTCCAAAACCTGTCCGTTCGATCCGTTTTAGAAATTGTTTAGGAATGATGGCATCTGTATCTACGTTAACCCGATCCACGGGTCCTACTATACCTGTTAATTTAGTGAATGCTTCCATATGGATTATCCCTCTCTTTCTTAGCTTTAGTTAACTACTTCAGTCTTAAAGTTCCAATCACGAACGTCAACGAAACGTCCTTCGATCGCTGCCGCCGCTGCCATAGCTGGGGATACAAGATGCGTCCGTCCACCACGTCCTTGGCGTCCTTCAAAGTTACGGTTCGATGTTGAAGCACAACGTTGGCCAGGCTGCAATACATCCGGATTCATGGCAAGACACATACTGCAACCTGCATCACGCCATTCAAATCCAGCCTCAGTAAATATTTTATCAAGCCCTTCTTCTTCGGCTTGTATCTTGACTCTCCCTGATCCCGGAACAACAATTGCTGTCACTTGCTCAGATACACTGTAACCTTTAGCTACTTCAGCTGCGGCACGTAAATCTTCAATCCGACCATTCGTACATGATCCAATAAATACATAATCTATTGTGATTTCAGTAATAGGTGTACCTGGTGTAAGTCCCATGTACTCCAATGCTTTCTCAGCTGCTTTACGTTCGTTCTCTGTAGGCAACTCTGACGGAACTGGAACTTTAGAAGTGATGTCTGTTCCCATACCTGGACTTGTTCCCCAGGTCACTTGCGGAATCAATGAATCTACATCAAATTCCAATATTAGATCATATGAAGCTCCTTCATCTGTCAACAACTGATTCCAGCCTTCAACAGCTTTATCAAACGCTACACCTTGCGGTACATGTTGGCGACCACGTAAATATTCAAATGTCGTCTCATCTGGAGCGATCATACCTGCTCTTGCTCCACCTTCGATGGACATGTTACATACCGTCATACGCTCTTCCATCGTTAGCGTTCTAATCGATTCGCCTGTATATTCAATAACATAACCTGTTGCGAAATCTGTGCCATACTTAGCGATTACGCCTAGAATCATATCTTTAGCCGTTACGCCAGCTTTACGATGACCAACAAAACGAATTTCCATTGTTTTAGCTTTGGATTGTTGTAAACATTGTGTTGCAAGTACGTGTTCAACTTCACTTGTACCAATTCCGAATGCCAATGCACCGAAAGCACCATGAGTCGAAGTATGGCTATCTCCACATACGATTGTTTTACCTGGATGTGTTAGTCCTAGCTCAGGACCCATAACGTGTACTACACCTTGATCGATTGAATCAAGATCATACAATTTAACACCGAAATCTCGACAGTTTTGTGAAAGTGTATCAATTTGTTGCTTAGAAATTGGGTCTTTAATGTTGAAACGATCTTGTGTTGGAACATTATGGTCCATCGTTGCAAAAGTTAGTTCAGGTCTACGAACTTGGCGTCCACTAAGACGAAGTCCTTCAAACGCTTGTGGAGATGTCACTTCATGAACGAGATGTAAATCAATATACAGAATACTAGGTTTACTCTCTTCTTGATGAATGACGTGATTTTCCCAAATTTTCTCAAACATTGTCTTTTTACTCATCATATTCACCCCATCTTGAATTCGAACTTTGGAAGATTTGCCTCACTAAGGCATCCCTTGATTGATATCAATGATACCATCAACGCTTTGATTGTTCCAAGATATAATTTCTATAAAAGCTATAGGTTTTAACTATAAGGTATTCTAAAATTTTTTTTTAACGTTATTAACGAACTATTTGTTGTAACCATTGCGCCGTCTCTTGCGGATGAGAGATTGGAAAATGATGACCATATGGCAACAGTTGGGTTTGCAAATGACGATATCGTTTCGGAATATGATATTTCAGATCGTGGTCCCCCCACAAAATACTAACTTTCTTTTGATCCCAGACCTCTGGATTCAGATGAAAGTTGTCTTTGTTAGTCACTTCAGACAAGGTCTCGGCAAGCGTCTTCCTAACTCGGGGGGACTTTAGATCGTCCAATACATATTGGATATAATCAGACGGAATTTGTGATACAGAGTCAAAGCAAGTCTGAGTAAGCAGAGATTTCTTAAAAGTAGCTTCGGTTATATAAGGTAGGATCATTTCTATTATACAACGATACTTGAACTGAGCAGGCGCCATATGAAAAATCGGCTGCATCAAATGTATGGAATGGATACGTTCCGGTATTCGTTCCATCACCTTGGCGGCAAGGAGTGCTCCATAGGAATGACCGATTAAGGTTACCGATGTATTATGCGTTACTATCGCGTCTATTAGTGCCTGTACATGACCCTCAATGACATTTGTTGTGTGATGATAAGGAGATCGTCCTATACCGGGGAGATCTACCAACCAAACCTTAGAGTCTTGAAAGTTCTGTGCAAGGGGTACAAGGCAATCCGCTCCGCTGAATGTTCCTGGCAGAAAGAGAATCGGATCTCCATCTTCACATCTGTTTTCTAAGGTCGCTAAGTTGCCTCTTCTAGTGAGATGATAATCAGCGTGATGAGCGGCCGAATGAGAAAAGCGAAAATCCAGGTCTGTGATGACGTGCGGTAAAGTGGATGAATTTACGACATAATCGAGATGATATTTAAGTTGGATTTGTCGGGCACTTTCAAGTGAAAATGACTCGTTAACAACAAAACTTAAGGACTCTTTTGGAATTCTTAGCTTTCTACCCAGACGATTACCTAACACTTTAGATAACAACGAAGGAGATAACGTGCCTAATGGTTTAGGAACACGAAGCTCTCGGTTAATTGTCGTGAGAAGCTGCATCATATTGGGGCTATCCTCTCTCGAATTAAGCAAATAATATGTTTTGTTCGCTGGGTTGTCCTCTAGGGTGAGCGCGGCGATAAACGAAGAAACATGGTCGAGATGGAAAAGGGGTAGCCAATATTCTTTTCCTCCAGGTACAATGGACATCATTTTTCTTCGCGCGGCATTCACCAATATACCTAGTCCACCAAGTTGCTCTGTGACTCCTGTTGCTGAATCACCAATGACGACACCCGGATGTACGACAGACAGTGGAAATCCCTTGTTCATGCTTTCCTGCCTAATATGGAGATCAGCCAGAAACTTTGCCTTTTCATAAGGCGCCTCTTGTTTCAGTGCCTCTAGAATCATTTCGGGGTTTGCCAAGTCTTCATCGCGAATAGGGCTTTTAAAGCCTACAATGTGGATAAAGTGCCGTAATGTTTGGGTAGAATGAATGAGTCCTGCCAACTCCGTCATATGTTCTGCTGCTTCAAGAAAAACTTGATGTGCTTGTTGATTATCGAGTTGAATATCCATCGGACCCCCAGCATGAATGATTATATTCGCCGTTATAACTCGTTCCCAATCCAATTCGCTCAAACCTAAGTGAGGTTTAGTCAAATCTCCTGAAACGGGAATAATAGACTCAAGGTGTTGCTTCAGTCCGCTCTGCCTCATGAGTTGATCAAACCGATCTATAGAACGCACTAGGACGGTCATTTGATCCCCTCTCCGCGCGATATCCTTAATTAGGCTCTGTCCAATAAACCCCGTACCCCCGGTAAGAAATAGATGTGCCATTTGTACCCTCCTCCCAACATGCTTATTCTACATTAGTACTACATGGTACTAAAAATAAGAAAAAAAATTACTTTAGCAAGATCGCTAAAGCTTGAACCGATTGTTTTACAATATCCTCATCTTGACTAGCATGACGCAAAAACAACGCCCCTTCAATCGTAGAAATAATCAGTGCTGAAATTGATTTTACAGGCAGATGAGCGTTGATTTCCTTCTTCTCGATTCCCTCTGCTAATAATTGTTCAATCATGGAACGTTGGTTTTGAAAAAAGTGACTGAACTGCTCCCTCATTTGTCCCGTATCTAGCGGAGCCTGTGTGTATAAAGTTAAGAAAGGACATCCCCCCAAGCAGTTAACATCTTGCTCAGTTAACAATTCGATAAGCTTATTCATACGCTCCATGACAGAAATTTCGGATTGTGTCGCTATATTCTTCATCATCCCGTCATATTGCACAATCATCCGTTCAATAATAGCTGACAATAACTCTTCTTTGCTTTTAAAGTAATAATAGATATTCGTTTTCGAAACTTTACTCTCAGTAACGATTTCATCCATGCTAGTAACCATATATCCCTTGCTTAGAAATAAATCCCTCGCAACTCGAAGGATAACTTCACGGTTAGAATGTTTAGTTTTCATACTAGTACTGTATAGTACTAGTATGATATTGTCAACAACTCTAAATAGTTCAATAAATAGGAGCTGTTCCTAGAGCATAAATTATCTGAATTCCTTGAATAATTGTTTTATAGCTCAACCAATATCCCATGCCTGATAATATTCGTGTTCCTTGGGTAGGAATTTCGCCTCCAGATTCCTTCACATTCCACCTCACGATAGACACCCTTGCTCTTGACTAGTGGTTGGTAACTACAAACCCCACAGTGGACTTTCACCACCTAGTTAATCGCCATGCGTGGCTAGAGTGAAGGACTGAATATTATTTCAGCCCCTCCTCATCAAACCGTACGTGAAGTTTTCCTTCATACGGCTTTCCGATGTTCTTCTTTCATG
>NZ_JBNPWS010000011.1:0-162091 GCF_050433705.1 Paenibacillus sp. DS2015 | reverse complement strand
GTTCTTTTGTCCATAATCCCATGTGTGCTCCCCAACCTTCCTATATATCTATTTTAATAGATTTGGGAGTTTACACAATCTATTTTACAGACTCTGAAATTCCACGATGGTTCATATTTAGCTAAACCTCCAACAGCCCAATCCTCCACAAATCCCTCGGAAACAACAAGATCAAAGGGCTCGGATTCTTATTCTATTCAAATTATTATCGACAAGTCACTACGTAAACTAAGGAACCGCCATATACCGAACGGTACGTACGGTGCAAAAATAGCTGCAAGCCCCGGGTTGGCATCAGCGATGTCTGTAACGCCTGTGCCTGGTTTGCCGTTCTCGTTATAGGCCGGCTTGTAAAGGCGAATGATTTATACATATAAAACTATTTTCTATCGTATTTATCACTTCCGTTATTTGATTTCTGGCGATCTTATGGGATAGAGTAGCCTACTCTTACACAATCTAAATAGTATTTCTAAGGAGTGGTAGAAATGGCTCGTGTTTTATTTATTAATGGTGGATCAGAGGGGCATATCAATCCAACTATTGGAGTTGTACAGGAGCTTATCTCGCGTGGAGAAGATGTAGTGTACTTTTGCATAGAAGCTTTTCGGGAGCGTATTGAGAAGACGGGAGCAACAGTTCGAACATTTGACGAACATAAATTTATAAAAGCCTTTATTTCAGGCGGGAGAGATTATTTACTTGAAAGAATCAACGGCCTTTTACTTACGGCAGACATAGTCATACCAAGCGTTCTTGAACAGATCAAAGGCGAACATTTTGATTATATCATCCATGATTCCATGTTTGGTTGTGGACGGTTACTTGCTCAAATTCTTAAGCTTCCTGCAATCAACTCGTGTACTTCTTTTGCGCAGACAAAAGGTTCATTTGATAAAATGTTGGAACAATCGTTTGTAAAAGTCCATACAGAAATTGTTAAACCTATAAACGATAAATTTCAAAGCCTGACGGTAATGGTGAAGGAAAAATATGATGTGGAAATCCATTCTCCTTACGAAGTATTTTGTAATCCTGCACCCCTTACAATCGTTTATACAACAAGGGAGTTTCAACCTTTTGGGGAAGCATTCGACCCAACGTATAAATTTGTGGGCCCTGCCATCTCTTCACGATTAACTCAAGAAAACTTCGACTTTACTGCAATCAAAGGAAAAAATCCACTTTACATTTCCCTGGGTACAGTCTTTAACCAATCTATTGGTTTCTATAAGCTTTGTATTGACGCATTTGGGAACACGGATCATACGATTGTTATGTCCATTGGGAATAAAGTCCAAATTTCTGATTTGAGGGAAATTCCTAAGAACTTCATCGTAAAGAATATTGTCCCGCAAACGGAAGTACTGCAATACACAAAATTATTCATTACACATGGTGGAATGAATAGTACCCATGAAGGCCTCTATTACGGGGTTCCGTTAATTGTAATCCCACAAAGCGCGGATCAGCCGATAATTGCGGGGCAAGTCGCCAATATTGGAGCAGGCGTTATATTACAAATGCAGAGCTTGACTGCAAATCAACTACGTGAAGCCGTAGATCATGTGTTGGGCTGCTCATCTTTCAATAAAGCCGTTGCAACGATTAGGGATTCCTTTCGAACATCAGGTGGGTATCATCAAGCTGTTGATGAGATTTGTGAATTTAAAAGTCAATATCATCTCTAAATATAAGCCATCCAACCAAGGATGGCCTTTAAACTTGCCGTTAGAGATAGTTAATTGCTGAACGGGGCAATAATAGATGGCTTCTCGTTAAAGGAGCTAGCACTTGAGTTAACGATTGAAGGAGTCAGGGTTATTTTCAGTCTGATGAATTGGCAGTTGGATCTCGAACGCTGTTTTTTCAAAAGGGACACTCGTCAAAGTAATTGATCCGTTATGGAGAGTAACGATTTCTTTGACAATGGATAGTCCAATGCCGAGTCCTTCGCCTTTTCTGCTGTCATCGACACGATAGAACCGTTCAAAAACATACTCTTGTTCTTGTAAAGGAATGCCGAGTCCTTTATCGATAACCGTCATGGAGATGGTATCATCATTTTTCGAAAGTCCAATCTCAAGGTAAAGACCATCCAAGCCGTAACGGATCGCGTTGTCCAATAGGTTCCGCAGAGCACGTTCGATTAGGGAGGCATCAATCCGAGCTTCGATGTCCTCGTCCGGGATGTTGACTTCAACAGTGAAGTCTTGCCCCTCTAGAAACATCAGGTAGTCTGCGGCGATTTTACGCATCATTTCAGATACATTATGCACAGCAACATTAAGCGCTAAATTCCCCTCATCCTGCCGAGTAACATCTAACAATTGATCTAAGAGCTTATCCATATAACGAGAGCGCTGAAGCAAAATTTTGGCACTCGCTTGCAACTCCTTCTCATCCTTATACAATCCAGCGCGAATCGTTTCTGCGTAGCCTAAAATCATCGTAAGTGGGGTGCGTAGATCATGGGAAAGATTAGATAGTAGCAACTTGCGTCTGGTGTCTAATTGCTTGATTTGTTCGCCTTGATTGTGAATACGGCGGGCCATGGCATTATAATGCGCAGTGAGCTGGCTAATCTCATCTTTTTTCGTGTCCTCTAGTATAGTGATTTCACTTTGGAGGTTAAGCTGCCCTATAGCATGATTGAGCTTATTGATACGCTTGTTCATGGAAAAGAAAAACCATAGAGATAGCAGATATGGAATTAAGAAAGCAACAATTAACGGTAGCATAAAAGTAGACATGACCTTAAAGGTACGCATAAAGAAATAAATTTGTCCTTGTTTCATGGCGTCACTGGACAAGCTCATTAGCAAGTAATAGGGTTGATCCTGTAGGCTAATGGAAAAAGTAAGCGTAATGGGTTCATCGATCCCCCAGAGGTTCTCTGGCATATAAAGCATACGATCCGCAAGCTGCTGAAAATCATATTTTTTTTCTTCCCCGAAGGTATCATAAATCGTTGATCCAGCTGCTGAAATCCATTCATAACGAATATCAGGATGGTTGGTATGTGCATTATCCAGTATTGGCGATATGTCTGCGGCAAGAAAAGCTTGATGCTTTGCAATCGTATCAAGGATTTCTTGCGAGATAGCGTTCAGGCCTTTCAGATTATAACCCCTATCACCTATTTTACCCATAACGAGGGTAAGTGAAGTAAACAGAAGAATACTAATGATTGCACTAATGAGCATAAGTAGCCAAAGCTTTGTTCGATTTTTCATTGTCCATCTCCCGAGAATCTGTAACCGATTCCACGTATGGTTTGAATGTAAGGAGGTGAGCCCTCCCTGGATTCAAGAATACTTCGCAGTCTGCTTATAAAGACACTTAAATTGTTATCATCAAAGTTTTCATGATTCCACACCTGCTTGTAAATTTCCCTTTTGGTTAAAACGCGGTCTGGATTTTGCATGAACATCTCCATAATTTGGCACTCTACCGGGGTCACAGGAAATGATTGTCCATCATTTATCAAAGCATAACTATCAATATCCAGAACTAACTTATTTAATCGCAGAACCTTAGCAGGATAAGAGGAATAAGGGCGATGTCTTCTTAACTGTGCTTGCACGCGAGCACCCAACTCCATTGGACTAAAAGGCTTTGTAACGTAATCGTCTGCACCTAATCCGAGCGTCACGATTTTGTCTTGCACTTCTCGTCTTGCACTAAGCGCAATAACTAACGATTTGGCATTTGCTTCTCGTAAATAGTGGAGCACCTCAAACCCGTTGCCATCATCCATCATGAGGTCCAGTATCAATAATTCTATGGTATGTTCCTGTAAATACTGAATAGCTTGTCGTCCTGAACTGGCTTCTATGACTTGAAGTTCTGCTTGTTCTAAATGCATCCGAATTAACTGACGAATTTCAGGTTCATCATCTACAATTAAGATCTGATTGATGGTGAATCACTCCTCCTTTTCCAATGACATGAATCCCATCGGGATCACAATCAAATCATAACAATAATAAATAAAGAAATATATATATTATACAATGCATTAAGAATCTATTAAGAAAGTCACATCTGTATGTTGATGTAATGGTAAGCAAAAAAGACACTAGTGCTCGGCTGCTCTAGTGTCTTTTTTACTTGCTGTTTCAGACAACGGTGTGACGAGGGCTCCTCAAGCGCCTGCAGATATCTGCCTGGGGTAATAGACTTTATTTAAGGAGTATATTCATTATTAACATGATATCGTCCTATGGGTAGCACCATAGGAGAACCCGAGATCGGATCTTCTATTACCGAGCAATCAAGCCCGAAAATGTCTTTCACTAATGTGCCTGTAATAACCTTAGATGCCTCACCCTCAGCTACAAGCTTACCTTTATGAAGCGCAAAAATATGGTCTGCATAACGTGCGGACAAGTTTATATCATGTAGAACCATTAAAATCGTAGTTCCGTGTTTTCGGTTCATCGAGAAATAAAATGTCGGTTTGTTGGGCCAGAGCCATTGCAATCCAGACACGCTGTCGTTGACCGCCTGAAAGCTCGTCAATATTATGATTGGCAAACTCGGTTATATTCATAATGGTCATTGCTTCGGCAACGGCTTCATAATCCTTTTTGGTCCAACCGCTCAGTAAGGATTGATGCGGAAACCTTCCTCGTCCAACTAAATCCGCTACAGAAATCCCTTCAGGAACAATGGGGGACTGTGGCAGCAGCCCGATCACTCGAGCTAATTGTTTGGCTGGGATTTTGCCGATGGGTCTTCCGTCTAGAGTCACCTTGCCGGATGTTGGTTTTATTAGCCGGGCTAGTGTTTTAAGAAGCGTAGACTTTCCGCAGCCGTTGGAGCCAATAATAACGCTTATTTTATTACTAGGGACAATAAGATCCACACCGTGGATAACCGTTTTATTCTCATAGCCCGCTACGAGTTGTTCGGCTTGAAAAATATGTGTTGGTATCATCATAATTCCCCCTTTCGATTCATTCGGATTAACAAGAAGATCAGATAAGGCGCTCCGAGTAATCCGGTAATGATACCTACAGGGAATCTGTACTCAAAAGCGAATTGTCCGATTAGATCTGACGCCAGGACCAAATTAACGCCAACAAGACCTGCTGGAATCATGTTTGAGGATCCGGCTCCGACGAGTCTATTCGCGATCGGTCCTGCAAGGAAGGAGACAAAGGCGATCGGGCCCGTGGTAGCAGTAGCAATTGCAACCATACAGACGGAACTCACAATCAGTCCAATTCTTGTCTTGTCCGTGTTCACGCCGAGAGAAGAAGCGGATTGTTCTCCAAGTTCCAATATACTTAGATGTTTTCCCAGCACGATTAGGATAGGCGAACAGATCACCACGATAATGACAAGAGGCGGAAGCTCGCTCATTTGAGAGCCATTGAGGCTGCCAGTGAGCCATCTGAGTGCGGAGGGAATGTCTTGTTCAGAACCAACGACCAGAAGATAGGAGATGACAGCATCAAGCATAGCTTGTATGCCTATCCCGATAAGGATTAATCGCCCTATTGAAAATGACTTCCCTCTGGATAGTACGAAAATGAATAGGACCGTAGCAAGGCCAGCAATCACCGCAGCAAGGGAAACAATTGCTCCGCTTGTCTGAAGGACAAGTATGCAAAAAACAGCTGCCGCACTTGAGCCAGACGTAATCCCGATGACATTTGGGTTCGCAAGGGGGTTCCGCAACATGGTCTGGAAGGTGTAACCTGCAAGACCAAAAGCAAATCCTGCAAAAAGACCCGCAAGCATTCTTGGTAGACGTATGGTACTAACGGCAAAAGAGACACCTTTGAGCTGCTCTCCTGAAAGCGCTCGTAGTACATCTTTAACGGGATAAATGGTGTTCCCTAGTAAAAGCATGGCACAGCAAAGAATGACTGCAAGTGCTGCAAGGAGGCTAGTAACAAGTATCCAGCGGCGGCGTCTTTGACGTCTGCCCGCCATAATAAATTCAATAGTCTGATTTGTCATAATGAACGCACTTTCGATCGCATAGCTAATATGATTAGGATTGGAGCTCCTATAAACGCTGTAACTATACCGACTTCAAGCTCTCCAGGGTTTGTAATGAGCCTGCCTGCTACATCGGATAGAGTCAGAATGATTGCTCCAGCAATTGCTGACATAGGTATAACATAACGTAAGTCGGGTCCAAGAATAAGGCGTACGACGTGAGTGGATAACAGTCCGATAAAACCAATAGGTCCAGCCAGAGCAGTAGCCGCGCCACACAATATAACACCCGCGAAAGCTGCAATAAACCGCAGGATTCCTGTTCGGACGCCCAGACCTGTTGCAACTTCGTCTCCTAGTGCCAGGGCATTAAGTGCCGGGGCTGTAATAAAAGCGATGAGTATTCCGATGATCAGAAACGGGATGAATGTACCAATCCCGCTCCAGGTCGCCGAGCCGACGCTTCCCACTTGCCAAAACCTGAACTGATCCATGACATAAGAGCGTGGAATCATTATAGCGGTGACCAGAGAAGAAAGAGCTGCACTTATGGCGGCTCCGGCCAAAACAAGCTTAATGGGCGTGGCTCCGCCACGCCCCATAGAGCCGATTCCGAATACAAACACTGCAGTAATCGCAGCCCCAGCTAGAGCTAGCCATATATATTGACTCGCGCTACTTATGTTCAAGAAAGCAATCCCGAAGACCACAAACAATGATGCACCTGTGTTTACTCCCAATATACTTGGGTCGGCAAGAGGATTGCGAGTGACGGATTGCATAAGCGCTCCGGAAACTCCAAGTGCCGCCCCACAAAGTAAACTGAACACGGTTCGGGAAATCCGCTTGCGAACCACGTTCGCCCCGTAGGAGTCTACGTCTTGGTGAAATAAGCCGTCTACCAGTTCATGAAATCTCACGGGTCGAGAACCGAAGACCAGTGAGGCAATCACGCTTACGCCTAGCAGGATAAAACAAATGATCAGAACGAAGGTGAAATTCTTAGGAATATGTGAACTTGGCTGGTTGTTGTTCGGAATCGATGAACTATTCATTTATCTTGTCAATAGCTCCACCGATTAATTTCAAGTAATCGTCGATGGTATAAGAAATCGACAGTGGATTTGGCGTTCCAGCTGCTACCAAAGGGGTATCGCTCTCTATAAACGCAACAGAACCTCTTTGGATCGCAGGAATCTTGCCAAGCAGTGGATCGGCTTTAAGGGCTTGATACAATTCGTCATTACCATATCCAACGATTAGATCTGCATCATTAAGGGCCTCAGCATTCTCAGCGCTTAAACTTAAGGAGTAGCTGGTAGGATCCGTAATCAGTTTAGTGATACTTTCAGGATCAACCATCCCTAGCTCATGCAGGAAAGAGACGCGAGAGTCCACAGGTGTATAAATATGTAGTTTAGACATATCTTCTGCCGAGAAGTTAACCCAAACCACTTTCTTGCCTTTAATCTGAGGATACGCAATGACCTTTTCGTTAATCATGTCCTCAGTGTCCTTAATGAGTTGCTCGCCTTCCGCTGCCATACCCATACCCGTTGCATTTAAAGTGACTTGCTCACGCCATGTGGTTGTCCAAGGAGCAGTCGGATAGGCCACAACCGGAGCGATTTCACTAAGAAGATCGTAGTCTTCCTGAGTTATACCGGAGTAAGCTGCAAGAATGACATCCGGCTTTGAATCTGAAATTGCCTCAAAATCAAGACCGTCTGTATCCATGAAAACATTCGGGTCCTTTACGCTGAGTTCCTCTAGCTTTTTGGCTGTCCAAGGCAAAAGTCCGCTATCATCCTGAACACCGAAATTCGCCGCCGAAAAGCCTACAGGAACAACGCCAAGAGCGAGAACGACATCGTGATTTGCCCATTGAATGGTAGCTACGCGTTCAGGCTTGCTCTCAATTACAGTTTCGCCCAAAGCATGCTTGATGACGATCGGATATTGGGTATTTTCATCCTGGGAAGCGGGAGTTTCTGTTTTAGACGTTTCGGTACTTGTCGAAGCACTTTCAGTCGAAGTTGGTGCAGGTGTTGAATTTGAGCCTGAACAACCAACTAGTGAGATCATAAGTACAGCCGAAATAATTAGTGTTATTAATGAAATTTTTCGTTTTGCATTCATTTGTATACCCTACCTTATCATGAAATGTATTTTTAAATAGTACGGACTAACTTTTCTGAGTAAACACACATAAATTATAATTTTTTGTAAACTTTTTGATAAAAGATATTTTTGCTTTCCACTTCGGTGATGATCAGTAGTAATGGGATGATGCTGTTATATTTTAAGTCTCCTTTTTTTATATTTGATAATGATTATCAATTTCATTAATATATATTCACTTTGACGGATTGTCAATGAAAAGATGAAAGGCAGGTTATCGATAATTAAAATAAGCGCTACTAAAAGTAGCTTCACTTTTAGTAGCGCTTATTTAATTCACTCATGCACCCTTCAATACTAACTACTTATACCTTTTCTTCAATCATTTCCTTTTTTTTCATAGGCATAAATAATACTATGATAAATGCGACAATGGCTAAGATCATCATGAAGTAATAGGCATCACTTGCACCTAAAATGGAAGTAAGAGATTTAAGTAACTCAGTAGTAGTAGATGGATTTTCCTGCATCAATGTTGTTGCATGGCTTGTTGCCTGGACTGTATAAATCGTAATTACGACAGCAGTACCAATCGCCCCAGCAATTTGGCGAACGGTATTATTCACTGCTGTACCGTGCGTACCGAGTTGTTTGGGTAGCGCATTTAGTCCGGCCGTATTGAGTGGCATTGTAATGAAGCTTAATCCAATTCGTAGGCCAATCGTACGAATCATTAAATACATATACGTTGTCGATTCAGATAAATCTGTTACCGCCCACATGGATGGGATAATAAACAGTAAACCAATGATAAACAGTGGCTTCGCACCAAAGCGATCGAATAATTTACCAGTGATGGGTGACATGAAGGCATTCACGAGTGCACCCGGTAATAATAAGAGCCCTGCATCAAATGCTGTAAATCCACGACCATTTTGTAAATAAATCGGCAATAAAATCATATCTGCGTACATCATCATCGTGACTAATACGTTAATAAGAGACGTTAACGTAAAGACTTTATTTTTAAAGACAGATAGATTCAACAGGGGGTCATCGGACTTAATTTGGCGAATACAGAAGATGGCTGTTACAACGATACCAATCACTAATGAAAGTACCACAATTAAATCGTCCCAGCCTTTACTACCTGCACTACTGAAGCCGTATAGAATAAGGCCAAATCCGACGGTTGATAAAAGAACACTGACCACATCGAGCTTCGCCTTAGACGTTTCGGATACATTCACCAAATATTTCAGTGCCAGCAAAATGACAATGATGACAAGTGGGATTATGCCGATAAATAACCAGCGCCAAGAGTGAAATTCGATGACAAATCCCGCAAGTGTTGGTCCAATGGCAGGAGCGAAAATTATCGCCAGTGCAAGTAGTCCCATGGCGCTGCCACGTTTCTCAACTGGGAAAATGGCAAGAACGACACTCATCATGAGCGGCATAATAATCCCTGCACCTGCAGCTTGAATCATACGTCCTACTAATAGCACACTAAAGGTTGGCGCCGCTGCACAAATAATCGAACCGACTAATAAAAATAGCAGGGCACTTATGAATAGTTGACGTGTTGTAAAACGTTTCATTAAATAGGCTGTAATCGGAATCAATATCCCGTTGACCAGCATAAAGCCCGTTGAAATCCATTGTACGGTTGTTGCTGTTACATCAAATACATCCATTAAATTACTTAATGCGACATTTAATAGCGTTTGATTCAAGGTTGATAAGAAACAGCCAATGATCAAAATGGTTAGTAATATGCCTTTATTTATTTCTTTATTGTCTTTTGGCATGGAGTAAATCCTCTCTTCATTGCTTTTTCAACATGGTGTCGATAAAATAAATCATATCAGCATTCAAGATGAATGCCTATTTGCAATTCCTTCGAAAGTGTTGACTAATCGACATAATTACATGATTTGTTAATGAAGTAAAAAATAATCGACGATAGAGGGATAACATGTCTACACATAAAAAAGAAGACCCACGCGCCATTCGATCGAAAAGGATGCTGAAGAAGGCTGTTTTTTCCTTATTAGGTGAAAATCTCGATATCCCTCAGTTGACCGTTCAGAAAATTGCTAACCGTGCAGAACTAAATCGTGCAACCTTTTATTTGCATTATGATGATATTAACGACTTGTTACGCCAGATTGTACATGAAATTTTTGACGACCTAGCTTTGAAAATTGAACCGTTATTAGAAGTAAAGAGTAGTAACGAGCAGGAACGGTTGGTTACATTTTTGGATTGTGTTTATGATTATCGGAAGATTTTTGCTGTATTAATTGAGAATAAAGGATTCAAAAACAACTTGTTTAACTTAATAAAAAATACGATAGAAAGGCGAAGAAAGGCGAGAAACATTGAATCCACAAAGGACGCAGTTTCGGTTGATATTATTGCATCATCACTACTGGGGATCATTATGTGGTGGATTAAGGATGGCACTCAATTTAGCTCTGAATACATAGCAGGTCAAATTATCTCAATGCATGCAAAAAGGCACATGTAAGTAAGGTGTAGGAAAAGAAGACTGTAGAGCTTGTGAAGCATCATATAAATACTCTCTATATAGAGCTGAAAATGCCGGGCTGACAGAACTGTTAGAAAAAGGGGAACTTTGCTTTAAACACAAACATGTAAGGTGTTAGGTACGGTTTGCACATTCCGCATAATTAGTCCACCGACCTGTAAAAGGTTAGGGACTTTTAATTATGGTTCAGCCCTTATGTATCCTCAAATCACAACCTAGAGGCAATAATGATATTCTTGTCTACTTACTTATATATGATGAATATCCAAAAAAACCAATATTGTCATATGACAAAACTAATGACACGGGTCACTACTCGGCCCAAAATTTTATATTTATAATAGAATCAATTTCATAATTCCAAAGCCTTACTGCGCTTAAGTTCGTAGAGCATAAAAAAAGGAGTACCTCCCCAAATCTCGAAGTGTTTAGTACCCCTACCAGACACTTATGAGAAGAAAGGAGCATCTCCCAATGTACAATATTCAACAAGAAAGCCTGTTTTCCTTGCAAGACTTATTAGAAATGTCACCCAAAGATACCTACGGCTATCTCTTTGACACGTTAGATATTAATCCATTCTTACGTGTTGTGTCGAAGAAAGCCTTTTTAGGGGCACCGACTCAGCTCAATTATGCAGCTATGCTTCATTCGCTTTTTATTCGAATTGTGGAACGAATTCCTACCATAAAAGATCTAAGGAAACGTTTAAAAAGAAGTATTGAATTTTGCACGGACTGTGGCTTTACCGGCTCTGATCGGATTCCAAGTGAAGCATCGTATACACGGCTGATCCAAAAGCTTCAAAAATCGAATGTCTTTCAGCAATCGCAAGAAAAATTAGTTCAGCAAGCCTTTCAAGAAGGCTTTATCGATGCAACAACAATCGCTATGGACGCCACTCATATTGAAGCTAGAGATCGCCGACCGGAGAAGAAGAAAGACGATACCGATCAACCAGCAGCTGAACTTCCGAAGAAGAAACGCGGCCGTAAATCCAAGGGTGAGCGTGAGCAATGGTTAAAGGAACAACTGAAACTCGAAGAAAATCTCCCCCTGTTCGAGAAGAAGGTAGAAGCACAATTAACTTACGGGTATGACGCGTTGGTGAAGGAAATTCCACTCACCCCAGCATGGGGTGTGAAGAAGAACTCCGAAGGTAAAAACGTGTTCTGGTATAGATTTAAAGCACATCTGCTGGTCGACTGCAAAAGCCAATATATACTTACAGGATTGCTTTCTTCCGGCAATATCAATGATGGAAAAATGGCCATTCCCTTGCTTAAAGGACTGTCCGAAAGACATCCTAACCTACCGGTTACTCATGTGCTTGCAGATGCTGGTTATGATTTAGTTCCAATTTACAAGCAAGCCGAGATGATGAACGCGAGAGCGCTCATCGATTACAACCGTCGCAATGAAAACCAGGATGCAGACGTGGACAAATACTTTCGTCCGACCTGCAAAGAAGGCCATTCATATCGGTACGACAGCTATGATTCGAAATACGAAACCGTAAAGTACACGCAGCCGAAAGAGTGTGAGGAATGTCCGTTTAACGATGGACAATGCCAGAAGGTCTTTAAGAAAAAGATCGACGATAACCCAAGAAAATACACCGTTCCAGCTCGTGGTAGTGACAGTTATTACGATCTGTACAAGAAGAGAACAGCCGTTGAACGGGTGAATGCGTATCTGAAAGAGTACTTTCAATTGAATAACATCCGCCATCGCGGAGCACTGGCTAAGGTTGATTTTGAGCTTGCTTGTCTGACCTACACGGCTTGTAAGCTAACAGTTGATCGCTTGAACCAAAGTATTAAAGCTACAAAAATGGCTGCATAGCTCCTATTTCAAAAAAATGATGTTGTAATTTTCGGATTGTCTGATTATTGAGAGGACGCTTTATGAAATTGATTCAATAGGTAAAGAGAAAAATAGGTCCGATATATATATTTTAACAGATGAAACAGGAGGCGTACAAAATTGCTAAGAACATTTAAGAAGGCAGTGTCAATAGTACTCGTTTTAAGTTTATTTCTAAGCGTGTTTCCGAAATTTACTTTTGCGGATGACAAAAGTTCATTTAAGGAGTTTGTTTATTTTTCTGTAGAAGGAAGCGATCCCGGGTTCATCGATAACGTGAACCATACGATCAACGTCGTCGTTCCTTTTCGTTCCGCAGTCAACAATATGCTTGAAACCTTTACGGTTTCTGAAGGTGCGTCCGTTCTTGATCATACCAGTGGGCATAAGCGCACTGATTATACGAGACCCGTAATATTAACGGTTGTTGCCGAGGATGGCAGTATGCAAGACTATACGGTTACGGTAACTATCGGGCCTAGCAGCTTAAAGTCTATACTAACATTTAGCTTGTCGAATCCTGCAGTGACGGGTCTTATCGACGACGAAGCCTTTGCGATCTTTCTCACCGTTCCGCAAGGTACGAGTGTGACTGCGTTGAAGCCTATATTTACTACAGATGAAAGCGCGGCTAAAGTTAAGGTCAATGGTGTTGTTCAAATTAGTGGTGTCAGCACCCAGGATTTCACAGTCGCGCAGCCATTGATATATACGGTTGAAGCCTTGGATGGTAGCACAAGAAACTATCCAGTTACCATTTTCCAAAAAGAGCCCAGTACGTCCAAGGAAATCACTTATTTCGGGTTGGCATCGCTTTCTTCGGTTGGATTAATCGATGAGACAAACCATAAGATAGATCTTATGGTTCCCTTCGGAACAAACTTGCAATCCTTGGCACCGGCATTTACATCCACGGGTACCGGGGTGTATGTAAATGGAGTACAGCAAATTAGTGGTGAAGGCGTCTTAGATTTCTCATCGCCTGTTTTTTATGTTGTTTATGATGAAGCCGGGGGCTCTCAAACCTATACCGTGACCGTACAAGCTGCGACTGCAGGTGCAAGCACAACCAAAGATATGCTGACCTTTGCCGTTGCAGATGTAGAGGGTACTGTGAATGAAGCTGAGCATACGATATCCATTATATTGCCTAATGGAGGTTTAGGGCTCAATCAAATTGCAACATTTACGACAAATGGTCAAACTGTAAAAATAGGAAATGTTGTCCAATATTCCGGGATGACGGTTAACGATTTTACAAGTCCGCTGACGTACACTGTAATTGCAGAGAATGGGTTAACGCAAAATTATGTGGTCACAGTGGTCTTGGTCAATCCATCTGCGAAAGTTGCCTCTGTAATTGTGCCAGCGAATGGGAATTACGCGTCAGGGAGCCACCTCTACTTTACGGTGGCGTTTGATCAGGCAGTTATTGTGGATACGACGAATGGGACGCCATATTTGCCGCTAACGATCGGAAGCAAGTCAGTTATTGCCGCTTATGCGTCCGGCTCGGAAAGCAACACGCTGACATTTAGTTACACGGTTCAAGAAGGCGATTCTGACTTGGACGGCATAGCCGTCGGTTCGAGTTTATCGCTTAATGGAGGTACTATTAAAAATAGCGATCGCATTGATGCGACATTAAGATTAAATAACGTAGGCAGTACGGCAGCGGTGCTCATCAGCACTACTGCGACGGTATCAACAACTGCGGTAACGAATGTTACTTCAACTTCGGCCAGTGCAGGCGGAGATGTAACCAGCGAGGGCAGTGCGGCTGTAACCGAACGCGGTATTGTTTATTCTAAGAGCAGTAATCCAACAATACTGGACATGCAGATTGTCGTTGCCGGCACGACAGGCAACTTTTCTTCGAATCTGACCGGACTTACAGCGGGAACAACCTATTACGTTCGCGCATTTGCGACGAATAGTGTAGGGACAAGGTACGGAAACGAGGTTATCTTTACGACAACGTTGCCGAACAGCGTAGCGACAGTATCAACGGATCCGGTAACGAGTATTACCTCAATCTCGGCAGACGTAGGCGGGAATGTAACCATCGAGGGTGGTGCGGCGGTAACCGTACGAGGTATTGTTTATTCTAAGAGCAGTAATCCAACAATACCGGAGGACAAGCAGATCATCGTTGCCGGCACGACAGGTGGCTACACATCGAATCTGACCGGACTTGAAGCGGGAACAATCTATCACGTTCGCGCATTTGCTACGAATAGCGTAGGGACAAGCTACGGAGACGATGTTATCTTTACGACGCTTCCAACGACGCCTCCAATTACAACAGTAATTGCTATGTCTTTAAACAAGCATACTGGAACAATGCAAGTTGGGGATACTTTCACTGTAGTAGCTACTGCAACTATGAGTGACACGACTACTCAGGATGTAACTTCTCTAATTACTTGGACAGCGGATGATCCTTCTAAAGTTTCCATTAATAATGGCGTGATCACAGCATTACAGTCAGGCAGTGTAACAGTACAAGCTATGTTTTCAGGAACTTCAGTAATCGTTGATCATATTAATCTCAGCATTACTAATCCGTCTATTCCAGAAACTCATGGAACTCAAGGAACTCAAGGAACTCAAATCAATGGTACTAATGTAATTACTGTAGAAGAGCCTCCAGTTAGTACTTCTCCAATCTTCAGCACGGTTGTTAATATTGCAAAGGTTATCTCAGAAATCACTAAGAAGTTAGAAGACAGCAAAGGAGTGTCTGTAAACTTTAATGACACGGCTTCTCACTGGGCAGATAAAACGGTTAAGTTATTTACTAAGCTTGGAGTTTTAAAAGGATACGTGGATGGTTCATTCCGGCCTAATGACAGTATTACTCGAGGAGAGTTTGCTACTATCATTTTTAGAGTGTTTGGATTAACTAGTTCTACATCTACTACATTGTCAGATGTTAAAGATCATTGGGCTGAAGATGCGATTATGGCATTGTCCTTTAATGGTATTATCGCAGGTTACGAAGATGGCACGTTTAAGCCTGACAGACAAATTACTAGAGCTGAAATTATTTCTATTATTTCAAAGTTAGTAGTTCTCAAGACAACTTCTAGTCAAGGTACTTTTAAAGACATTGATGGGGTCTGGAATAAAGATCAGATTCAGGCAGCGGCTTCTATGGGACTAGTAAATGGTCAGTCAACAGATCACTTTGCACCACAATCCAATGCTACTCGCGCAGAAGTACTTACAATTATATTGCATGTATTAGAATTAGACTCAAGTCTTAGATCTTTATTTGAAAAATAAAATAGTAAAGACGTGGGCGTGTGGGTAGATTTTACTCACACGCCTTTTCTTTTGAGAATAACGAGGTAACATTCATTCACATAAAATCAACAGTGATACTATCAAACATTGTAATACATACGAATAATAGTAAAGGTGAGATGATCATGGGAGCAGATTTATCGCGTGGTGCTGATAAATGGCACTCAGGCACTATTTTGTGCATATGCACAAAAATATTCATTGGAATATCAATTGTTTAACGACAACAATACAAATATAATGAAAACGTATTCAAGTTAGTGAAGCAGGATGACTTTAGAGGGGTAATAGAAAGATTCACCACAATACATGTATATACGTGTAGATCAATAAAGCCTACTTTGTGAATAAACTTACAAGGCCTGTGGTGAGTGCTCATATTGGCTCAATAGGGTCTACGAAATTCAAAAATCAAAATCACCCTGAGGAGGATTTGAGATGGCAATGGATATTAGTTGGATTGGGGCCTTAGCCGGACTAGCGCTGGCAATTATATTGATTTTGTTTAAACTGGCACCAACGTATGCATTGATTCTGGGAGCAATTGTTGGAAGTTTTATTGGTGGGGCGAATTTTACAGAGGTAATCAGCATCCTAATTTCCGGAACACAAAGTGTTCAAGGTACAGTTATACGCATCATCGCTGCAGGTGTTTTTGCTGGTGTAATGATGGAATCTGGATCAGCGGGAACCATTGCAAAAGTTATTGTTGATAAACTCGGTGGAACGAAAGCTATGCTATCGCTAGCACTGGCTACCATGGTTATCACAGCGGTAGGGGTATTCATTCCTGTTGCCGTATTGATTGTTGCACCTATCGCGTTGTCCGTGGGACACAAAATGGGATATTCCAAGATTGCCTTGCTAGTGGCTTTATCTGGCGGTGGTAAAGCGGGTAACATTATTTCACCTAACCCGAATACCATTGCAGCGGCGGGCGGATTCAATCTCGATGTTAACCAGGTCATGCTCGGCGGATTAGTCCCTGCTCTGTTCGGATTAGCAGTTGCGGTTCTTATCGCATCATTAATTAAATATAAAGGCACTAAAGTAACGGATCTTGAAGCTGCCGAATTAGAAAAAACAAGCACCACGAATCTACCACCATTATCTAAAGCTCTAGTAGCTCCAATCATCGCTATTGTTCTATTGATGATTAGCCCGGTTGGTTCGATACTAGGCGTTGATTTCCTCGCAGATCTAAAAATTGACTCCTTGTTTATCCTGCCATTTGCCGGTGTAGTTGGCTCCTTGGCATTAGGTAAGTCAAAAGAAATAGTGAATTATTGTACGGCTGGTTTAAATCGAATGACACCAACGATTCTGATCATTATCGGCGCAGGTGCCATTGGCGGATTGATTACAGCGTCAACCCTGCCTGCAGAAGTTGTTGCTCTTGTACAATCATCGGGCATTTCCGGGGTCTTCCTTGCACCTATAGCAGGAATTTTAATGGCAGGAGCAACAGCATCCACTTCAACAGGTGCCATTTTGGCTACGGGTTCATTCTCAAGTGCGATATTAAATACAGGTGTAGCCCCTCTATCGGCCGCAGTTATGACCCATACAGGTGCTACAGTAATCGACCATTTACCACACGGAACATACTTCCACGTTACACGTAATGCCATGGGCATCAGCATGAAGGATAGAATGAAGGTTGTCCTGTTTGAAAGTATGGTTGGTATAACGATGACTATAGTAGCAGTCGTTCTTTTCGGATTTATCTTATAAAAGGGGAGGAGAATAATTCATGGGTAAAATATTTATGTTAGCTCCTGATTCGTTTAAAGAAAGCATGACGGCAAAAGAAGTATGCGAAGCCATGGAAATCGGTATAAAGAGAGCTATTCCAGATGCGGAGTGCATTCATGTACCTATGGCTGATGGAGGTGAAGGCACGGTCCAGTCCTTGGTAGATGCAACAGGTGGCACCTTGATACAAAAAGAAGTGACCGGCCCTCTGGGTACACCGGTTCTCGCCCATTATGGAATTTTGGGAGATGGCAAAACAGGTGTGATTGAAATGGCATCAGCCAGTGGAATTCATCATGTTACGAAGGAAACCAGAAATCCTTTGATTACGACGACCATAGGAACGGGTGAATTAATTAAGGATTGTATTGAAAAGGGCATTACGAATATCATTCTAGGCATTGGTGGAAGTGCTACGAATGATGGAGGGGCTGGAATGGCTAAAGCACTGGGGTATAAATTCCTAGATAAACAAGGGATTGAGCTACAGCTGCTTGGTGGAGGAAACCTACTTGAGTTGGATAGGATCGATTCCTCTGATGTGCTTCCGCAATTAAAAAATATTAATATCTTGGTAGCATCGGATGTAACCAATCCATTGTGCGGGGAGCGCGGCGCATCTGTTGTTTTTGGTCCCCAAAAGGGTGCCACTCCTGAAATGGTTACAGTTTTGGATGAAAATTTAAGACACTATAGTAACATAATAAAACAGCAACTTGGAA
Source organism: Paenibacillus sp. DS2015 (assembly GCF_050433705.1). Taxonomy (NCBI): domain Bacteria; kingdom Bacillati; phylum Bacillota; class Bacilli; order Caryophanales; family Paenibacillaceae; genus Paenibacillus; species Paenibacillus sp. DS2015. Next base: position 143,809 of record NZ_JBNPWS010000011.1, on the reverse strand, counting down.
TTGATATTGTGGATGTACCTGGTGCAGGAGGTGCGGGCGGCCTTGGCGGTGGACTAATCGCTTTCACCAACGCTACAATGAAAAAGGGAATTGAAATTGTAATCGAATATACAGGGTTGAAAGAAAAACTAAAAAATGTGGATTACTGCTTTACAGGAGAAGGTGGGATCGATTTTCAGACGAAATTCGGCAAAGCACCTTACGGAGTTGCTAAGGCAGCTAAGAGTGTTAACGGCAGTATGAAAGTGATCGCCCTGGCAGGATATGTAGGCAAAGATGTGGAGACTTTGTACGATGAAGGATTTGATGCCATCTTTGGAATTGTTCCCGGAGCAGCAGATATTAATACCTTACTGGCACAAGGCAAGGAGAATGTTGCCCGTACATCTGAAAGTATTGCCAGATTGTTAAAATAACATAAAAGAGGGTGGCCCATAGTCAGATGTGGACATCCTCTTTATTTTATTCGATTAATCAGCATAAAAATGAGTTCCATGAGCTCCAAAATATTTTTGGGATCTTTGCCTGTAATGTTATAAATCTTGTTTAATCTATAGTTTAATGTATTCCTGTGGATCATGAGTCTATTGGCGGTTTCATTGGCGTTAAGATTACAGTTAAGGTATATCTGGAGCGTTTTTATTAATTCATCATGTTTTTCCAGAGAATGGGCTAGCCGTTCTAATCTTGTATCATTTTTTAGTAGCCTCGACATATCGACGATGAACTCACGTTTTCCATAGGAGATGGATTTCTCGTTGAAGTAAACACCCTTCAATACGCGCATAGCTGATTTGGCTTGCACAAGTCCTTCAGAAATCGTGTCGTTCATATTACTGATGGAAATGAAAGCATCTGGATACTGATTGCCTATTGTTTGTCGCTGAGATTCAATCTTATCTACTTCCTGAAGGACTATGCAAAGCGAATATTTCGACATTTTAAAGGAAGATAAGCTTGTAGTGATATCCTCAGCAATCTCATTAGGAGATTCCACATAAATGATTTGGGAGGGCTTAGTTAACTGAATGCCATAGGTCAATGCCTGATTCATTAATTCTTTCGTATAGGTGGTGTCCGAGTTTATCATTAAGCTAAAAAATTCTTGCTTTAAGTTTTTTTTCAAATTCTCCTTTTCCAATGTGATACTATGGTCGATTAACAAAATAACAGCTGACTTTACAAGGTTTCCGAAGGGCCCCGTTTCCTTTACTTCACCGCTGATTCCTACCACTCCAACAATACTGCCATTTAATTCGATCGGTAAGTTAATACCCTTCTTTACGAATTCCTCATCTTTGTTAATTTCCACGATTTTTCTTTGCTTTATGGCTTTCACCGCACCATGATGCAGCGTACCAACCCTTCCTTTATGTCCACTCCCGATGATCATACCTGTGTGATCCATAATATTAATATTATATGGAATATCCTTCATCATTCTATCGACAATGTTTTGGGCCTGATGATGCGTCAATTCATACATAGCTGGATCTCCTTCATAATCACGTCTCTAAGTGGAAGCATCAATCAACACACCCGTTCGGTTTAAGAATTTTGTGCAAAAGAACAAAGGCTGTACAAGGTCCCTTTATTAATAAAATGGATTAGCTTCATGTAGAATTATATCAATAACTATTTTAAGGGTCTATGAGCATACAGTTACAATGTATTCCAAGCCAAGTTCCAATAATCGCTGTTTATTGTAAATGAGATAGAGTATTGATACCAACAAGGTTTATAGGAGAACTTTTTAATTCCTAAGATGCCATATATGCAAAATTAACGAATGCATAGTCGAGCCAAATTCTTAGCAGTATCCGTTAGTTGGGCTCAAAAAGAAACCCCGGAGGGTGAGATGACCCCCCAAATTTGACATTTGGGGGGTCATTCTCTCAACAATCGGCTTTGGTACACTGCATGCTTTAACGACATCATTAAGTGATTCATTATATGAACTCGAATTTACAATAGAATCATGTATACCACATCTAATAAAGCCCTAGTGGAATCGGGATGGAGAGTTGTGCTTCTGGGTATGTTAGAACAAGACATCGAGGGGAGTGTGGCATATGGCAAGAAGAAAGAGAAGATATGCGGTGCCGGGGGTGGAACAAGGGATGCAGGCTTTCAAAGCAGACGTAATGAAGCGTGAAGGATATACGGTTGATCCGAATCAACCCGACGATGTGAAATACGAAGTGGCTAAGGAGCTTGGTGTATCTCTGCATCAAGGTGACAATGGAGGGCTGACTACAGAATCAGTTGGGCAAGTCGGTGGTAAAATAGGAGGTGCTATGGTACGGGAAATGATCCGTCTCGCACAAGAGAAATTAGCAAACAAAGAGTAGAGCTAAAGACTTCTGGAAACGTGTCTTTAACCCGAAAATTAACATCATCTCCAATCTTAATTGTAGATCGTGAAAAGGCATACTGAATACGGCTATTCAGATGCCTTTTAACTATAACCAGATGTTGTTGTTTATTTCATATCAAAGTGGCAATAACGTTCGAAGTGAGTAGATGGTATTTGATAGTTTTCAATGAACTATTTAATCGCTCATCATCTGGATCAGGACAGTAGGAACTGTCCTAACTTCGCTAGAGCCTTCAGTTGAGCCCAGCAGACGATGGCTGCGAATATAATAACGAGAGTAAAGAAAAGAAGCACAGCGGCTCTCATGACTTGCTTCCTTCTTCCATCTGGTTTTTTTGGATTTCTGCCTGAGTCGATTGTCGACTTAAAGAGAGCCCGTATTCCTACCAAACTACCGACGAACATGATGCCAAAAAGCAGAAAGATAGCCATTCGTTCAACGGCGAAAAGGATCAGGTCTGTGTTTTCCAGACCAGGGATTAGATTCATAATAGGGTAGATGGCAACAAAGAAAAGAGAAATGAGAAACAATACCTGTCCCCACTTCATTATCCTGTCGAACCATCTCGATAATAGTCCGGGTGGGTTCTTTTTCAGTTCACGACGTACTCGGCGCTCGGCGTCTCTCCGTTCAATCATCGCTCGTTTAGACTTCATGTATTTCCATATCTCCTTTAGTTTCCGTATGCCAAGGATTTCTATTTTGAGATAAAACACCTGCCTTTTCAAGCGTACTCAGCCCTTATTCCTCCTCTGGAACAATCACCTGGAATCGTCGAGGTGAAATGCTGAGCTCGATGGGTAAAGGCGGTCCCTCTTCGCCATCTACATTAGTCCTAACAGGTTCTTCTGAGCTTACACTTACATTTTGTGCAGTAAAGTAAACAACATCTTTATGATCCTTCAGTTTGCCAAGTAGCAATGAGATACTGACCGTTAGGGTATTGAATATATTGAGATCTTTGATAATAAAGCAGTGAAGCAGACCATCGTCAACAGCGGCATCAGGGGCAAGTTTTTCAAATCCACCTACGGAGTTCGTTAATGCGGCCAGAAAAAGTGGAGATTCCCCTACCCATGTCTTTTCATCATGGCGAATGACAAGATGTTGGGAAGGATTGCCCATAAGTTCTTTAATGCCTTCTTTTAAGTAGGCAAAAGCGCCAAGCTTAGATTTATCGTCTGACGATACGGAAGACAGCGATTCAGCGAGTGAACCTACAGCGACGACATTGGAGAACAGTAAGTGATTCACTCGGCCTATATCTACTGTTTTTACTCTGGATGAAATGAGTGTTCGGATCGCCTGTTCGGGATACAGTGGAATTTGTAATGCCCGGGCAAAATCGTTGACCGTCCCAAGAGGGACCACACCAAGTTTCGGGCAGTGGTCCTGATTGATAAGTCCATTAATAGTTTCGTGAAGTGTACCATCTCCGCCAATGGAAACCACCAGATCATAACATTCTTCGCATGCAGTGACACAATAATGGGTTGCATCCAATTCTTTTGCCGTCTCATTGACTGTCACGTTGTATCCATGATCCTGCAGAATTTCTTCTACGTTACTGACATGTTCGAGAGCTTCTTCTTTACCGGAAGAGGGGTTAATAATGATCATGGCTCGCTTCATATACATATTCCTCTCTATAATGAATTAGCGAGATACAGCTCGCTACTTTTAATTTGTAAACGGACTCCAACTCGGGTTTCACTTAATCAGGCACTCACCCATTTGGGGTATGGCGTGGTGTTATTTACTATTAACCAAAAAGACGGCTGGTGTTATCTTATTTTAAGATAAATGGACAGGTGCAGTCATTAAACTGACCTACGACCGGGATATGCTCGAATGGAAGTTGCTAATAATATCATTTGAGCGCAAAAAAGCTTGCAGTCCGTTAGTTGGACCGCAAGCATTCCTAAGCATTCTATGACTTATTGAAACTCTTACCTCGTAGTAAACATCATTTGAGTTGCCGAAGCGATAAGATGGAGGATCTCAATGAGATAGGGAGACTCCCTTTCTTCCTTAAGTGCTTTTAAGTTGCTTTAATGTTACTTTGAATACAAACTGGCTACCATCTGTGTTCGAATTCTTGAGCCACACCTCTCCACCCATCAGCTCGGCAAGCTGTTTGCAGATGGATAACCCTAACCCTGTACCTTTATATTTACCGGTAGTTTCAGCATCGTGAACTTGGGAGAAGGAACGGAACAATCGATCCTTGCGGTCCGCGGGTATGCCAACACCCGTATCCCTTACTTCAAACGTTACTTCGACCGTATCTCGTTGAGTGGTGACCATACCGACAGCAATACTGATTTCTCCACGCTCGGTAAATTTAAGTGAATTACTGATCAGATTGGTCAAAATCTGGCGTATTTTATGGCTGTCGCCGATCAAAATAGGATCATTAACCGAATCAAACTCGGCAAACAACCGCAAACCCTTCCTCAAGGATTCTGCAGAGAATAATTGCAGAACATGGCTCAAGTCTTCACGGATATTAAACGGACTACTTTCCAACTCTAGTTTTCCTGCCTTGATTTTTGAATATTCCAGTATGGTGTCCATCATCGAAATAAGGCTACTACTGCTCTTTTCGACTACATTCACATATTCAGTCTGTTCTGGCGTTAAACCGGATGAATGCAGTAGGCTTGCCATGCCGAGCACCCCATTCATCGGAGTACGGATTTCATGGCTTAGCACTGCCAATAGATTGGATTTCTCCTCCAACATGTTGGCAGTTGTTTCTTCGGCTGTCCTCAGCTGTTGAACGGTTACTTCCAGTTCTAAAAGTGTACTAAAGAACGTCGATAAAGAAAGTAACAACTCCACATCTTTCTCTTGATATTGATAATATTCATGGTCAAAGGCGCATAGAGATCCGTATACTTCTCCATCTTCTTTGATAATGGGGACGCCAAGAAAGGAACATCCACCTACAAATGGCGTTGCATCCATACTTTTAGTCAATGGATGGGTAAGGTTGTTATCTATAATCAACGGCCCCTGCGCATGTTCCGTGACAAGAGCACAATAAGATTCCTTGTTATCAATAACAAGTCCTTCTCCGATTATAACCTTGCTACGGTTATGTACCTTCAAGACTTTAGTGGAGACACTGTCCAAGTTAGCTATACAAAAAGTATTCGCTGGCATCATTTTGCTAGCCGTTTCCATGACTGTAGCAGCCGATACATACAGTTTATTGGAAATGATCGACAATACATCTACGAAATCGGTTTTTAAGATATGTTCGTCCCCCATCTAGATCTAATCTTTTAATTATAACATGTAAGTGCTTATAAATGCCTCAATTACCGTCTTATCGCGGGTTATATAAATTTAAATTTGAATATTAAATATTGTTCGTTAGGACTGAAAAGTTTCACATAGTGAAACAAAATAGGCGAATTTTGATGTAATAATGGAGTTACTATAAGCTTTAATTGAAACCGAGGTGATTATGATTTCCGGATATGAAGTTTCCAGTTTAAGAAAGGGGCTTCAAATATTAGATCTTTTAAGTGAAAAGCGTTGTTTGAAACTGACTGAAATTTCCGAACAGCTTGAACTTAACAAAACAACAGTTTTTCGCCTTTTGCACACGTTGGAAGAGATGAATTACATCATAAAGGTTGATAAGTATTATGAACTTCACCCGGAAAAGTTATCATCAGAATCCGCCAATAGCCATACGATTGAATGGTCTACATTACGTAGCCTCTATCATTTGGGGATGGAAGTGGAGAAGAACATTTATATCGGTACGCTTGATGGAACAAATTTAAGAGTTCACCAAGTATATAATTCCAACACGCAAGAAATGATTGATCAAAAGGTCGGTAGCCTCACACCCGGTCACCAATGTTCTCTAGGTAAGGTGATATTAGCCAATATGGAGTTAGCAAAGCAAATAAATATGTTCTCACATTTATCATTGACGAAAGCGACGGATCAGACTTTTACAGATCCTGTACTATTTCTCCACCACCTCAAGGTCATTAAAGAACAACAGTATGCTGCGGATTATGAGGAATTTCAAGTGGGTGTAAATTGTGTTGCTGCTCCTGTTTTCTATCAAGATACGGTCATTGCGTCGATTTCAATTGCTGATTCTATCGAGAATATGCCCAAAAAGACGATACGCAACTTAGCGCGTAAATTACTTACAGCAAGTAAAAACGTAACCAACGAGCTAAATACTAATGTTAACTATTAAATGAGAGAAGGTTTTTTTACATGGCAAAACAGATACAGCTTGGTAAATCAGATCTATATGTCAATCCAATCGGTTTAGGAACAAACGCGGTTGGCGGTCATAATTTATTTCCAGGTTCAGATGAAGAAGTGGGTAAGCAATTAGTACGTACAGCCATTGAGAACGGTATTAACTTACTTGATACTGCTTTTATGTATGGCCCAGGTCGTTCAGAGGAACTTATAGGTGAAGTCGTGAAAGAAGGCGGCAAACGCTCTGATGTTGTTATCGCGACGAAGGTTGGTCCTAAATTTGTTGACGGCAAAATGTTGATGGATAACTCTCCTGCCTTTTTGCAGGAAGAAGTTGAGAAAAGCTTGCAACGTCTGCAAACGGATTATATTGATTTGCTCTATATCCATTATCCTGACCAAGATACACCGAAGGATGAAGCAATCGGTGCCTTGAAGCAATTAAAAGATGAAGGGAAGATTCGCGCGATCGGTATTTCGAACTTCTCACCCGACCAACTTAAAGAGGCAAATAAAGACGGCTATGTAGATGTATTCCAAGGGGAATACAATCTGCTAAATCGCAAAGCTGAGCAAGCGTACTTCCCATACATGATTGAAAATAAAATTTCCTTTATTCCATATTTCCCTCTGGCTTCAGGTTTATTAGCCGGAAAATATACAAAGGATGCAACGTTCAAAGATTTCCGGGCAAGCTTGCCTTACTTCCAAGGCGAAGCATTCGCGCAAAACCTTGATAAAGTAGAACGTATTCGTCTAATAGCAGACGCTAAAGGTGTCGAAGTGGCTCATGTCGTACTTGCGTGGTACTTAACAAGGGAAGCGATTGATGTCATCATTCCAGGTGCCAAACGAGCAGAGCAAGTATTAAATAATTTAAAAACGTTAAATGTTCAGCTAACGAACGAAGAAATTCAAGCAATCGATTCCATTTTTCATGTTTAATCGATAAGGCACTCAATCCATCTCTGAGATTTCATCAATTAACAAATTAGCGTTTCAATGGAAGAAGTCACTTGAAACTATGAGCTATATCATTAACTTGTATTCTTAACTTTAGTATTTTATTTTATGTAGACTGATCGTTATAATAAGTGCAAAGTAAACGCTTTTTCAGCCACTGTACTTAAACTGTAAATTAAGCCACCAAAACCAATCGTCGAAAGTAAGATCGATACTACATCGGTATATGTTCCATTCCTTATAGGGTTAATTGCACTTGTTCTATTTGTTACTCGACAGCTAAATATGAAACAGCCAATGATTAATTTACGGGTTTTTAAATATCCGATGTTTACACTAGGAACAATTTTACTATTTATTGGGATGTTGCTGATTTTATCAACAGCCATATTATTGCCACTTTATTTAAAAGGTGCTTTATTGTTAAGTGCTGCGGTAGCAGGTCTTACTCTACTACCAGGAAGTCTATTAAATGCCTTACTATCACCGATTGTCGGTAAGTTATTCGATCAATATGGCGCGAAAAAGTTTCTACCGATCGGCTTTTTATTTACACTGATCTCTAGTGTAATATTTGTCCTGACCATCTCTGCGGAAACACCAGTTTGGCAAATCATTGTGGGGTACATGGTTTTGTTTGCGGGGATCTCAATGATTATTATGCCAGCACAAACAAATGGCCTAAATCAGTTTCCGGACTCTTCATCAGCTGAATTGCTAGCAGCGGGTGTAAAGTATACGTTCTTCTTTGTTACAGGCCTCTCATGCGTTGGATTACTGGTATCTTTGTTCATCAAACCTAAACGTATATAAAGTTGAGATTGGAACTATTTTCTTAAGGAAATGAATAATACTGATTAGCGTATTTATCGTACCCTAAATTACTTTCTATTCTATAAATAAGCATAAATTGAAGCGTCAAAGAACATGAAGATGTTCTTTGGCGCTTCTTAATGGGTAAAACCGTCGAGTTCGACATCGAATAGACCTTCGATTGATAATGTTGCACCGTGTACCATCAATATCGTCCGTTCTGCGGAAAAGCATCAATGGAAGACAAGTGTTTATCTCTTTTGAAGCTGAATCAGTGACTCTGCTTTGATATGGATGGAGGATATATGTGCTTGACTGGCTTCAACTAATTGGATACCTTGTCCAACGTTCATACCATTTATAGGAGCCATCCAAGGCTCAATGCATACGAAGGGTTTTCCTTGCAATGCCCAAAGCACCATATACTGATATACATCTTCTGAAGTGATTGTCACTTTCAGTTGTCTTGCATGATCAATCATCTCACAATGATTCGATTGTAGTTGCTCATAAATGACAGTAGATTCAGGTTGATTAAAGTTAAGTTTATCTTGCACGATACTATTGGGTACCAATTCTTTGGAATTAGATGAGGGAACATTTATTTCGAGACTGTCCTTATCTTCCACATAGAAATAAGGGTGGTAACCTAAATAGAAGGGCATCACTTTATTATCATTATTATGAATAGTAGCTTGTATACTTAATCCACTCTTGGTAAGTGTATATTGCATAATCAGTTTGAAGTGGAAAGGGTATCTTTCATATGTTTCTTCATTATCTACCATCTCAAGCGTGATTGAAGCACTGTGCTCATCAGCAAAAGTATGGATGACCTTACCTGCCAGATTACGTGCAAAGCCATGCTGCTTTAATTGATAAGCAGTATCGTTGTAATAGTAAGTCTCATCAACTAAGTAGCTACTAATAGGGAACAAAATAGGATTGCCACCGCGTATATTTTTCGAAGGATCCTCTAATGTTTCTTGTTCAAGATAAAAAATGGGTTCATTATTGTACATATATTTACTAATGATACCGCCCCGTTCGGGAACTATTTCGATACAAATGTTACGATCCTCATGGGTTAGAACATAGGTCTCAAATCGGTCTTGCTTAGTGTAACAAGTAAACATAATCTTCCTCCTCAACGGTAGTTATAAGTAAGAGTGGTACCGTCCTAATCGTGCTGTAAAACAATAAATAATATTATACATCATGTAATGATTTTGATGTGATAGAAGCAATTGCGTATTGTGTATCAAAACATACGATGACTGGATCCTATTTAGTTGGATTTATTGGTAAACCCTCTACGGAAATGATAAAGTAATTGTTAACTGAATTCACCTATTAACGGGGAGGTATTAACAATGAGAGATGAACTTATCGCGCAACTGAATGCCTGGCATGAAGAAGATGAGTACGAACAAATAGTAGCTCGAATTAAAGAAGTCCCTACAATACTGATTGATGATGAATTAGCCATTCATTTGGGGAGAGCACTGAATAATTTGGAACGTTACCAAGAAGCGTTAAAGTGGTTTACTAAGATTGCTGAAGAGGGGAAGAATGACCCGCTTTGGCATTTCCGTGTGGGGTATGCCTATTATTATCTGGACCAGCTTGAGGATGCTATAAGAGAATTTGAGATTGCGCATGAAATGGATCCAGAGGATGAAGATACGGTGACATTTTTGGAATGGAGCCGGAGTGAGGCGGCTACGGTCTCTTCAGACGAGCCCGAGCTTTAAAGAGCGTCGACTGTGATAACACTGAATTCTGGGCACTCCATAGGTGGCCGATGGCGGTCCGTGGAATGAGAGTCAGTAGTAAGTACCTATGTTCTTTTTCCTAACCATAGTAATAGAGCGAAAAGGTAGCCCGTTCTCTGAAGAGGAATGAGCTACCTTTTTATTGTGACCTCGCTCACGAAAGGTGCACGTAGAACGTGGTAGATTTACCGACTACGCTTTTGACGTAAATCTTCCCTTTATGCTGCTCAACAATGGATTTGGCAATCGCTAGACCCAGGCCGTAGCCCCCTTGTTTGCGCGCTCTAGAAGCATCAGTACGGTAGAATCAATCAAAGATCCTTGTCAGATGTTCCCAGTTTGGTTATGTTTTTTTGTGATTATATGGGATAAAACAACATTTTGTAGTATGGCAAAAATGATGACAACACTCACTATTTTATACGTGAATTCTTAATTATACTTGTCTAAACTGCTCTCGAGAGTTGCGTTGTGGATGGAGAGAAATGGCGCATAAGATTCAGTGGTTTATACAAATACAATTGAGGTGAAGCAGATGTTGGGAATTGGAATTATCGTCGTCGTTGTGATTATAGGATTATACATCATGATGTCCTATAATCGATTGGTTAGTATGCGTACTGGAATAACGGATCAACAATCACCTACGGAGAAATTTAATAGATATGCGGAGATTGAAAATACGCTGTATAGGATAAATGTCCAAGCTGAAGATTACCCGGAGTTGGAAGCCTTGCTTGAGATAGAGGAATCGAAAAAAGCAGATGTTAATCTAAAGAAGATTCTAAGGGGTAATTGTGTAAGAAAGAAAACAGAGGAGCAATAAGTATTGATCTGATAGGCTAACCATCCTATACTATTATAAGTTAACATATAAGGAACCCCTATATGTTTTTTGTGAGTTTAAGGGAAATTAAAACGAATGGAGGACATGAAATCATGTCTAATTCACCAAATTGTCCACAATGTAATTCAGAATATACATACGAGGATGGAAATCTTTTGGTTTGCCCAGAGTGTGCACATGAATGGACTTTAGAATCAGAAACCGACAATGGTGATGATAGAAAAATTGTCAAAGACGCTAATGGAAATGTTTTAAACGATGGTGACTCTGTAACCGTAATCAAAGACCTTAAAGTAAAAGGAAGTTCATCCGTACTGAAAATAGGTACAAAAGTAAAAAGTATACGTTTGGTTGATGGAGATCATGATATTGATTGCAAAATCGATGGATTTGGAGCTATGAAATTAAAATCAGAATTTGTTAAAAAGATATAGGCGGATCTAAAACAACATGATAATGAAAAAACTCGTCCAGTGCATTCTCAGCATCGTACGAGTTTTTTCTCTTGTGCTCATGGCTTCTTATAGTTCCACTTGAGTTTCTATGCCTGTTTGAATAGATTTCTTCGTATACAGTAGCTGCTACTGCCATATCGAAATAGGCAATTCCGATCATCCGTCTAGGAGCTAGTTTCTTCTAGTAAGTAACCTCAAGTTGGTGTTCAATGGCTTCGCTTGCTGCGGGCAAGACGATACCCTTTTTCCATATTAAGATAGGGTCGTCGGGTGTTCCTAAATATAGGGCTTGTATTTCTATGCTATCACCATGATTTATCTGATAGGCGTTATTCTCCCCAATATCAAAGGTATAGTACGTATTAGAAAGTCCCATATCCGCAAACTTCTTAGATTTAATTACAGGACGGACAGGTGATACATAGAAATTTCCGTCACGATCGAGCTTATGATTTGCTTGATTTACATTGTATCCGTCGGTCATTCTAACATGATAAACTATTCTTCCATCCTTCAGTTGGCTGACATCTGTTATCTCTACCACATCTGTGGGTACGTTAATAATGTTCCAACGAAATAAACCAATATAACCTAAGACTAGTAGACCGCAAATCGTGGTAGCGATGATTAATCCTTTGGTAAAGGCAATGAATTTGGAACGATTCCAAAGCGTTGCAACGCTTCGAAGATCTGAACCCTCGTTTTTATTATTCTTAATGGTTTCCAATGGTAATGTCATGCTTATGTTCATTTGGTCCAGTAGTTCTCGACAGCCAGCACATTCTGGTAGATGTTGATCTACCATTTCTTTACTGTCTGTACTGCACACATTGTCATAGTATAATGGCAGCATATCTTTGATAATATCGCATGATATTTTGGTCATTGTTCTTCCTCCATTAACAGGCCTTGTATTTTTTGCCTTGCTCGATGAAATGTGACTCTCGCCCAGCTTTCTGTTCTACCTAGAATTTGGCTTATATGGTCAAAAGATAACTCCCCAAATACCCTCAGTGTAAACACTTCCTTATAAGGCTCCTGCAATCCGTGTAATATTTTGTGGATGCGGATAGCCTCTGCCTTATCGACTATATTTTTCTCAATATTATATTCACTAGCTTTGTCGTAACGATGATCGGATTCAAATCGTTTTTGTTTATCAACATAAGTAAAGTACGTATTTTTAGCAATTTGGCACAGCCAGACACTTATTTTGCAGGTGCCTTGAAACGAATCTATATTTTTTAGTGCTTTAAAAAATGTTTCTTGTGTTATCTCTTCTGCAATATGTTTATTCCTGCTTAATGCCAACACAAATAGGTATACGTCTTGAAAATGCTGATCATAGATATTCTGCAAATCAGCCACATGTTCACCTCCTTATATATATAAGACTTGGTAATGGATTGTTCGTTACAAAATGAATAAAAATAGTGCAGGTATAAAATACATCAAATGGTTGAGAGTTTTTTTCTGTCCACAAATGTTAATCATAGGGTAAGTAAAACGTTGCGCTTGATCTATCACGATAAAGGGTACCATAATGTGCTTTACATTATGAACGTTAAGATATATTATATTAATATAGTTACTAACTTTATTTAAGCTAATATCAAACCATTATGAAGGGTGTGTTACATATGGAGAAATTTCATCAAGAACCTAATATATATGTCGGAGAGGTCAATATTAAGGTCGAAGAGTTAGATCGCGCAGTAACTTTTTATGAAAATATTATGGGTTTAGGGGTATTGGAGAGAACCGTGGATCGGGTGGTTTTAACAGCCAATGGGACGACAGCCTTAGTTACGCTTGAGCAACCTGCGGATGTCATACCGCTTACTGGACGTCACTCAGGGTTGTTTCATTTTGCACTATTAGTGCCAACTCGCGGGGAACTCGCTGTATTTCTACGACATTTGATTCAGACAAATTATCCATTCGGGGCTGGAGATCATAATGTGAGCGAAGCTTTATATATTACAGACCCGGATGGGAATGGGATCGAGGTATATTGGGATCGACCTTCTTCAGAGTGGAAATGGGACAATGGTCTAGTGGAGATGGCGACGCTTCAGATCGATGCCAAAGGGATTCTCGCAGAAAGTGATGCACCGTGGAATGGTCTGCCCACGAGCACAATCATGGGGCATATCCACCTTCATGTTGGGGATTTAAAGAAGGCGGAGCAATTTTATAATGATGTACTTGGATTTAAAACGGTTTCGTACTACCCTCAAGCTGCCTTCATGTCCACCGGAGAGTATCACCATCACATTGCCATTAATACTTGGCAGGGGGTTGGGGCACCGACTCCACCGAAGAATAGGGTTGGATTGAATAACTATACCCTCGTATATCCTAATGAAGCATTAAGACAGAGTGCGATTACTCAACTGGAGCAATCCGGTGTGCCGCTCATCCAAGAGCTGAATGGGTATTTAACAAGCGATCCCGCAGGAAATCGGATACGATTGGTTGTATGAAAATGGAATATCATGATTTAAGTCATTAATCTTTCTTCAATGGTGTTTGAGTATAATCCCTAGTGGGTAAAGGTAAATATTACCTACATACATTATGTTCAGAAGAAAGAGGAGAGAATGACTATGAATAGCAAAAGATTTAAGTTGATGGTACTCACAGCCGTCTTAGCAACAGGAGTTCTAGCTGGTTGTGCCGAAAAAGAAGCGGAAATATCTAATACAACCGTCGGTTCGAATTCTAAGCCAACAACAGAAACAATGAAAGATAGCCCAGAAGCAGAGCCAGAAGTTAAAGGAACTCTAATTAAGAGTGCTAATGAAGATATCCAACTGACGATCCCGACGGATTGGATTGAAGACGAGCAATTGAATGATTCCGCTATTATTTCCGCTTCTAAACAATCACAAGATAAATATGTCATGGTTATTGCCAACCAGAAAAGTGACTTCTCTGATGAAACTTCTTTGGATGATTTCGTAAATATATTTAAAGAAAATACAAAAATTAGTGTGGACCAGATGAAAGTGGTGAACACGGATGATATGGTGAGCACGGAAGATATAGAAGTAGATGGTGTTTCAGCAAAATTGGTTGAATTTACGGGTGAGGTTCAAAAGATTAAGGCTCATTACTTGACGGCAATGATTGAAAAGGGGAATCGTTTCTACCAGATTATTAGTTGGTCATCAGAGAAAGGATTTTCTAATAGTAAGGACGAATTCTTGGAGATTATTAAGTCGTTCAAGGTCCTGAAGGAGGAAGACAGCGTAAGCTTATCGCCTGTTACCAATCAGGATCAAGGCGAAACTGCAGAATTCACAAGCGAGGATGGCATGATGACTATCAGCCTTCCCGCAAATTGGAATAAACAATCCAATCTGATGGAGGATGCGGACATTCAGGCTAGTAAAATAGATTCGGAGGACTATCTAGGCATCATATCCGAAGATAAAGAATTGTTTGCTGATGATACAACATTGGAAGAGTATCATAAATTGATAGTGGAAAGTCAAACAAATAGTGGTGTATTAGAAAACTTAAAGATTCATGATCCCGTCAAGACGCAAGTAGACGGAAGAGATGCTCTCCAATTCGAGGTTACCGGTGAAATCACTAAGGTCAAGGTTGCCTATTTGTTTACACTTGTTGATCATCCCCATCATTTTACGCAGGTTATTTTCTGGACCATTGATCAGTACTTTAACGATAGGAAACCATTGTATCAAGATATGACCCAGACACTTACTGTTAAGGAGAATTAGCCAGCGACGCGGGGAATGTTGACGCCCCTTTTCTCATGAACGTGGGTTCTCTCTGCAATCCCATTAGACAAAAATGAAGGGCCTTGTTGATGCCCTTCATTTTTATTTTACATTTATTTTATCCTATTTCGGTAAACAGCAGGAGTTACAATTTCGAATTTTTTAAAGGTCTTGATGAAGTATCCAGCATCACAGAATCCTAATTCATCACTTATTTGATTAATGGATTGATCTGTTGTCTCCAACAGCTGCTTGGCCCACTCCATTTTTAAGCGTGGCACAAAGACGGAGAAGTTTTCTCCGGTTTCTTTTATAAATATGCGGCTGAAATAACTTGGGCTAATATGGCATTGTTTCGCCATGTCACTTAATGTTATGTTTTTATTTTTATGATGATAGATATAATCAAAGGCCGGTTGAAGCAATGGATTCGTAGAACGGATTTCATTGGATGTTAACTTTTTTATTTTGTTGTCAATTAGCGTACTGGAAAGCTCGTTTTGAATCGCCTGTATATTTCGATAATTACGATCAGAAGAACTCATGGAATCTAAAGAGGGGTTATCGGTATCCATAGAGAGAGCTTTCTTGTACATATCTATTGTTGAATTCTTATGGATAGCTTCTTCTACGATGTAGTTGCATAGGTGAAATAACATATCGGCGATGGTTGAGACTTCTTCGTATGACAAGATGGGTAAGGCCAGATAATCTTCTTCTAAAGCTTTGAACTTACGATCTGTTTCGGGATTCGCGGGTCGAGATACAATTTGTTCAAGGGGTGTATCTGTGTCGCGCAGCTTAATTTGTCCAGCCATAATGGCACCAATATATTGATTGTCGATAATGATCGGAATGGCAATATCCATAATATTAAAATGGCACATGTAGATATAGGGTTTATTCAGCCGGACGGCTTCCAATCCTCCTCTTGCATCACAGGTCTGACAATACGGAGATAGGATGGAATCTTTGCGTACTCCCTGACAAAAGGGCTGGCAGTAACTATGTTTGGTAACAGGAACACCTTTGTAGTCTACTGTAATAATCGCCATTTTGGTGACTAGCGCAAGGGAGTCTTGTAACTTATGCCATTTCTCTAAATCAATAATTTTATCTAGATTAAACATGGAATGGTTCATGGGTGTACGCTCCCTATACATGAATAGAAATATAGAAATGGGAATAGAATAATATAATGACGGGTTGAGCTTTTCATCATAATTATACTATATTAAGCGGTTGAGAGGACAAGATTATACTATTTACTAGACCCATGACATAAAAACACAATCTGAAAGCGCTTAAAATTGCGGTTATAGTTCAATGATTACTAACCACGGCCAGACTATAATAGAAACATAGAAAGTAAAGGGAGGAATTATTGATGAGAAAAGCCTTTATTAGCCCAACGAAATATGTTCAGGGGGAAGATGAACTTTTAAATTTAGGGTATTTTGTGAAAACATTCGGTGATTCAGCGTTACTCATTGCACATCCAGATGATGTGAAACGGGTAAAAGGCAAATTGGAATCTACTATAAATAAATTTAATATCACACTGGTCGAAAGTAATTTCCAAGGGGAATGCACACGCGAAGAAGTTAAACGATTGCAAGAATTGGCTAAAGAACATGCCTGTTCTTGTACGATTGGATTAGGTGGAGGAAAGGCCATTGATACGGCTAAATGTGTAGCAGAAGGGGAAGCATTAATTATAGTCCCTACGATTGCAGCTACCGACGCACCTACAAGTCATTCGGCGGTTATGTATTCCGCAGAAGGGGAATTCGATGACTATGCCTATTTTAAACAAAGCCCGAGTGTGGTTATGATTGATACGACTGTCATTGCGAACGCCCCTACTAGATTCCTTGTTTCGGGTATGGGGGATGCGCTCTCGACTTATTTTGAAGCTAGAGCAACTTCTCGATCTTACTCTAACGTTAATGCAGGATTACCATGTGGTGTTCGTGAAGGCGTGTGTGGTCCGGCTAAAGGAACCAATACAGCCCTAGTACTGGCTAAGTTTTGTTATGAAACATTATTGAAAGATGGTATTCAGGCAAAAGTAGCTTCGGATTGCAACATGGTCACTCCTGCACTTGAGAACATTATAGAAGCCAACATCCTCTTATCCGGGCTTGGTTTCGAAAGTGGGGGGTTAGCTGCTGCTCATGCTATTCATAATGGCTTAACTTCACTAGAGGGGACTCATCACTATTATCATGGGGAGAAAGTAGCTTTCAGTACAATCGCTCAATTGGTGCTTGAGAATGCAGATCAAGATGAGATAAATGAAGTACTGGCATTTTGTGTAGCGGTCGGTCTTCCAATCTGCCTCGCAGACATTGGCGTGGATAGCGTAACTTATGATGAAGCGCTGAAGGTAGCCCAAATCGCCTGTATTCCAGCAGAATCTATTCATTCCATGCCATTTCCAATCACGGAAGAAGCGGTGGCAGCAGCCATTATGGTAGCCGATCAACTGGGTCGACAATATAAAATAGTTAAGGATGAATAACATGAAAAAAATAATGAATAAGCCAGAGACGCTAGTAAGAGAGATGTGTAATGGCTTAGTTCTGGCACACCCGAACCTAGAGTTTAACAGTAAATATAAGGTCATTAAGAAAAAGGAAATTAATAAAGATAAGGTTACTTTAATCAGTGGTGGCGGCAGTGGGCATGAACCTGCACATGCTGGATTTATTGGAAAAGGGATGCTCGATGTCGCTGTATGTGGCGATGTATTCGCCTCTCCTTCCCAAATTCAAGTGTACCAAGGAATCCGTTCTTCCGTATCCAATAAGGGAACGTTGTTAATTATTAAAAATTACAGCGGCGATATGATGAACTTTAAGAATGCAGCGCACCTTGCTAGTGAAGATGGGATTGAAGTGGATTTCGTTAAAGTCGATGACGATATTGCGGTTGAAGATAGTCTCTACACCGTTGGTAAAAGAGGTGTTGCGGGTACGGTCTTCGTTCACAAAATAGCAGGTGCAGCAGCGGAGCAGAGCATGTCCCTAGGTGAAGTGAAGGAAGTAGCTCAAAAAGCGATCGACCATACCAAGAGTATAGGATTCGCGTTTACTTCTTGTACGGTTCCTGCCAAGGGAACCCCGACGTTTAATCTTGAAGACAATGAAATGGAGTATGGTGTTGGCATACATGGTGAACCTGGAATCCGAAGAGAGCCTATCGTTACAGCGGACGAATTGGCGGACAGAATGGTGACGGCATTACTGGACAATTTGAAGATAGATCATGATTCTCAGCAGGAAGTTGCTGTATTGATCAACGGATTTGGAGGAACGCCGCTCCAAGAATTGTATCTTTTGAATAACTCCGTCATTCGTGAATTAGCTTCTAGAAAAATAACGGTCTATAAAGTGTTCGTTGGAAATTACATGACGAGTATAGATATGGCTGGAGCGTCTGTTTCTATTATGAAACTAGACAATCAGTTGAAGGAATTATTGAGTGCAACGTGTGATACGCCAGCGCTAGTGATTCATGAAGCATTTGATCAAGTGAACTACACTGAAGTCGTATTAGAAGAAGCTGAGAATACGTCTGTATCTTACACATGTGAGACCGATGTTGCGTATGCGAACATTACCAACGATAAGTTTTCTTTAAATAATGTCGTGTATCTGCTTGATAAAATGAGTGAAATTATCATTGCGAATGAAATTCCATTCTGTGAGTTAGATGCACATGCGGGTGATGGTGACTTTGGCATGAGTGTCGCGAAGGGGTTCAAGCAATTAAAAGCAGAATGGAAAGACATTGTAACGAACCATACAACGGATATTGGAAGCTTCCTAGATGCTTGTTCCTTGATTATTATGGAGCATTGCGGGGGCGCTTCTGGGCCAATCTGGGGATCAGCCTTTAGAGCAGCCAGTAAAAATGCTGGAAATAAACAAGAGCTATCCGCTCACGAGTTCGCCGAAATGATGGCCGCTGTTGTGAAAGGGATACAAGATACAGGAGAGAGAGCCTTTGGCCGGGGCGCTGTTGTGGGGGACAAAACATTGATTGATGCGCTTGTTCCTTATGCTGAATCTTGGGCGAATAGTGCACTTCAAGGCGATAATATCAAGGTTGCATCGACGAAGGCAGCAGATGCTGCTGTACAAGGGGCGAAACAGACCGAGGCCATTGTGGCTCGTATGGGAAGAGCGGGTACCGTTGGTGAGAGAAGTATTGGTTATCCGGATGCAGGAGCGTATGCCTTAGGGGTTATTTTTACAGAGCTTTCAAAAGAAATTAAATAAATAAGCCTTTAATTATACCAATAATACCCTGTCCTTTCTATAGGATAGGGTATTATTTGGTATAAATATTATATATAATGTGCTTGTGATCTAATAATGTAAAAATATGCTTTGAATTTAAAATCAAAGGAGAAAACAAGGGACATGAAAAAACGATTTGTATTTATACCTGCTATGATTATTTTACTTGTAGCTTTTTCTACTACTGCCTTTTCATCAAAGTCACCCCCAAGTACGGAAATTAAAATGCCAAAACGCGTAGCCATAACTTCAAGTTCACAATACATAACCGTAGACAACAAAACTTATGAGCTAGGTAAAGATACACCAGCTGGGCTGCCTGGCATGTATGAAGATGTGTTTTTGATACCCATAAAACCTATTGCAGATGCATTTCACGGTACTTATTCACTAAATACAAAAACAAAAGAAATAAAATTAGTAATTGATCATGTTAAATTTGAATTTAAACTGTATAGTACAGCTGCCAAAATTGATGGCAAGTCGGTTACTTTACCCTATGAAGTGCGCCTAGACCAAGGTGTTGTTAAAGTACCAGCGAAAGCCTTCGAAGGAAAGCTAAAAAATTATGATGTGCTATTGTTTGAGGAAAGAGCATTGGTATTCAGAGAAAAGGGAAAAGTGGACTTCTATGATGAGTTAGGGATGAAAATCGGATTCTCAGGTATATATGATCTAGTCCAATTAAAGGATATGAGGGATCGCAAACAAGCTGCAAAAATAGAAGAAATAGCGAATAAAATTGTAGCGAAAATAAATAAACCTAACATGAGTGACTATGAAAAGGTAATGGCAGTAAACAACTATTTAGTTGAAAATATTAAATATGATCTGAATTCGAGTGCGCCCTACCTTTTTATATGGAAGAGCCGTATGTAATGGTTTTGCACATGCCACTAGTGTATTGTTGGGAAAAATGGGTGTTGAAACGATATATGTAACAGGTTATGCGGGTGTAAATGGATATGATGATATCGATAAGTATGAATTGTTGAATTATAAAGATGCTCTTCACGCATGGAACTTAGTGAAACTTGACAGTAAATATTATCATTTAGATACGACATGGAACCAAGGTAGTATTAATGAAGTGCCGACTACTGCAAACAAGTACAATTACTTTTTAGTATCTGATGAGCAAATAGCTAATGATCATATTTGGAGAAAGGGTTTTTATCCAAAAAGTCAGGATGATAGCTACAATCCACAAACGGTTAAGGACCTAAAGACGAAGGGTTACCCCATCATATCAGGAGAAATTACGTTACAAGGTAATGCAAACGCTAAAGAAGATATATGGGTTGACATAGCAGTTAGAACAATTAGGAATAAGAATCTTTCTTTCAATCGAATTATGAAATTGGATAAAGGGACGAATAGTAAAAGCTTCTCCTTAGCTATAGGGAAGGAGTTCGCGAACGAGGATCTAACGATTAACGGAAGTAATGTAACGCTTGATGCTAAAGGATACTATAGCTCCGCTTTACTATATAACACAGTTATTGAGGGTGGAGTAGAAGATTTTAAAGTTATATTAGAACCCAATCATGTTAACGTTGTCAAAGGTAAAATGATTGTGCCGGATGGGATAACGATTGAGAGTAGGTTAGATTTCGGCGGGTCAGTTACAATTTACAGACCAACGGAAACTGGAGGGTTTTCTCTGGGCGAGAATGACATGATAACTTTTAGTGGCAATCTACAACCCGGTGATCGAGAAGCGCAGTTGGAATTTAATAGTCTGCCCCCTGAAGCTAAGTACTATTATACGATTAAGTATAATTTTGCAGAGACTTATGCTGGAGAGACACTTGTACAACTTCCCGTTCAGCATTCTGGAACCGTTGATCATACGGGCAATATTGTTGCAGAAGATCATAAAATTGATGGTAGTAAATATCCATTAGAAGAAGTAATCATCAAGCTATCTAAGAATAAGTTATGGATACCTACAAGTAATCAAACGGGGAAGGTAACGGTAGACGGTACGGCAATTAAAGAGATTAAAGAAAAACTTAAAGAACATCACATGGGTAGCCACGCAGCACTTAAAAAGCTAAAAACGATCAATGACGCCCAGGCACTTGAGAAAGCTAAACCCGTTGAAGTTGATTCAAACGGGACTATTTATTATAGTGAAAATACGGCCTCGGGTATAGAAGTTTTCCGTTCTTATAGCAAGACGTCTAATCCGGAAGCATTAGGCTATAATATCACCCTAAATAAAATATATATATCCAAAGAGGATTACTTAGGGACTATAGGTGAACTTAATGAGTTTCTGAAAAATTCTCTGAATGAGAAAAAACTTGCTGATATTTATGTTTACACAAGTGGTGAAGGTAGTAAAAAATTAGGTGCAGTAGATAAGTCCGCTCTATATAATGAAATACTGAAGGGTTACGCACAAATCAACATTTCGTATAAAAAGGATAACATCACCTATACTTTAAGTATATATGGTAGCCCGTATGATAAAAGCATCTCCGTATCTATAAGAACGAATATAGCACTATAAAGGTTAGAGTCATAAATTATAGAAGTATTAGGCGTTGTCTGTGAGCTTCTTCTAAAGTATTCTCACTTATAAAGTCACCTGTAAATGAATAGAAATGACAAGGAATAAGCAAGATGTCTCTAACTAACATCTTGCTTTTTCTTTGTCTCGTTTATGGTGCTGATTCGAATAGCGACACAAGGCTCATTTCTTGACAACTTACAGGTTTAAAAATGCTATAATATATAAAACTTATCGGAATTATATGTTATGTAAAATGAACCATCTTAAGGGGGAGTTAATCATGATGAACTTATTTATAAGGAATGTGAACCAGAAAGAATGGTTAGGGAAGTTATATGAGAAGGCAACAACGTTTAAGGATAAGGCGGACCAGATAGATAAATTGGGCATTTTCCCTACAGATAATGTGCGGGATTTAATCGAGATGGGCTACACCCAGTCGACACTTCCACAAGCTTACGGAGGGACAGGGCTTAGCGTATATGATATGTTGCTCCTTCAGGAAACGTTGGCTAGCTTTGATGCTTCGACGGCGCTATCCATTGGCTGGCACTTATCTGTTGTAGGGGACCTATTTGAGAAGGAATCATGGACGTCTGACAACATGCATTTGATTGCCGAAGAGGTGAGCAAAGGAGCATTGATTAATCGTGCTGCTAGTGAAGCGCAGACAGGAAGTCCAACGAGGGGTGGGCGTCCTGGAACAACAGCGATAAAAGTAGGAGAGCAATGGGTGATATCAGGGCGCAAAATATTTACCACATTGTCTCCTGTATTAACTTATTTCCTTGTTTCCGCGTGGATTGAGGAAAAAGAGACGATCGGACATTTTCTATTACATAAGGATTTAGCAGGACTCAAGGTAGAGGAGACATGGGATACCATTTCGTTACGAGGAACGGGCAGTCATGATCTTATTCTTGAGCATGTCAGGGTTCATGATGATCAGCTTGTTGAGCTCAATAATCTCCCTCGGTATAAGGGACCTATGCAGAATGGTTGGTTGCTTCATATTCCAGCTTGTTATCTTGGCATTGCTCAGGCAGCGCGGGACTATGCCTTGCAATTTGCGAATGAACATCGTCCAAATAGCTTAAATGGTCCGATTAGTGAGCTTAGCCATGTTCAGCATTTAATTGGGGAAATCGATCTTGAATTAATGAGAGCAAGACATTTTCTATATAGTGTGGCAGAGGCTTACGATGACGAATCGCGTAGAGATCATCTCACCAACGAGCTCGGAGCTGCCAAACATGCCGTCACTAATGCAGCGATTACGATTGTAGATAAAGCGATGAGAATTGTGGGTATTCGAAGTATTCAGAATGATAATCCGTTACAACGATACTATCGAGATGTAAGAGCAGGGTTACACAATCCACCTATGGATGATGCAACGTTACACAGAATAGCGTTATCTGCCATTGAGCAAGCGAAGGCGAAGTGAAAGACGAAACAGTGTTATAAATCTGGTTCGGTAGGAGAGGATTGTCTTAGTGATGAGCGCATGCTATCTTAGGAGTAGTTGAGGCAGGCAGCATGAGTGTTTCTCATGATTGGCTGAGATAGCTTCAGCGCCATACTTTATGGAGGTGGATCATGAAGGTTCTATTCATTGGAGGCACGGGGACGATTAGTTCTGGAATTACCGAACAATTGCTAGAAAAGGGATGCGAACTGTATCTATTAAATAGAGGCACCAGAAATGATACCTTGCCTGCGGGGGTAAACATCATAAAAGCTGATATTAATGATGAAGACCATGTAGCTAAGTTGATTGAGCCTATGGAATTTGATGTCGTTGCTGATTTTATAGCTTTTGAACCGGCTCAATTGGAAAGAGACTATCGATTGTTTAAGGGTAAAACGAAGCAATTTATGTTTATTAGCTCAGCTTCGGCGTACCAGACGCCTTTATCCGATTATAGAATTACAGAGGGCACTCCGTTATCCAATCCGTATTGGGAGTATTCCAGAAATAAGATTGCCTGTGAAGATTATTTGGTGAAACAGTATCGTGAGCATGGCTTTCCAATGACCATCGTAAGACCAAGTCACACCTATGATGAACGCTCCATTCCACTTGGTGTACATGGTAGTAAAGGAAGCTGGCAAGTGGCTAAACGGATTCTTGAGGGTAAAGCTGTGATTATTCATGGAGATGGTACATCCCTGTGGACCATGACGCATAATCGTGACTTTGCTAAAGGTTTTATTGGTTTGATGGGCAATATTCATGCGATTGGCGAGTCGGTTCATATCACTTCAGATGAGAGCGTTACTTGGAACCAAATATACGAAATCATTGCCGATGTTCTGGGCGTGAAACTCAATGCTGTCCATGTCTCATCGGAATTTCTCGCCGCATGCAGTACAGAGGATTACAGAGGCGGATTGTTAGGCGATAAGGCTAATTCGGTTGTGTTTGATAATTCCAAGCTGAAAAGACTAGTACCTGAATTTGTTGCAACCACTCGACTTGATCAAGGGATTAAGCAAACCATAGAGTACATTCTAGCACATCCTGAATATCAGATAGAGGATAACGAATTTGATATTTGGTGTGATAAGGTTATCCATGCTTTAGATGTTGCTTTAATGACAGTAACGGGATAGATATTGTTATATAGCAGAAGCTCCAGTACCTCTAAGGTCTAGGGCTTTTTTTATCCTGAGCATGAAGTCCATTTTTGCCATCCATTCATTTTTATGTGCAATTTGAAGGGGAAAGAGTAACCTTGTCGTCTAAGTCTTGGAAGGAACGAAAGGAGGGGCACATATGGAAGGTTTGGCGGATGAGCAGCTAGTCAATGAGATCCGTCAAGGTCATTCAGAGGCGTACCGAATACTAGTGGATCGACATAAGAGCTATATATATACGCTAATTTACCGTATGGTAGAAAATCATGAAGCGACTGAGGATCTTTCACAAGAAGTCTTTGTGAAGCTATATCGTTCCATTGGGCTTTTCCGTGGAGATGCCAGATTTACGACTTGGCTGTATCGATTAGCCCTCAATGTGGTGATCGATTATCAACGTGCTCAACGTAGAAAGCCCCATAGTGTCCTGATTGATAAGGTGGAGGGTTGGTTTATCGATGTCAAAGAACAGCCAGAGGAACAACTACTACATAAAGAAGCTCAAGCCGACATGTTGCAAATGCTCTCTGAACTTCCAGATAAATATAGATTAATTCTCTATTTGTACCATTATAAGCAGCTTTCTTACCAAGAAATGTCCGATACAACAGGACTTCCGATCAAGACGTTAGAAACTCGGTTATATCGCGGCAAGGCCATGCTGAAACAAAAATGGTTGGAGGTGAATCATCGTGAATCCGAGACATCAGGAAGACAAGCAACTTCAGGATTTTTTAAATAAGCTCGATGAATTGCCCTTATTGGAGCCAAATCATGGTTTTACGGATAAGGTCATGCAGGGAATAGATTCAATAGATTCTAGTTCTACAGTAAATAACACGAGTGCAGGGTCACGATCCCCTAAGTGGAAGCAAAATGCTTTTCATGGATGCATAGCAGCAGCGGCTACCATCTTGTTTGTAAGTACCGGCATGCTTCATAAAGTGTTAGCTATCAGTGATCAGGTGGTTCAGCTTTCGACCTATATTGAAAAAATATCTCTTTATTTAGTATCCTAATCAAAGTATAGAAGGAGTAAATGATGATGAATAACCCTAACGACATGAATGGATTCCCAGATTATAACCAGATGCCATACTCGCCCTTTTATCCGAAATCCCCAAGAAAGAAGAAATGGCTCGCCTGTTTGCTTTCCATGTTTGTACCAGGTACAGGGCATCTCTATCTAGGTCTGATGCAGCGAGGGCTTTTGATTATGGTGCTTGTGATATTAGATATCTTTGCCGTTGTTTCTTTAGTGAACGCTGAAGGGGGATCAAGTGTCCCTTTAATCACTTTATTTTCACTAATTATCCCCGTTATTTATTTTTATAATATTTTTGATGCTTTACAATCGACGAATCAGATTAATGTTCGCTACGAACGTGGGGAATTGGAAGTGGGTGAGAATCCTGGTGATCCACTGACAAATCTGATGAGGGGCAATAATTTGGCTGCTATCTTGGTTGGTGCTGGGGCACTCATTTTTATGGTAAGCATGAAGCCAAGGTGGTTCGAAGGTATTTTCGAAGTCGTTGGTTCCTATGTAGGTGCTTTGGTGCTTATATGTGCAGGTCTTGCGGTGTTTTTTCTGGAATCGCGAAAAAAGTAGCATACGTAGCAATGGAGCCTGAATCGCTGCGAAATCGAGTTCGTGATGAAGCTGAAAAGATGATTAAACGCTACTGACATGAAGTTGTCAGTAGCGTTTTTGTGTAGTAAGACCAGAGGATGAAAAGGAGTTAATTAAAACCTAAATGACCTTGTACTTTGAAGATTGCCATGATCAGTCTCGATAGTTATATAGATGAATTGTGATGAATGGACAGGCTTAACGCTATTAAAGGGCTGCTTTAATTACCCTTTTGTAATAATAGACCGATAATATTCCGAAAATGGAGTACAAGGCGGTATAGAGTAGCATCACGATAATCATCGGTGTCCACAACTCTGTGCCGAATAGGAACCACCCAGACTGGACTGCAAAATAACTATGGAGAAGCCCAATGACTAGGGGAATTCCGAAATTAAAGAGTTGTTTTATTTGAATTCCTCTTAACAAATCTCCCTGTGTGAAACCTAGTTTTCTGAGTATCGTATAATTGGACTTTTCTTCTTCGCTTTCATCCATTTGTTTGAAGTAAAGAATACATCCGGATGTAATCAGAAAGGTTAATCCAAGGAATCCAACAATAAACATGAGGAGTCCCATCGTTTGTTTCTGATTCGTACTCATTTCAAGTCGAGAATCATGACTGCGGTTATCATTAAAAGCCAGATTGTTGAAGATAGCATTTGCCTCTTTAATCTTCGCGTTATCTTCAATGTCAATTCCGATATACACGGATGACTCTTTCTGAATGGATGGATTTAAATCCTTCTTCAAGAGATCAAATACCTCTTCGTCTACAATGGCAACGGGGATGCCGCCATTCGTGAAATACCATGAGACGATTGTGTCCTTCTCTAGACCGATATATTGTTTGGGAATGACTTCATGTTGGCTTTTCAATTCAATTTGTCCAGAGTCAGACAGATTCATGAGTTTCTGCATCATATTACTATAACCCGTAAAAAGAACTTCATCCGCAGACAGCTGGACCCCTTGGGTTGATGCTTCACTAATAACAGGCAAAGTCATATTTTTAGGATCAACGTTCAACTCTTCCATATTTGATTCTATTATGTTCTCTATATTAAAATTTGCTTGAATGACATCAATCTTGTTCTCGGTATATCTAATGTTATTCGCTTGTAATGCTTCTGTAAATTGTTCTGCATCTGGGATATTTGTTAGTGAGAAATCCGAGGGCACACTCATTTCGGCCGACTTCTCAGCAGAATAGTATGAGATATAGCTTAAACATAATAAACCAATCGCAAGTGCAGAGACAGTCGTAATAATGGTTAACAATACGGCATTCGATTTCATTCGAAACATGATGGATGAAAGGGATAATACCTCATTAATATTGAGATAACCATTTTTTCTTTTTCGAATGATATTAAATATAAAACTGACAGATCCCTTATAGAAAAGATAAGTCCCAATGATGACAGATCCTAGAATAATGATCATCGCAGTGAAGAGTTCAACCATCGTTACGAAGTCTCCGCTAAATAATTTCGATGAAATATAATAACCTAGCGCGATCAACAGAATCCCAGAGATTCCGATAATCATCTCCATGAAGGATACTTTTTTTACTTTTCCTTCCGTGCTAGATCTCACGCTAAACAAGGATAGAATACTCTGTCTTTTGATGAATGCATAATTCATCAGCATGATAAAGAGATAGATAATGAAGAATACAATCAGTGTCTGGATGAGTGCTTGGGTAGAGAATTGAAGGGTTGCGATCGCTTCGACACCTATAACCTTAAATAAGATCATTATGATTAATTTAGAGACGGCGAATCCAACAAAGATTCCTAGAATGATAGATCCAAAATAAAGGATAAAGTTCTCTGCTGTAAGGATGCGGAAAATCTTGTTTTTGGTCATCCCAATCAATTGAAATAAGCCAATTTCTTTACTACGTCTTTTGATAAAGATGTTATTGGCATATAGAAGAAATATAGAAACAATAGCGACAAGTAAGATGGATGCTGATTTAATGGCGGCTGCCCCTTTAACAGACCCTTCTGCTGCATCCATGGAGGGGTCATATTGTAACGTGACAAAGGCGAAATAGAGGGCGGCGCTAAAAATTAAGGCAAAAACGTAAAGATAATAATTCTTCAAATTCTTCCTCAGATTGCGAAAGATGAGTTCATTAATACTCATTCTGCACCCCGCCTAATACACCCTGTGTTTTCATAATGTCTTTGAAGAAGTCTTGTCTTGTTTCTTCACCTTTATTTAATTGTGTATAGATTTGCCCATCTTTTATAAAAATGACTCTACTGCAATAACTAGCGGCCACAGGATCGTGCGTAACCATAACAATGGTTGCTTTTCGATTTCGATTTAATTCACTCATTTTGTTCAATAAATCAGAAGCGGATTTAGAATCAAGTGCGCCTGTAGGTTCATCGGCAAAAATAATACTCGGGTTATGAA
Organism: Paenibacillus sp. DS2015; assembly: GCF_050433705.1. Taxonomy (NCBI): domain Bacteria; kingdom Bacillati; phylum Bacillota; class Bacilli; order Caryophanales; family Paenibacillaceae; genus Paenibacillus; species Paenibacillus sp. DS2015. Next base: position 115,056 of record NZ_JBNPWS010000011.1, on the reverse strand, counting down.
TAAAGGCTCGTGCGGCAGAGGTACGTTGTTTTTGACCCCCGGAAATTTCATTGGGATACTTATTTTTTAGATCAACAATTCCTAATTCCGTCGCAACAGCTTTAAATCGAAGTTCTGCTTCTTTTTTGGGGGTCTTGGTAATCGATAACGGTAAAAGGATATTTTCCTTAACGGTCAGTGTATCTAGTAAATTATATTCTTGAAAAATAAAACCTAAATGGTTCTTTCGAAACTCGGCTAGCTGCTTTTCCTTCATGCCGGAAATCTCTGTTCCTTCGATTTTAATAGTCCCGTCACTAATCTTATCAATCGAGGACAGAACGTTGAGTAATGTCGTTTTTCCTGAACCGGATGCCCCCATAATACTCACGAATTCCCCTTGTTCAATGCTAATATCCAGCCCACTTAATACGGCTTGTCTATTAAATTTATTGCCATAACTTTTATGGATTTTGTTTGCTTCTAATATAACCATCTCGATACACTCCCTTTTCTTCATAACTTTATTATAAAAGGGTTTGCCGTTTTTATCCTTCGATTGACCGAACAAAACAACGAAGCATGTGACATTGTTGTCACACGCTTGTGATCTTAACAAATTCATTTTTTTGTGGAAAGGTTAAGGTGAAAGTCGATCCTATACCCATGGTTGATTGTACGTGGATTTGAATGAGTAATGACTGTGCTGCTTTTTTGGCTAAATATAACCCCATGCCTGTTGCGGCATTGTCTTGATGCAGGGTCGTTGATGTAAAACCTCTATCAAAAATACGTGAGAGATCCTTGGGATCGATGCCACGTCCGTGATCCTTTACCTCAAGGAGGGTGTGATCATCTTGTTGGTAGCTGGTAATCCTAATATCGGTTTCTTTGCTGTTTTTCACAGCATTAGTTAAGAGTTGTCTGAGGATAAAGGCCAACCATTTGGCATCACTAAGTACTTCTGGTACTTCTAATTGGATGTCAAAGCCGATTCCCTTCTGAATACACCATGATTGCAGGGTTTTAATTTCACTAAAAATGATCGTCTCTAAATGGGTGTGTTCAATATATAGATCATTCTCAATAAAGGGTATACGCCGCTGATGGAGCTGTTGGTCGAGTAGGAGATGAATTCGTAGCCATTCATAAGTTAACTGAGTTTTCATCACGCCTTCGTCTAAACGGTCGATCATTAAATGCATGGCTGTTAATGGCGTTTTAACTTCATGAATCCACGAGAGTAAGTCATCTTTCTCTTGTTCTAACATGATTAGATTGTGCGAAGCTGTCTGTTTCAGGAGTTGGACATGGTTTGTCATCCCATGTTCAATAATCTTTTCAAACGGACTTTCTGCATTTGCTAACCTCGATAAATCAAGATTGTTGTCCCGTTCTTCTAGACTTTTGTAGAATTTCGTTTCTATATTGTAGCGAATGACGAAGAAGATCATAAACATGATCAGCGATAAAAAAACGAGATAGACGATGGGCATGAGGGGGATTTCTGAATCAATCGATGCGACAAAGATGATAAATAGGAGTTGGAGGATAACTAGCATGATCCAGCTAAGTCGTTCTATGACATACTTTTTAATCATAATCAGGTGCCTCTTCAGTAGCGATGTACCCTTGCCCAACTTTCGTTTCGATATAGCCTCCTAGGCCAAGCTCATCCAACTTTTTACGTAGACGGTTTACATTGACTGTAAGGGTATTATCACTTATAAAACGCTTATCATCCCATAGGTTATTCATTAATTCCTCACGGCTAACGATCTTATTCTTCTTCTCAATTAATATTTTTAATACAAAAATTTCATTTCGTGTAAGTTCAATCGATCCTGTATCATGGGTGACCACATTTTTCTCATAATCTACGGTTGCACCACACCACGATTTAAGTTCGCTCTTGTCTGTATTGTAATTATATACACGTCGTAGTACCGCTTGGATCTTGGCAATGAGTACGTCGAAGTGAAAGGGTTTTTGGATATAATCATCAGCTCCCAGCTGCATAGACATCACAATATCCGTTGGGTGATCGCGCGAAGATAAGAATATAATCGGAATATTGGAATGGGCACGAATCATTCTACACCAATGAAACCCATCGAATTTAGGCAACTGAATATCAATAATAACTAAATCAGGTTTAATATCTGTGAATTCTTGCATGACGTTACTGAAATCGTAAATACCATAAACATCATAAGACCATTGTGATAATCTTTCTTTGATTTCCTTAAATAAGGTTGTGTCATCTTCAATTAACAAAAGTTTAAACAAATGGTTTCACTACCCTTCATAGTAAACGTCATTCAGGTGAACCAGGCATACCTGTTGTAAATAAGCGGAGAAGCTTTCGATATTCATCTGCATATGTCGATTGTCTCCTTCTAGTTTGCTCATCATGATGCCACCCTCCATCGTGGAAAGGGTGAAGGAAGCTAAGGCGTCGATATCGAGATCTGCTTTAAACTCTCCGCTTTCAACCCCTTTGGAGATAATCGCTTTCAGGGTATCCAGCGTATTCTTTAGGCCTTGCTGGGCTCTTTGGCGTAAGAATGGATGACCATCATCGCTTTCAATAGCTATGTTGAGGAGTGGACATCCCCCGATAAAAGGTGGGGCTTCGACCACATTTTCGTAAACATATAAATAGGCTAACAGTTTGTTGGAGGCTGTCTCTTGCTGATTAACCGCATCCGTAAAGTGACTACCCACTATGTTCCCTGCATAGTTATAAGCTTCAATAGCTATCTCATCTTTACTGGAGAAGTGGCGGTAGATACCGCCTTTTTTAATGCCTGTAATCTCTGTTATATCTGATAAGGATGTGCCCGAATATCCCTGCTGGTTAAAAAGCTCAGCGGCTTTAGCTATGATATACTTGCGGGTATTTTCGCCTTTTTGCATTGTCATCCTCCATATAAAATGAAATTGTAAAGTTATTATAACAAAAGATGTTGTCATATTGAAAAGCATAGCATATCATAAAAGATACCGATTGGTATCTTTTATGATATGCTATGGGGAGGAAAAAGAAATGAGTGCGACATGGTTCAAGGAATCTAAGGTTGCTTGGGTTGGATTAGGATCGTTGTGGATTATAGGACTTATTGGGTCGCTGACGCGCTTTAGCATGGCTTATTTTCAAGTACAAATATCAGAGGATTTACAGATCAGCAGAGGATTCATCTCGATGACATGGTCAACCAATCTGTTGATTGCAGCCTTATGTGCACCTATAGGAGGTTGGGTTGTGGATCGTTATGGGCCCAAGAGGGTGATGTTGATAAGTGCAATCATGAGTATATTGGGCACGGGGATTGTTGTGCTAGGCGATGGTTCTACCCTTTTCTTTATTGGATACGGTGTTATTTCTGGTCTAGCTGGTATTGGGTTGACGACAACGTACATATTGATGTTTGAATGGTTTCGCTATCATCGGGCCAAAGCAGTGGCGTTGCTAGCAAGCGCCTCCTCTGTTGGGTTAGCGATAACTACGCCAATCTTCGTTTCTGAGAGTTGGCTGACATGGAAAGATGCCTTTTTGATCTCATTTGTTCTAAGTATTCTTGTTACACTTCCTGTCATTTGGCTGGGTGTTAAGAGTCCGCAGCAGAACAAAGCGAAGATCGTTCAAAGGGATGGAGCCATAGAAGTTGAGAATTACGATAAGTCACATACAGCAGCTCCATCACGCAAGAGATTAGCTCACCTGCCTATCCTTATCTTGGTTGCCATCGCACTGTTCACCTGTGGCTTAAACATGGGGTCCGTCGAGATGAATTTGGTCGCTATTCATCAGTTGGCGAGTGTGTCGCCGAGCATGATCGCTCTATCCATGAGTATACTTGGCATCATGGAAATTACGGGGTCGTTTATATTTGGATTTTTTCTTGATCGATTCAATAAGTTAGCTATGATGACCCTTTTGTATGGTATACGTATTATGGGTTTTGCCTTCCTTTTTATGCATGTGGGATGGTCGCCAATTCTTTTTGCCGTAGCGTTCGGGGTGACATATTTAAGTGCATTTCCCGGCGGGCTTCTTATCGTTAATGAGTTTGCAAAAGGCAATGGGAAACAAACTGGCTTTCTGCTTCTTTTCCATCATGGAGGCGCCATTTTTGGTGCCTTAATCGGGGGCTTATCCTTTGATTATTTTAAAAATTATCAGGTGTTAATCGTTGTTGACGTCGTTATTTGTATGCTCGTAACTCTGGGTTATTTCCTACTATTCACAAGCCAGAGGCGAAGACGAAGTCTGCAACTTCTCAATATGGAAGCCACTGTTTGTTAAGGGCGTCAGTAAATGTTATCTATTTTAAAACTTTTTTGTTATTTATGGCTCAATAACAAAATCAGTGCTTGACAAATGTATCGAGTTAATAAATGACCGCTACGATCAGCCTGGAATTGTATTTTTAGAAAGCACTAATTATGAATTAGAGCCTATGTATTATACCAATTTCCTTCAGATCTCAATTGGATACTTGTTTACTTTACTAGTCTATTGAATCTTTTGGCATGAATATTATTAGATAAAAAGCTGGAACAAGATGATCCCTTATATTAAAGGGTCATCTTGTTCCAGCTTTTTAATTATTTGAAAAAAAGAAAACGTATGTTATATTATATGGTTACTATTAATTGGTATATACGTTACCGGCACCGTCTGTTAGAGATGTTGCCCAACTTACAATACGTATATGATAGTCGCTTCCAGCTGCAATACCACTGAATGTTTTAGTATACCAATCGATAGTATTCCCTGCTGTACTGTTACCAAATTCATTCTGTGGTTGTCCAAATGTGCTCCAACCCCAAAAAGTATCTTGGGCTATTTGATAATCGACATCTGCATGTTGGCTACTTCCAGCGTTCTGCCATCCTTTAATAACAATATTATTACCGTTTGTGGAAAATGAATTAATTGTATAATGTGGAGAATTAAAATTATAACCAGTAAAGCTATAGTAATCGACAACTGCTCTAGTTGAAATTTCAGGTGCGTTAAGTGCCTTGATTGTACCTTCATCTCCATCTCCGAGCAACAATTTCCACTCGCCTTCCACTTCTTTAAGATTTAGTTCTTGTTGAGTGTTAACGCCTGATATATTTCCTTCAATTGTGACTGTGACGGTTGAGTTATCTTCAACATCTGAACTTATAATTTTCATGTTTCTAAAATCGCTTACCTCATTATAATGCTTATATTTGTCAATTTGTTTTTGTTTATCAGGATAACGAGGATCTACTACTAAAGAAACTGCTTTAAAGAAGTCTTGCTCATACATAGCAGTAAAATACTGTTGAACAACTCGTTCTGGGGCTCTTTCAGGAGATTCATTTGCATAACTTGAATCAGGATTAGAAAAAAAGGTAGGAGTAGCAACTAGAACAATGGCTACTAAAGAACTAAGAAATTTTAATTTCATTTTTTGCTCCTCTTATAAATTATTTTACTATTAATACACTATTATGTAAGTACTTACAAGTAAATGATAACATTTTACAATTATACCTAACAATGGTGATATGTACCTATTTATCTGATGATTATCGACACAAGTGATGAAATTATGTCATTTTATGCTTATGATTTTACATATATTACGTTATTATGTCGGTATTTAAAATTAGATGAAGATTTTGAATGTATTGGAAGCGAATGTTCAGTGTGAAAATAAAAGAATGTGCAATGGAGGTATTTAATTTACAATTGAATCAATTTTAAAGGGGGAGGTTTTCTTCAAATTTTAGTTAATCCCTTTAACCACTGCTCTCGCTCATCTTTGGATTTGCGACCATTTTTTTCTTTGGAAGTTTAGTTGCCAATGCATCGATTTTAATAATCTGATACAAAATGTGATGAAGAGAAATTATATTTTGTTAGCGTGTTGAAATTTAGATTCGTATAAGTTATTCTTTATACATAGAATAACATAGTATATAGGGAGGAGGTGGGATATTGCGAAATGAAATGATTAAAGGCTATATTGATGCAATTGTACTTTCTATTTTGAATCGTGAAGATGCTTATGGGTATGAAATTTCTAAATTTGTTCATGCGGAAACCGCAGGGCAATTTGAACTTAAGGAAGGTACATTATATCCGGCTTTAAAGCGAATAGAGGCGAATGGTTACATTGAAGGTTACTGGGACGATAGAGATTTGGGTCCTCGTAGAAGATATTATCGTATTACTAAGGATGGGCAGAAAAAGTTAAAGGAATATAGAAATTCATGGACAAATAACATACAGATCATTAATACTTTTCTTGGAGGAGAGCTTAATGGAACAAATCACACTATTCTTAAACCAAATTTTACGTCATAGTTTTCTTTCCAAACGGGAAAAGGCAGAATGGATGGAGGAAATGAGCGCTCATTTGCATACTTCTATTGAACATTTTAAAACCCAAGGATTTAGCGACGACCAAGCGGTGGAGAAATCGATTGAAAAATTTGGATCCCCATCTGAATTGAAAGACAAATTAACGAAAGAAACATATGGATTCAAAAGCAAAACAATATTATTAATAGCATCATTAAGTCTCATCCTATTTGTTGGTTCATTGATTGGAGGCTTGGGTTTAAACTGGTTTGGCATCCATAACAGGTACATAGAGATATTACCGGTCTTATTTATAACATGTTCCATACTGGGCATATCTTTGTTCTTAACCCGTAAACGGATGGATAGAATTTGTTTAATATTTATGCCTGTGCTGTTTGCAGTGGGGTATTTACAAGCGTATTTCCATTTTTTATCAAATTCGTTTGGGAATAAATTAGACTTTGCTATGTTTGAGAATCTTTTCTTCAGTGGGGCTTACGATTATTCTAATCGTTTCAATTTTATGTTGATAGGATGTTTATTTTTAATCGGCCAGTCGACTATTATATACTTAATAAGTAAAAATAGATACCTTTCTGTGTTACCTGCTGCTTTGTCGATTGTTTACACGGTAACACACATGATTATTTTCAAACTCTATTATGCCCTCTTTTTATCTGTTGATTTTATGTCCGCTGTGACTTTGGGTTATGATCGTTTTACTCAGGGAAATACGCATCGAATAATAGATATTGTTCTGAAATTAGTAGTATTAGTTTTACTATTCGTAATTTTTAATGTTATTGAAAAAAGTATTTTGAAACTAAAACGAAAAGCGATTATTTAATTTCAGAAGAGTAACTAAGATATGGACAATACACTCATCTTAAAGGTGTGACCGGTCATTAAGCTAAAATCAGCAATGTTATATTGATTCTAAATGACAGTAGGGGAAGGCCGAGTCTTCATTATCTTAGTAAACTACTAAGCCCTTCTTCTCGTGTATGAAAAATGAAGAGGCTTTAAATGTTGACGTGCACGGGGAGAAGGGCCTTTCTGAACCTGTTTTCTAATGACTTGCTAGGCCTTGGTACGTACCGATTTGCTTGAAAACGATTGGCAGTTTGAAGGGTAGAAGGATAGATTTCCTTGATGAAGGTAAGGTAAGGTAAGGTAATCCTTTTCCAAATCCATAACGACTGCCACAGGTGAAGATCCGTCCACCTTGGGGTCTCCTCATAATAAGTCCGCATTTCTTCTAACCTCCGACCCGGAATGACGTCCAAAAACGTCCCACCCCGCAAATCATGGAGACCGGCATTATAGGTATGGCCTTTGCGGATTGCGAAGTCATCAATACCCAAAACAAGTTGCTTACTTTCTGAATCCTATTGCTTACAAATGGTTTGAATGCTGACTAAGGCATTCAAGTGAAAATGTAACCATTCAACTGGAGAAATCCCGATCATCCGTTCAGCCTACCATCAGTAACCAAGCACAACAATTAAGTGAAGTGGATCTTATGTTTCTTTTTAATCGTTTTTATAAAGCAGATCAGATGAGGGCGGGAAAGGGCACGGGCTAGGATTATCCATTGCAAAAAGCCTTATGCAAAAAATGAATGGTAATCTTTCAGCTGAATTAAAAGGAGATCAATTGTTCATGAAATGTGAATGGGAAATCAGGTAACCAAATTTTGGATCAAAACTAATCGAGCTTGTTTTCGTCAAAGTAGTTGAACATATCAATCAACGAGGTGATGACAACATGACGATAAAAAGGGGTTCACTACTACTTCTATTACTTACATCCATGCTTTATTCAGCCCCAGTTCATGCGGAAGCTACACCTTCGACACCGGTCTCAGCCGTCTATCTGGACGATCGTCAGCTTCAACTTGACGCTGAGCCTTTGCTCATAAAGGGCACTGTACTCGCTCCAATGCGCAAACTATTTGAAGATCAGGGAGCCGAGATTACTTGGAATAAGGATACGAAAACCGTTACAGCGACCAAGGGTAATAAGGTGATTTCCTATCACATTGGGGAGCATACAGTTTATGTCAATGGGCAACCCCTAAGCTTGACTGTTCCTGGTCAAATTAGTGGCGGTTATACGATGATGCCATTGCGGTTTGTCAGCGAAGCGCTAGGAGGCACGGTGAAGTGGGACGGGAACACTCGAACCGTTCGCATCTTCTCCACGATCGATTACAGTACGACGGTCAAGTATGGAGTCAACCTACGAAGCTTGCCGAGTTCTGCAACGGATTCCGCAATCCAGCAAATGCTGCCTACAGGTGAAAAAGTTCAGGTTATCCGAGAAGTTGGCGCTTTCTGGCTGGAAGTCCGTACGAAGGACAATAAGACCGGATACATATCTGCCAAACCCAAATATAGCGATTATGCGAGTGCGTCTCTCGTCGAGCGGCAAGCGGACGAGCTGATCGCTTATGGAGAGACGTTCTTGGTTACACCCTACGAGTTCGGTGCGTCAACGGACCAGACGCTTGCATTTGATTGTTCTTCTTTTGTGAGTCGTCTTTTTAAGGATAAGTTGTCGATCGACCTCCCACGCGTTTCTTATAACCAAGCCAAAGAGGGCAAGGAAGTTGGGATCAACGAATTACGCAAAGGGGACTTGTTGTTCTTTAGTGCACGCGGGCTCGATATTGGACACGTTGCCATCTATGTGGGGAACAATCGGATATTACATACGTATTCGAAGGAGCTAGGCGTTCATTATGAGAGCTTAGATACCCATTGGATGAAGCGGTTTGTGACGGCACGCAGGATATTGTAGTGCGGTTGCCATGGAGATACCAAATGGGTTCTTATCGAGCGAACAACTTATGCAAATGAGGCCTTCATTTGAAGTTGGAATCTAAGTAGAATAGATAGCAAAGGAGTCACTTCTCATAAGTGACTTTTTTGCTTTTCTTATGTTAATGGAGCTTGATAATCATCCATGTTGTTCGGAAAAAGGTATCTACTTGCAAATTTTCAAAGATAACAGAGCGCTCTCGATTAAGAAAACCCTAGGTTCTTGTGGTTCATGAGCTCTAGAATAGACGGGCCCATTTAGACGCACAATACAATGAAATGAATTGTTAAGTGGGGGTCCGAAATGAAAGCAAAAGAAAAAGAAAATAAACCATCATATGGCATTTTGGCAATCCTCATGATTGGTGCGTTTGTGGCTTTGCTGAGTAATACACTACTCAATATAGCTTTACCATCCATTATGAAGGAATTTGATATAACGGCGGCAACCGTACAGTGGTTATCAACGGGTTATATGTTAGTGAATGGGATCATGATTCCATCAACAGCCTTTTTAATTCAAAAGTATACCGCTAGACGACTATTCTTAATTGCCATTGGCTTATTTGCAGTAGGGACACTTATTGGAGGATTTGCACCGAGTTTCGCTATATTACTGTCTGCAAGAATGGTTCAAGCCTCAGGGGCAGCGATCATGATGCCATTATTAATGAACGTGTTATTCACGACATTTCCACCTGAGAAACGTGGATCTGCTATGGGGATGTTCGGATTAGTTATGATTTTCGCACCCGCTATTGGGCCGACATTATCAGGATGGATTATTCAGCATTATGAATGGCCAGTACTATTCTTTATGATTGCACCGATTACCATCTTGGTATTCATCCTAGCCTTCTTTAAATTGCATGATAAGAAAGAAAAAGTGGATATTCATATCAATGTTCCTTCTATTATCTTATCAGCTATTGGATTTGGGGGAATATTATACGGATTCAGTTCGGCAGGAAATAAAGGATGGGATGCTCCTATCGTATATACAACAATCATCGTTGGGGTCATTTCTTTAACCCTATTCATTATACAACAGTTGAAAATGAAACAGCCTATGCTAGACTTCAGAGTCTATAAATATCCGATGTTCGCCTTATCATCAGCGATCTCCGTTACATTAAACATGGCGATGTTCTCGGCGATGATGCTAATGCCAATCTACTTGCAGAACATTAGAGGGATCTCACCTCTAGATTCCGGATTACTCATGTTACCTGGAGCTATAGCGATGGGGATCATGTCTCCAATAACAGGTAAAATATTTGATAAATATGGCGCGAAAGTATTATCGATCATTGGTTTAGCCATTGTCATTGTTTCTACGTATTTCTTTAGTCAATTGACAGACAGCACGGAATATTCGACATTGGTGATTCTGTACACGGTGAGAATGTTCGGAATAGCTATGGTTATGATGCCAGTCATGACCAATGGTTTAAATGCTATACCGGCAAAATATACACCGCATGGTACGGCCATGAACAGTACGATTTCACAAGTGTCAGGGGCGATTGGAGGAGCGTTACTTGTAACGATTATGTCTACTCGCACCGTAACCCACACGAAAGAAATGGTGACTGATGCTGTAAGTAAATTAACTACGACGCCTTCAGAGAGTGCTTTGGCAGAAATACAACAACAGATTCTTTCGAAAGCTACAATTGAAGGGATTAATGATGCATTTCTAGTGTCAGCAGGAGTAGCGGCTGTTGCCTTAATCCATGCGTTCTTTATCAAAAAAAGAAAAACAGATGTGGAATCAAAAGGAGAAAAGGGGGTTGCCAAGGAAGTAGCAAGTCCATAGTGATGTTGCCAAGATAACGATATAAACTACAAGCTCCAGACCTATAGGTCTGAGCTTGTAGTTATTCACATATTAAAGAGGTTCATCATCCTCTGAATGAGATTTCTTTATTTGGGTAATAACGAGGCGTAATGCTTACGCATTGCATGAAGTTGCTGAAGTTTCTCCATCGCCGACTCTCCCCGATGTCCAGCTAGTGATATGGAGAGGCTCTCGACAATGGTCATTGGAGCTACAAGGGAATGAAAGGCATCCCGGTCACCACGGTCCACTTGGAGAACGATGTCGCTGTCGTCAATCATGTCCGAGAGTAGAAGATCCGTAACTAGAATCGTCGTATAACCGGACTCAGAGGCTTGATCCAAAATGACTGTCGCTTCAGGGGATTTACGGACGAATCCGAAGAAAAGAACGACGTCATTCGGACCTGCATGGACGAGACTTTCCAGCAATTCGTGTCCACTTTGAGCCATGATCCGAACTTCCATGCCAATCCGATTCAGTCGGAAACGTAATAAATCACTTAGACATGAAGTGGAGCCCGGCCCGTGAACATATACTTTATCCGCAACGCTTAGCACCTCTACAGCTTGGTCGAACGCTTGACGAGAAATCCGCTTTGCCGTTTCTTCCAAATTAACTGTCGCCGAGGTAATCATCTGAACGACGACTTCACCTTCGGTTTTATCCAAGACATGTTTCATTTTGCGTGCTGGGGTTGAATGCTGTATTTCCTGCAAATATTTCTTGAATGATTTCAAATTATCATACCCAATGGATTTCCAGAATCGAGATACTGTTGCAATGCTGACGCCTGTCTTGGTCGCAATATCTTCTTCTGTATAGAAAGGAATCCGTTCGGGTGATTTAACGATGAAATCGGCGATTTTCTGTTGGCTTTTGGACATTTGATGAAATGGAATCTCGAATTCGAGCTTGTTCATGGGCATCCTCCCATAGGGTAAGTAGTATGTAACCAGCCATGATGACTGAGGAAGTAATACTCACATTGTATCTTCTTCAGTCCAATTTTCCAAACGGTATGATTACATAATCACTTTCCCGTGCTGTTTCAAAAGCTTCTTAATCAAGTTTGCACCCTTCACTTTTTCCTCCAGACATGGAGATACGATGATGTGATAACGTCCCTGCTTGAGACAAGTGGATAGCTCAGAGACTTTGTTATATTCACCATCTAGTTCGTTGATGATACTTCCAAATTGAAGAGGGTGATGCGTATCACTACCTGCGACCATCGGAATACCGGTACTATGAGCCAACGCCTGTACAGTGTCTCTCATAGTTGGGCCGTAGGAGAACAGATCCTTGGCATTGAGATCGAAACCATCCAGCCGACGGAGTAATGCAGGATCATGTTGGGTTAGGGAGTTACTTTCCCGGTAAGGATGAGCTCCGATCCTCAGTAACGATAATTCATCACACCAATCAAGTAGTTGTTCGAAAGCTATGAATTCGTCGGCTTCGATATGGGGTTCGAGTCTTGAACGCAGTTCCAAGATAGCGCCTCTCGTACCGATAACCAGGATATGACCTCCGAATTTGACGTCGATTTCCATGCCAGGGAACACTTTGAACCCATCTACGTCGTAATAATCTTCTGTATATGTGTAATTTCGATCCAACGAATCATAGATATCATGGAAATGGTAGGTATTAAAGTGTTCTGTCATGGCAATGGCGTTGAGACCATTGGATATGGCTTCTTGGATCGATTCTTGGAAATATTCAATAGAAAATGTTGTTTTTTTAGTCAATTTGATATGGGAGTGGAGATCGATTTTCATTGGTAATGCTCCTATCATTATAAATTGATGATACTGCCCATCCAGAATAAAAGGGCAACGTAAATAGCAGATACAGTAATGAATACATAATCTCGTGGAAGTATTTTTAAATAGGCTAGCTTGATACGTTTGACTTTCGGATCCTTGATGGCATAAGTAAAGCCCTTCACTTCTAGAGCTTCAACTGTTGTTCGCGTACGCTTTGCCGTATTGAGAATGAGCGGATAAAAGGCTAGAATGGATATTTTTCCGATATGAATGAGCGATCGATAGCCTAGAAACCCCTTGCGCAGTGGCGCACGTCCACGAAGCCTGTAAGAGTAAAGTAGATTGTTATATTCTTCAATCAGGATCGGTAACATCCGGTAGCCATATGCTACCCCGAAGCTGAATTGCGCTGGCATACCGAGACTGAGTAGGGCATCGCTAAGTTTCTCAGGATCCATACTGGAGAAGACAGCAATGCTCGCAAGCGCAATGACCAGAAGTTTCAGCGTTAGCGTGGACAGTGCCCATGCGGCAGAGAGTCCACCACCGAATGCGAGCGAGACGATCAGCATATAAGCTGTGTCGGTCAGTAGTCCAAAGGCCAGAACAATGAGTACGAGAACGCTAGGCTTCGAAGTGTAGGTAAGGATAGCGATCGCTAGTAACATACCGATGAGTACTGTTTTGTCATGAATAAACCAAGGGGCAATCGCAAAGAAGGAATACCATACGATGAGAATCCGTGGGTCGAACTTTGAGAGGAACGTCAAAGAATGCCCGAAAGCTGTTCTTAGCAGCTCAATCTTGATTCTTTCTACACTTAACTTTTCCCAAAGTGTCGATTTATGGGGCTGTTCAACTAATTCCATATGAAGGCTCCTTTCTTGGTGTACTCTGCATATGAGCTACGAATTCATCCACAGATAAACATGCTGGCACGATACCCAGACGCCCACTTAATTGAACGATCTGTGGCGCAATCAATGCTGCCTTTTCGAGAATATCCGTATGCTGAAATACAGTACGGCTGTCTGTGTCGAGTAGGATGTGGCCTTCATTCATGACAATAACCCGAGTGGCCCAATCCGCCACAAGTTGCATGTCATGTGTAGCTACGACGACGGCCTTGATATGATCATGGAGCTGATCGAACAACAGGGTCATTTCCTTGCGGCTGGCAATGTCGAGGCTCGCGGTTGGTTCGTCGAGTAGCATAATGGTCGGACGCATAGCCATACCGATCGCAAGTGTCGCACGTCGTTGTTGTCCGCCACTTAGTAACCGGCCATCACGCTCTTGCAAATCGGTTAATTTAAATCTTTCTAACACCTCGTCCACGAATGAATCGATTCCCTCTTGTTTTCTAGCGTCCAGGAAGTAAGATATATCTTGGCGAATGTTATCGGCAATGAACATTTCCTCGGGATTCTGGAAGAGGAAAGCGACTTGGTCGGACAATTGTTCTGGTGTCGTCTTGCGTGTATCTGTCCCGCAGACAGTTACCTTGCCTTCCCAAGGACGGCGTATCCCTGAGATTAATCGTAATAGAGTAGATTTGCCAGCACCGTTGTTGCCAATCAGTGCGATTCGCTCTCCTTCGTGAATGTCTAAGTCGATGCCACGAAGTACAGGCTTCTGCTTACGATCGATGCCTTGATAACCGCAGGTTACTCTCTCGAGACGGACAAGTGGTTGAAGGGGAGTTACTCTTATAGGCAGGTCCTGCTTAGCTTGGGTCAAGTCCCTTGAAGTACTTATTCCGAGCGGTGCCCAATGGGCAGTAGCTTCTTCAATTGTTATAGGGTACACGGTTCCTGGTTTCCTATCTTGTTCGCTGCAAAGAGCATGGAATGCTTGAGTCACTTGTGGAGGCTGAATATTCATTTCGTTGAGCTCTGTGACCGCAGACAATCCTTCGGAGACAGATTTCACCCACCGGATTCTACCGCCAGCTTCCATGAGAACAATCTTGCGGCAGTAATCGGCGATGAATTCGGTGTGATGCTCAATGACGATAATTGTTTTTCCATACTTTTCATTCAACAGTTTAAGCTTCTCATAAATAATGCGTGCATGAGCAGGATCAAGCTGCGCTACCGGTTCATCCACGACGATAATATCGGGATTCAGAGATAATGCTGCAGCTAGTGCAGCCATATGTTTCTGCCCACCACTTAGTTGCCATATCCACTCTTTCTGCAAGTGTTCAATTTCGAGCATTTGCAGTGCAAGCATACCTCTTTCCTTGTAGTCCTCGAACCCGAAGTTAAGGGGTGCGAAGCAGACTTCATCGTAAACAGTGGGACGTACCAATTGGTTCTCGAAGTCCTGGAATACGTAGGCGACATCCTTAGAGAGTTCAGCAACGCTTCGTTCCGATGTAAGATGTCCGCCAATCATCACAGTTCCTTCCATATCACCGGAATAATAAGTGGGGATTAGACCGTTAAAGCATTTGCAAAGCGTCGATTTCCCACTCCCGTTACTTCCTGCGATCGCAATAAAATCACCGCGGTTAATCGTTAGACTAACCTGTTCTAGAGAATTGGATTGTGCACCTGGGTAACGGAAGGTCACGTTGTTGAGCTGGATAATCGGTTGTTCCTCCGTCGATGTGTTCGCCATTAAGCTGCTTCACCCTTCCGTTTATTTGATTTTCTATTTAAAGCCCATAGTATCGTTGTAATGAAAATAACGGTTGCAACGCCCATACTGATCCATATCGCGCCATTACCCATACCAGCTATGAAATCCGATTCCCAGTCAATGAAGTTAATGTCCGATTCTGCCATAAATTCTGCTGTACCTGCTGCGACGAACAATAGAATGCCTAGAATGAGTAATCTTGGTGTGACGAAATCGCCAATAGATGTAGTCGCACGTCCATCACGAGGCTTCATACCGAGTAGGGGTTCAACTTTACCGTACAGACGCGGGACCAGGTATAACGTCGGGAGTAATGCGAATAGTGTTCCAGAGATAACCATGGCATTTAGAAAAGCAAAACCTTCGATAGCCAATATGCTCTCAGGTAGGCCTGGAACGGCTTCGAATTCCTCGATTCCAAAAGTTACTTTTCCGATATCGACGATGGTACCGAGCAGTTGATCGATCCCTATAGCGACATAAGCCGCAATGGCCAGCTGGCGTTTGTTGGAGGGGTTCGTGACAAGCATTCCGGCGATAAATATAGCCAGTGAGAATTCGATGAATTTCTCTAACTCACCTAGCCCTCCGAATTGACCTAGTAGTAGTTCTCCAAAAATAATTTCTCCCACACAAGCACCTAAAGCTGCATACAGAGGATTAAAGAGAATAGCGAATAGAAGTGGAATGAAAATGAAATATTCAACTTTAAGTTCAATGGGTCCAATCTTTAATTCCGGTAAAAGCTCCGTAATCATGTTCGAAATACCGTACAAAGACATGGATAAAATGAAAATCATAAGTTTTTGCTGTGAGGTTAACTCCCAGCGTTTCTTCATAGTTCCAGCGTTCATTTTCGTTCCCCCTAAAAGTTTTGGATGGCCAACTAGTGCTCCAAAAGACTACATTGTAAGTTAGGATGTGTGTTGTTACGTCTTCTCTTTATAGAATAGGGTAAGTTTGTTCTCAGACTGTTAAGACAATGTTATTTATGCGTTAAATTTTATCATGTTATTGCATATGAAAATAAACTTTCATTATAATAAGCATATAACGTTATAACGATGTCGATAAAGGGGCGGTTATGGAGTGAGAATCGATTTGCATACACATGCTAAATGGTCAAAAAGTATTGGATTTTCCTATGATTATTTTCGGAATATGATGAAGGAGGCCGGTAAAAATCAGTTGGATGCCATAGCATTAACGGAGCATTTCAACACACATCGGTTCTACGATATTTACGATATCTTAGACCGTCATTGCGAATATGTTGGGGGTTATTATATTGTTGAAGGGATAAAGGTATTTCCTGGAATGGAAGTTGATGTCGATGAGTTGGGGCATATTCTGTTGATCGGAACGAGGGAGAGTATCGTTAGGGTCCGCTCGAGGCTGGAAGGGTATACAACGGAGGGTAACTATATTGAAATGGATCCATTGCTGGATCTGAGTGATGAGCACGGTTGTATTAGTATTGGGGCCCACCCGTTTCGCGAATTGAATCCTCTTTACCATATGAAGCGGGAAGTGCTGAAGCGATTGGATGCCTTCGATTTGAACGGTAGAGATCTACATCATTATGGACTGGATATGGAGGGAAAGGTAAACGCTCTGGCAGAACTTATCGGATTACCGGTCATCGCGGGAAGTGATACACATCAGCCATTGCAATTCGGAAGTGTGTACAATCAATTTGAACAAAGTTGTGACACGATTGATCAGTTGCGTAATGCCATACGGTTAGGGGCTTATGACTATCATATTTCGCAGCATCTTCATTCGAAGGTGAACTCGGCTGAAGTAGAACAAGCTCAATATAAGAAGAATTTAATAAGGATTTAATAACACTGAAGGAACTCGTAGCCCAACGACTAATGGAATTCCGAAGTAAAGAACCGTTTGATTTGAATTCCTTTCAACAAATCTCCTTGTGGTGAAGCCAAATTTTCTTGAAATAATATAACTAGACTTTTCATCTTCACTCTCATTCATTTGTTTAAAGTAAAGAATAATACACGCATCATGAATCCCCTGTTTTGTTTCTGGTTGTTGCTCATTTCTACTTGAGAATCATATTTACGCATATTATCGAATCCTATTTGATTGTCCGTAGTGGGAAATCAGCTGCTTTCTAACCATATAACCATTTCACAATTAGTGGATGACTCTTATCCAAGCTACAAAATGAGGTTAAAGTAGCGCGAATGTTATACTGAATGGAAGAGTTGTGTGAGATCAGGATCGAGATTGAGGAGTGAGCAGCATGGATAGTACGAACAACGAAGAATTAAGCTGGCAGGCGGAAGCATTTCTCCGCCTTTGTTACGTTGAGCTGAACAAATCTGAAGCCCAGCTGGAGAATCGCATCATAGCCGTACGCGAAGAAATACAGAACTCTGGCACCTATTCTCATACAGAGGAAGAGTTGGAGCACGGAGCGCGTATGGCTTGGCGACATAATAGCCGCTGCATTGGTCGCCTGTTCTGGCATACGCTGGAGGTCATCGACGCACGTCAGGCAGAGAATGAGGAGCAGGTAGCGGAGGCTCTGTTACAGCACTTGGAAAGGGCGAACAATGAAGGGCGCATTCGTCCGCTAATCACGATATTCCGTAGCGATGAAGACCCTGCTCGGAGCATCCGCATATGGAACCATCAACTGATTCGGTATGCCGGTTATCCCGGCGCAGGAGACACCCGTTTTGGTGATCCGGCATCGGATGACTTCACCCGAGTATGTCAGCGTCTGGGTTGGCAAGGCACCGGCGGAGATTATGATGTGCTACCGTTGGTTGTCGGTATCGGAGAAGGACATCCTCGTTGGTTTACTATTCCCAAGAGCCTCATTCAGGAGGTCCCATTAAGTCATCCGGAAATTGAACGGTTTCCGGAGCTGCAACTTCGCTGGTATTCTGTACCTATCATTTCAGACATGCAGCTGGAAATTGGAGGAATTCTGTACAAGGCCGCTCCATTTAATGGCTGGTATATGGAAACTGAAATTGGCTCACGGAATCTGGGAGATACCGAGCGATATAATCGTCTACTGGCTGTTGCTGATCTGATGGGACTCGACCGTTCCAGCAATACGACATTGTGGAAGGATCGGGCACTTCTAGAACTGAACCGTGCGGTGCTTCATTCTTTCAAGCAAGCAGGTGTCAGTATTGTTGATCATCATACTGCGGCCGATCAATTCGTTCGCTTTCAGCAGCAAGAGCAAGACAGAGGACGTCAGGTATCAGGGCGCTGGTCTTGGCTTATTTCGCCGTTGTCACCATCGGCGACTCCAATCTGGCATGATCATACCTTGAAGGAAATAGATCTCAGCCCCCGCTATCTATATCAGAATCCAGCATATACAGGTTGGTTGGAACAGGAGGATCGTTCTCCAAATGTTACTGATAACGACGACATAGGGTCGTCCGAAGTGCGATCGGCTGAAAGTCATTGTCCTTTTCACCGTTGATAATATATGGTTCACGTTTTAGAAAACATGTTTACTTGTATGGGATTGGCACCCAGGGGCGAATAGCAAGAGTGAATCCTCAATAACCGAGAATTATGGGTTTAATCAACACTGTGACATACTATAAGGTGCGTTAATAACATACTAATTAGTATTGAATTTGAAAGGGGGATGTAGGTGGAGAAGGAGAAGATTGTACGCATATTTGACAAGCAAGCAAAGCAATATGAGAATAGAAAAGAAGGATCGACATTGAGACAATGGCGACAGAAGCTATTACAGGATGCAGATGGGGAAGTGCTCGAATTGGCTGTGGGGGCAGGGGCCAATTTTCCATTTTATCCTTCTGGTGTGAAGATTACAGCAACTGATATTAGCCCAGAGATGTTGAAGAAAGCTAAGCAAGCGAGTAAGGTACATAATCTTCAAACCAAGTTTGTCTTGTCTGATATTGAAGAGCTTGAATTTGCCGATCATTCATTTGATACGATCGTGTCGACGTTATCCTTGTGTTGTTATGAGAATCCATTAAAGGTATTGAATAAGCTCAATAGCTGGTGCAGTCCCGAGGGGAAGATCTTACTCATGGAGCATGGGATTAGCTCGAATATAGCATATTCCACGGCTCAAAAAGTATTCGATCCACTCTTATATCGCTTCATTGGATGTCACCATGCAAGAGACATGCAAGATTTGCTTCAAAAGTCAGGCTTAACGATGATCAGAGTGGAAAGTTACTGGATGGATACGGTGAAGTTGATCTGGGCTCATCCCTCCCGTGTATGAATCCTGCTCTATATAGTATAATGTTAAGGCTCAGATTGTAGGTAGGGATCACTGATCCCATGGATCAAGATGGCATATCCGAAAAAATCCTAATCCAAAGCCCTATTCTGTCGATAATAATATATTAAAGTCATAAGGCAAAAGGACTAGATGATGAAATTTAGCAGACTATATACCGATAAGAGAATTGCATATCTTATGTTTGTTTCCATTGTTGTATTGAGCGCGCTCATGAGCGTCAAACTATATATATCGCACTACTCGACTAACCAATCAGCTCAGGTTGCGCTTGCAAAGCAGTATATCGGGATTGCCACAAATGTTGCAGAGGGACTTGATAAAGATGCCTATCAAAAGTTTCTATTAACTAAAGAAGATGAAGATAACCGTAAAGAGATAAGTCATTATTTAGAACAATATCGCTATCGTATTAATGCGCTCTATGTTTATATTTTAATGCTAGACGAAAGTGATGTTTCTAAGGTTATGGCATCGGCATTTCCTCCCCATTTGAAAGATTTCCCCATAGGTGAGCCGTGTACGGTTCCTCCTGCTCAAGTGAGAAGGGCTAAGAGCGGTAAAAGTTATTTTACGGATATTATTAAGGATGAAATGAACGGCGCTTACCTGTCTGTGGGAGTGCCATTGTACAGTGATGATGGAACGATTCTTGGTGTTGTTGGCATTGATATTGATGCGAAGGAGTTAGAGGAGGTTAGTCAGCAAGTCGTCGTTAATAATAATGTCTTCGTCTTTATTATTGATATATTATTTGCGATGTCATTGTTAATCGTTGTATTTCTCTTAAATAAGTGGTACAAAATACGTTTCAAAAGAGATTTAGATCAAACAGAAAAAATGTATATCTCTGAACTTGGAAAAGTAATGGATACGATTAAGTCAAGCAGACATGATATGATGAATCATCTTCAGGTTCTAGGTGGATTAATGGATTTGCAGTTGCATGATAAAGTGAACGATTATTTAAAACAACTGACGAAAGAGTCTAAAATTTCAGAGATGTCGTTACGGATTAAGAATCCAATCCTGATGGTCTTATTTCAGAGTAAGTGGGAACTTTCCCAGTCTAAAAACATACAAATGTACTTCGAAGCCGATCAGTATGATTATAGTAGAGTGGACTCTATGGACTTAGCCAAGATATATTCTAATCTGCTGGATAATGCCATTGAAGCAACGGAGTCTTATTCAGGGGATCTTCCCCAACAGATCCATGTCGTATGCCAAAGAGTGGGAGGCAAATATATATTTGCAGTAGAGAATCCGGCTCAACTTACAGCTAAAGAACAGAAGAACCTCTTTCAATATGGTTATACAACCAAAGAAAATAAAGATGCTCTGCGGGGTAATGGTTTAATGATCATTAAAAGAACGGTTGAGAGATACATGGGCGATATTTATTTTCAGTATGAAAAGGGTAAGGTGAATATTCGGATAATCATTTGAGAACGCAATAGGCTGAAAGCTTAACAGTAACAATACTTGAGCTTAAATTATGAGGACAAGCATAAAAAGAGGCCATTTCATTATGAAATGCCTCTTTTTATTTTGCTAATCGTTGGTTAGGTAAGTTCTATGAAATAATGGGCATTCGGGAGTATCCTTATTTCAGGGTAGTTAAGGCAGGGTGACCTTTCACTTAACAGAAGATCATTCACTAAAAGATACGAAAGGATTTGTACCCTTGGGTAGCAACTCGCTAAAGTTAAATTCGTAAGTAGGGAATCCCGCCGCATAAGGTGCAATTTCATACTGTTGGTATAGTATGGCGATTCCACCTTCTCTGACGTAGAAATCTGGCTTAGCGTTCAATCCAGCGGACACATCTGCGAAGGATTCGTTCTTTGTTCTTTCTTTTAGCATGTTATCCAGCGTTTGCTTGTAGTTCGGATCCGCCTTAAGTAAGTCTCCCAGTTCCAGCTGCATTCCACTCTTCAATGAGAAGGTAAGTCCTTCACGTACTGTGCTACCATGGGCTCCGCCAGTATAGGAACTTTGATCGATCACGACACTGAGGATACCTTCACGATTAAAGGTAACAAGAAAATCCTGACGGAAATCATACTTGTGCTCTTCCACTGATGCGTCTCTATTGTTGGCACTTTTTTCACTTTCGGTTACGAATTTCTCGGTTTTCTGCTTGAACACGGCATTTATTTCTTGTTGCGCTTCATTTGTCATTGTTTATTTTTCAGGATGATGGAATGCTTCGATATATTAATCCTAGCACTATGCCGAATGTGGGAATCCTAATCAACTTTAATAAACCCATTACTAATGCTCTGGAAGATATAGATGCACTTAAGAGTAAAGTTTTCTTCTCTACTGACGATGGGCAGAACTATAACCCTTTAAGTGAACAAGATCAGGTGAGTTTCGAAGGAAATGCTTTAGTAGTCACCTTCGATAAGAAATACAAAGGTTCGCAAAATGTATTAAAGTTGCTTGCTGGTGCTGTTAAAGATGCAGATGAGAATGTGAATAAAGAGGTTATTACTTACTCAATCAGTGCAGGACCTAATTTGGTCTTTTCATCCGATACTCATGATATTAATGTTGGTGATAGCATCCATTTCAGCATTGATCAAGCTGAGACTGTATATCTGGTTTCACAGAGTTTTGGGGGTGGGAACCAGACCGATTACGAATATCTAGTGGTTGAAGGTAAAGCCGCAAAGCGGATTGTAACAGAGAGTGAAATTAATACTGATGTTACGCTGGATACGACAGGTTTAACTCCAGGGCGATACAGCTTGCAGGGGTGGTCCGGTGAGAGTACTTGGATTAACCTTTCAATTACGCCGCAATTTAATATAAATAATACTAATTTTCACGTTGATAATCAAAGTGGAACCGATTCGGATTCCATTGCATTTAGTGGCCTTCAACCAGGTGATATTGTACGAATCTACACTGGGTATGATCTGAGTGGCTTGATTACATCTGGGACTGTTGCTGAAGGAAGCACGGAGGTTACAATCTCCGTCCCTCTTGATGATGCAGGTGAAATTACTCTCTATTATACGATTCAATCAACAGGCAAAGCAGAGAGTTGGTCTGTAGGAAGTACCTACCCTGCGAAAAGTGATCCGCCTCTTGTCAATGACGTAGTCGAATAAGTTACATCGCAATAATATAGTTATCATAAACCCGCGAGATTAATCGCGGGTTTATTTGTTATGTAACCTTACAGAACCTTTGTTAATCTTTGGACTCGGATACAGAAGAGGACATGACTCAGACTGTAAAGCTTATGTTATGTGGAGCGGAGTAAGGGAGGATCTCTTCCATTTACCCGATAATCGTTTTTTCCTTTGGTAAAGGTAACTAAATCCCCACGTTGCAGCAGTTCATAAGCTTCGTGGGATTGGAGGAAGCGAGATAGGATTGTGTTTACTCTGATCTGCTATTGTTCGAATACTATAAGCTATACAAAATTGAGCAGCATAATAGGTTGTCATGACGAGTGGACCGGAGAACGAAATATCGGATACAAATAGATTCCAGGATAATATAGAGTCCGAAATCGCAAATAAGAGGCTTCCGATAATTGCCCATTTGCGACCCGTCATGATAGCAGACCAGGTCATCAAGGAAATTACGATTACATAAAGAAGAACAGGCACAATTAAGGATTCATTGTTATTTCGTATTAAGGCATATATGAGCTCTCGACCCATAAATGAACAATACAGGGCAATCGGAACAACGGTTGCGAACCGAATTCTTGAGTAATGCCACCTGCTAAAGAAACCAGTCATGTAGAATAGATGCCCGATTAGAAAAGCAGATAAGCCAACGACAAACGAACCGAGCAGACCATCACCCAACATACAGAAGAACAATCCGATGAATAACACCCAGTGAGAACGTTCTCTCATGGAGGGGATTTGCAGGTACGCATAGACGATAATGAGCCACATCGGAATTAACTTGAATAGAAGCTTAACCGCGTGTGGATCAGAAGGAATGAAGAAAATATAGAGCAGGCTCATTAGAAGGATTAGGGCAGGCAAACGATAATGTTTCAGAACAATTGCTCCTTTATAATTTACTTACCTA
This sequence comes from Paenibacillus sp. DS2015, assembly GCF_050433705.1. Classification (NCBI taxonomy): domain Bacteria; kingdom Bacillati; phylum Bacillota; class Bacilli; order Caryophanales; family Paenibacillaceae; genus Paenibacillus; species Paenibacillus sp. DS2015. The sequence continues at coordinate 91,307 of NZ_JBNPWS010000011.1, read as the reverse complement.
TAGTTTGGATTCGATTTCCGAGTTATACCATTGTTCCCAGCTTATCTGATCATCAGATAGTACATAACTCGATATAGGTGTCACGCAATCTTGAAAACCAACCCCACCCAGTACAAACTTTAAATCAGGAAATTCCCCGTGACAGACTTCTATCGAATCCTCCAATACCCCAATGTGGCACGGATGGGTAATCGAGATGGCCACTACTCTAATATTCTTCATTTCAATTAATATCGTCAATTCGGATAAGGGTACATTGGGGCCTAAGTAGATGACATCCATCCCTTTTTTTCGTAAAAATAAACTGAATAGCATCAATCCTATATGATGTTGCTCTCCCTCAGGACAGAGTGCCAAGACTTTCGGAAGATGCGGATAAGTAGGAAGGATTCTAAAGAATTGGGTAAATCTTTGCATAACTAATTGGGTAGAGAAGTGCTCTTGAGCAACTGTGATGTTCCCATTCTCCCATTCCAGACCCATTTGGAATAATACAGGAATAAGTATGTTGTGGAATACGTCGTCATAGTGATACATCGAAAATGCTAGATCGATGGTCTCATGTGCCCGAATTGTATTGAGATCAGCCAAATCATGGAACAGTCTATTGATCAAATCATCGTAAATGGTATTGCTATGAAGTACTTGTTCCCTCTTAACTGGCCCTTCAAGAGTTCTTTGTTTCAACAACCAAACAGCTTCACTAATTTTCATGTTGTTTACGTCAATTTGATGCTTTAACCATTTCAGAGTTTCAATATCTGTTTCGCTGTATAACCGATGTCCGCCATTACTGCGAATGGGACTTATAATCTGGTATCTATTCTCCCAAGCACGTAGGGTAACAGTGGGAATACCGAGTAATTCAGAAGCCTTTTTAATACCATACATATATTCACACCTCAGCTTTATTATACATAAACTACACAAAATAAATAGGGTAAGTATGATATGAACGCAAGACGAGATTGTTTTAACAATACTGTTGCATATTTTGTATAGATTACGTATAGTTATAATCATTATTATACAAAAACTATACTAATATACCCAACCCACGAGGGGGAGCTCCATGAGTAGTGTGAGATATGATACATATGCTAGTACGCAAGTACTGGAACAGAACGCAGTCCTTGCTGCGATTGAGAATTCATTAGCCATGATCGAATTCGATATTGAAGGGAATGTGCTGTGGGCAAATGACAACTTTGCACGGGCTATGGATTATGAAGCATTTGAAATGCCAGGAATGATGCATCGGCAGTTTTGTACATCAGAATTTGTGAACAGTGCGGAATATACAGCGCTATGGAACGATTTGAAAAGTGGACGTCCTTTTCAAGAAAAAATATTACGAGTTACAAAAAATCATCGTCTCTTATGGTTTGAAGCGACATATACCCCCGTTTTTGATTCAGAAGGTCATGTGCAAGCTGTTATTAAAATAGCAACAGATATTACGGATCGGGAAAATGCGACTACAAGAGTTACAAGTGAATTTCAACACATGGCTGAGGATCTTTTGAAACGAGCAGAGGAAGGAATCTCCAGCAGTCATCAAATTGCAGCAGCCATTGAACGGGTCGTTAAGGAATCCGATGACAACATGCGAAACCTCCAGTTGTTGGAGAATAGGGCTGACTCCGTTCGTGGGTCTTTACAGACCATTCAGTATGTTGCCTCGCAAACTAATTTGCTGGCTTTAAATGCTGCGATTGAAGCAGCGCATGCAGGGGAATATGGGCGTGGATTTAACGTGGTGGCAAACGAAGTGCGCAAGCTGGCTAAGCAAGCAGAAGAAACAACGAAGGAAGTGAACTCCAATTTGGAGGGGATCACTGCTCAGGTGGAAGAGATTGCAAAAGCTACGAAACGTTCACAAACGGTTATTATAGATAGCCAACGCCTTACCCAACTGGCTGTTGATGAATTTACAGGCATCGGTCAAGCGGCAGGTCTTCTTGATAAACAGGCCAGAGCACTAGGGGATATGTTGTAAAGAAGCGCGAAAAGGGGATTCTATAGATAGATACATACTTGGTTATTAGGGCACCCTTGGGGTGCTCTTTGTTTCAGTTGAATATGATTAAGATTGACCTCATTCATATTTGAGCTTATTCGTAAATTACTGGCATGTCTTGGATAAGCATCCTACCCTAGTAGATAAATGAGGAACGAAGGGGTTATAATGAGTTGTTAATCTATTTATTTAGGAGTGGAATACGAATGAGGCGTATCACGATTTTGATAGCTGACGATGAGGCAGAGATTGCGGATCTGATTGCCTTACATTTAATAAAAGAGGGATATCATACGATTACAGCATCCGACGGGAAAGAAGCCATCCAGGCTATTCAGACGCAATCGATAGATTTGGCGATTCTAGATATTATGATGCCTGAACTGGATGGTTATGAAGTCACTCGTCAAATTCGAGAGCAACATCATATGCCGATTATTTTTTTAAGTGCCAAAACCTCTGACCTTGATAAGATCACGGGACTAGTGATGGGGGCAGATGATTATATGACCAAACCATTCAACCCGATGGAACTGGTTGCTCGTGTAAATTCCCAATTACGACGTTCTATGGAGTTTAATCAGCCTACAATCATGAACAAATCGGTATTAGAAGCGGGCGGGTTGACCATTAATCCCGATCAACATACCGTGACTCTATATAGTGAGACGATTGAGTTAACACCGAAAGAGTTTGATATTCTATACCTATTAGCCACTTATCCCAAGCAGGTTTTTAGTGTGGAAAGCCTTTTTCAACAAGTGTGGGGAGAAGCCTATTACGAAAGTGGCAACAATACGGTCATGGTGCATATTCGGACCCTACGTAAAAAGCTTGGAGAGGATAAAAGCAAAAACAAATTCATCAAGACCATTTGGGGTGTGGGGTATACATTCAATGGATAAAATGAAGCGAAGCTTTCGGACTAGAATGATTGTGCTATTAGGGTTAAGTATGCTGTTGTCCGGGGTCATCACCTATGTGGTCTATAGAGTTCTACAATTCTACTATGTTGGGGTCCGTGCCGAAGATCCAGTGGCTCAGTATCGTCGGATCATGTACAACATAGGGGATATTTACTTTTTCCTCATTATTTTTATCCCGTTAGCGATTCTGTTCTTCTTCCTGTTTACTAAACCTTATGCGACTTATTTCAATGAAATCTCCAAGGGCATTCACCATCTTGCGAATGGGGACTTTAAGAATCGTGTGCATATTTCCTCTAATGATGAGTTTAGCGAAATTGCGGAGCAACTAAATGTTGCTAGTGAGAAACTGCAAGAGGCGGTAGAAAGAGGAGAGTTCGCTGAGAGTAGTAAGGATCAATTGGTCGTCAATTTAGCTCATGATTTGCGTACGCCACTTACTTCGGTGTTGGGTTATTTAGATTGGATTCTTAAAGACGATCAGTTGACAGAGGCGCAAATCAGACATTATACATCGATTGCTTTTACCAAGTCCCAACGTTTAGAGAAGCTTATTGATGGATTATTCGAAATCACTAGAATGAACTATGGCAGGCTACCTGTTGAAAAAAACCAAATCGATATAAGTGAACTGCTCCTACAGTTAAATGAGGAATTGTATCCTGTGTTCGAGAAAAATCATGTTGTAGCTAGATTGAACATTACGCCTAGCTTGTGCATCTACGGGGACGGAGAACTGTTGGCCCGTGTGTTCGAGAATCTTCTGACCAATGCTACTCGTTATGGAAGGGATGGTCAGTTTGTAGATATCAACTGCCATCTTGATGGAGAGCAAGTGGTAATTCAGGTGATCAATTATGGCGGGAGTATCTCTCCAGAAGAATTACCTCATATCTTCGATATGTATTATACAAGTGACCGAGCACGGACACATCATGAGGGTGGCACAGGTCTCGGCTTGTTCATTGCGAAGAATATTGTAGAGCAGCATAATGGAATCATTGCTGTCGAGAGTAATGTGGTGCGGACACTCTTTGAAGTACAGTTACCACTAGAAAATATTCTAATTCAAGAAGTAACGACTTCAGTGCCCGCAAAGGGACGGTAACCGTTTCTTGTAGAAGTATGAACAAAGTAGAGTGAAAGCTTAATCATTCTTATATCTTGGCTATGTTAAATCTTAATGTTGATTTTCAACCTAAAGAAAACCGCCCCCACGTAGGGCGGTTTATTGAGCTAACGTGTCCCGTTAACTTAATGAAGAACTGACTTCAATCCTCTAAATGCTATGGGAGAATCCAATGAACCGAAGCGTCCTTGAAATTCGCCGGCTTTTATGGGGCGAGCAAGGGGATTGTCTCCGGAGAGGATAAAACTCTTGTTTACCTGGAGCCAAAGATTCGTGCTCAGGTGAAAATGAGGAGTTGGACCAAGGCAAGGCTCCCTCGCGATCCAGTCTTCACACGGTTTATAGTGTAGCTCGCATATATAAACGTGCAGTTATCGCGCATATAGAACTCGTTATTGGCGTTACACGTGTTCTGACCTATAGTAGTTAAATACAATATCTTCCCTACCTCAAGGTTATTAACTATCTACCTAATTTAATAACTATCTAATCGGCAATGAGACCATCTTCTTATCCATAATCGGTTAAGGGGTCAAGTTCTTGTCTTTTGTCCAGGACAAGAACTTGATCCCTTAAAAAAGTTTATTGTCCGTTGAACTTAATCTTATTGCTTGCATCTTACCTGCCCGGTCTATATCCGCATACTTTTGCCTGAAAATAATGTCTTTCCTAGGTTTTCCGCTCTGGTGTAACTGAACCATCTGTGCTCTTCAAATGTAATGTCTGTAGTTTACTAGACCACAATTTTTCTGTCCAGATGAGTGTAGCCGATACAGTATATTTATTGGTGGTTCAACTGTTTTTCAAGTACTTCTATTTATTTCATTAATTAGCCACTCTCTTTAGCAGATATAAAGAGAGACACTTTAAATTTAAAGGTCCCTCTAATATATTAAATATTACCTATTGGTGTTATGGGTTAACACTCTCGTCACGTTCTGATTTTGAATCCTCAACAGCCTTGTCCCTAGACTGTTTTGATTCCTCAATAACCTGATCTTTCTCCGCCTTCTTTTCCTGGATTAATGCTTCATTTTCCTGTTTAATTCGCTGATAAACCTCATCACCAAATTCTTTAGCATCTGGATCCTTATTATTTTTTCTACTTGATATCTCAGCATAAATTTTATTATTTTGCGTCGTGAGCTCAAGCCAAGTACAGTTTGACTCTTGCGTTTCTTTGAGCCACACAGCGTTGCTTTGACTTGTTTCATTTAACCATACACAGTTATAATAGGTCGTCCATTCTAACCAATTGAAATTATCCTCAAAGATTTTCTTTAACGCAGCATCACTTTTTGCATCAAAGTACTTACCGTTCCCATTCTCTGCTATCTTGTTTAAACTGTCTGTACTCTCTTGGACATCGAACCCGATTACATTGACGACGCCCTCGATATCGGAATCGGCTAAAGTTGTAGCTACAGCCGCTGGATTACCACCACAAGTTTCAAGCCCGTCCGTAACAAGATAGATGATGTTTGTGTTACTCTCACCTTTATATTCAGTAAAATCCTTTTTTGCCTCTTCGAGTGCCTTAGCAATCGGTGTCCAACCAGCAGGTTTTGTATCTTGTATTATGGTATTAAATTTAGCCTGGTTTAACTCTTGAAAAGGGTAGACTGTTTCTGTAGAAGAGCATGAAAGATTTCTTTGCTCCGGATCGTTTGCCCCTTTTTGACCGTAAACTCTAAGAGATACTTTTGTATTCTTTGGAAACCTGGTCACGAATTTTGCAATCTCATCTTGAGCAATCTCCATCTTGCTGCGGCCATTTATCAGTTGATCCATACTTTTAGATGAATCCAAAATAATCTGAATGTTTATATTTTCTTTCAGATCAGTTGATAAAGAACTTGGTTTTGAACATTCAGCCGCTCCATCCACTTCGTTTTGTCTGCAGCCTGCAAGATTAACAGGGTATTGTTCCTTTAGTTCTTGATACAATTGTTCTACTTTTTGTTCACGAGTTGGCTCTACTTCCTGTCCACTAGTCGGCTCTACAGCTTCCTCAGAATTCACTTCAGTAACCGTTGAATTTCCTTGTTCCTTTGTAGCTTCATCTGCTGGTCCAGATGTACAGCCACTTAAAACTATGATCAGTAACATATAAATGAAAATGGATACTGGTATTCTTTTCATTTTCTGTGCCTCCATACCTCTCTAATTTAGTTCTTATGTGAATTTCTTAGATGAACCATTGATGTAACTACTACGGAGACGGAGCATAGGCACTTGAGGCGTTTATTTTTTAAGATATTAATGAGTACACCGGCTCCAGGGTAATAAATGGATTGGTTATTCTCCATTTTGAGCTAACCCCCTATTTCTCATTGACTTACCTGACAATTTTATATACAGATAGCTCGTCAATTCCCCCATCTTGTTAATAAACTTTTTTCATCCATTATTCCCCCTCCTCACCAAAATTTAAATTACCCTTTTATTTAATTAACCCATATCGACCTTGTAATTAAACAGAATAGGAAAAAATTCACTTCTTCCCTGGAATGTTTCTAAAAATCAATCCTATAGTTCTACTCTTGGATTCCCATACGCATCCTAAATACTCCCTCTCTCACTGTATAGTGAATACTTCCATTAACGCTGAATACGAAGATGTTACATTTGTCTTCCCATCACATCCCATGATTATTAAATAAATGACCCGCAGGATTCATAGTTGTTTATAATACACACATCCTAAATCCAATTTTTAGGTTTTAACTATACATATACAGTTATAGACGTTCTAATCTCATAATAGTTTATTGCAGATCAAATTGTTGTTCAACATAACTGCCCGTTAGCGGAACAACTAACTTTTGGATTATTAATTAATCATTTCTTTTTAAAAATTGAATAAGAAAAATAAATCACTCCACCAACACCTAAAATCATTGATATACCAAACAATATCCATATTAATTCCACAATAGTATCACTAGGACCGTTACCTACTGGACCAAATTTTGGTTCGAAAAAATTATTTAGTTTCCATATACCATAGAAAATGAGAAGTATTGATGCGAACAATCCAACTAAATTTTTCTGTTTAATGTTACCAACTCCTCCATCTGTACTGATATTGAAGTAACTCAGTAATTAGCTTTAAAAATATATAATACCACATATTGGAAATATACTGCCCGTTAGCTCAATGAGCAAAAACAACAATGACGTTTAACAGAGCCTATATCTTAAGAAAAACTTTATAATTGTCCCACTTTTTTTTAAACAGTTTTCTTTATCCTAAGGTGATAGAGGGAGTAGTAGTAGGATAGAGGAGGAAACTGCCTATGAAGAAGTGGGTATTTTTGGTGATTATTATCGTGTTGCTAGGGGTCAAATCCATGGATATCGCCCCAACCGTTCGACAGAAAGAGGAGGTTATGAATGGGGATCCTGAAATGGAGCAGAGTATTGCTAACGATACGATAGACCTTATACAAGAACAGGTGTATCAAGGGAATCTACTACTCGTTAATACAGAATATCCCGTTCATCAAGAAAGTGTGAAATCGGATGTCATCCGTTTATTTGAGCACAAGGATTTGATAAAGGGATATGGATTGCTCGATTCAAATATTCAATTATCACAGCATGTGGCAGAAAACTTCCTGAAGATGATAGAGGCTGCTGGTAAGGATGGGGTAGATCATTTCTTGATTAGCAGTGGGTATCGAGATTTTGAAGAGCAGCAGAAGCTTTATCAAGAAAAGGGCTCTGAGTATGCTCTGCCTGCGGGTTATAGCGAACATAATGTAGGATTATCTCTTGATATCGGATCTACGCAAATGGAGATGAGCAAAGCACCTGAAGGAGAATGGTTACAAGAAAATGCGTGGAAGCACGGATTTATTCTAAGGTATCCCAAGGATAAAACGGCGATCACAGGCATTCAGTACGAGCCGTGGCATTTTCGCTATGTGGGTCTGCCGCACAGTGCGATTATGCAGGAACATCATTGGGTGTTGGAAGAATACTTAGATTTCTTGAAAGAAAAGACGAGCATCTCAACCGTAGTTGAGGGCATAACATATGATGTTAGTTATTATGCTGTCTCTCAGCATTTGACCTTTGAAGTTCCTGAAAATCGTCAGTATGAGACATCAGGGAACAATATAGACGGCGTCATTGTGACGATCTACGAATGAAATACATATATGAATAGAAACGAGGCGAGGATATCCATTGAGACTTATAAAGGTACTGAGTAAGATCATGCTTGCAGCAGGGTTTATCGTGTATTTGTATTTGTTAATCAAGCTGATTTTATTTAAATGGGGTCCTGTGAATATAGAATCACTGTTCTACCAACTTCGGCGAACGTTACAACACCCTGATATGATCTTTAAGCGCCAAGGAAACTATATTCCGTTCAGGGAGATTTCAAGAGGGATTGAGAATATGTCGATCTACGAACCCTTTTCACAGATGAACTTGACGGGCAATATTATCGCCTTTATTCCGTTTGGTATTTTTATTCCTATGATTTTCAGTAAAAAAGGTGCGTCATTTATAGCCGTATTTATACTATCGCTATTATTAAGTCTATGTTTCGAAGTTACACAACTGGTGTTGTATATTGGCACATTCGATGTGGATGACCTTATATTGAACACCTTTGGGGGGATGGTCGGTTATGTTTTCTTTCGCGTGTTCATTGGATCGGATAAGCGCCGGCGAAAAAAGAGAAAAATCGCAAAAACTTAAGATCGTAGGGTCAGGACGTTCCAGAGGAGCGTCCTGACTCTGCGTTTATGACTGTTGACATAAAATACGTCGGTGATATAATGACATATATTACGTATGACATATTTTACGTCAAAGGAATGATGAATATGGGAAAAAGTACTGAATTACAATCCATGACAACCCTGCAATATTTGGCGCTTATCCACCAAGTATCGTACACCAACGTGTGTAGAGAGGTTGGATTGACTCCGCAGCAATTTAACGACTGGGTAAAGAAGCGACGCCCGGTACCTCAGGAGAGGATCCAAGGTATAGCAGACTATTTTAAAGTGGATGCAAACCGGTTGATCGATGATAATCATTATTTACTTGACCTCACGTCAGAAACGAAAGTGGATCTGCAGATTATTTTTTTGAATCAACTTTTGGAGGAAGAAGGAGAGAATGCCGATACGGAAGCATACAGCGAGAAACTGGCAGCACTTCAATTGGAGAAAAAGAAGCAAGCTCTCATTACCAGATTTACAACGATCATGAATCAAAAGGATGAACAGAAACATCGGATAAGTGAAGCCTTCTTAAATCATATCGAACAAGGAAATCTCAAGATACTGGAGCAACTCTTAGAAGAACAGGAGTTGGGATCATGAGTACAGCTCTTCATATTCGGCAACCCGAAGTAAACATTGTCTGCAAAAATCAAGATGTTGTTTACGATGGAGTTTATCTATTTACGAACCAACGAGGCATTGCAAAGACCGCTTTGATGATGCCACCAGCTAAACCGGCTACTTGGATATCGACCTATGGAAGCCTGACCATCTCACAGATTGGGAAAGAGAATCCTAATGGTGGGATCAATGAAGCGGGGTTGGTGGTGGAACAAACGACACTGTGGCAAACGGAATACCCAGCCCCAGACGAACGCTCCGTTCTGAGTGAGTTAGCCTGGATTCAATTCCTGTTAGATACGTGTAGTACAGTGCAAGAAGCGTTGGAAGCGACCTCGAAGATTCGAATCGATCAGAGCACCTCGAAGCTGCATTATCTGGTGGCTGACCGCAGTGGTGATCGCGCAATTGTGGAGTTTCTAAAAGGAGAAATGATTGTGCACCGTGACAATGTGCCCGTTCCTATCATAGCCAATACTGCTTATGCCGATGCAGTTCAGGAACTGGAGACGGGTCATAGGGATGGGTCGCATAGGGATGAATATGAGCGTAACTCCATGGAGCGTTTTCTAGTTGTCGCAGAAACACTGCAAGCCCGATTGGACGAGGGAGAAGCTCCAAACGTTGACTTCGCCTTTGAAGTTCTTGCCTCCGCACAGCGCAAGGATACGGTATTCAGTCTTGTTTATAACATTGATCTTATGGAGATTTATGCCGTGACGGTTCGCAATCAAGAGCGAGTAACGATACATATAGCGGATTTTGATTTCACTAAAGAAACCCCTGCACAAGCGGTAGACCTTCAAAGCCTTCATGCAGGTCATGTAAGGGATCAGTTCGAGACATACTCCGCTGCATTTAATCATAATGCTGTTATGTCGTTCTTTAGAGATCCGGTTTTAACTTCCATTTTTAAGTGGGAGATTTCCGAGGAGATGATTCATTATTTAGCACATTACCCTTCTTAGTAAGGCTCAATCTAAAGATCAGTGGTTGACAGAGAGAAGACCTCAGAGGAGTTTTGGAGGAATGTGGACAAGCGGAGCGTTCACCTTAAAGGAGGGTTTCTACCTAATTCAATCCAATTCAAGAAATCCTCCTTTAACAGTGGGGTAACATCCTCCAAAACGGAACGCTGTTTCCACTACATTTTATTGTCAACCGCTGATTTTGGTTTTGAGCCCTTAGTAAAAGACGGAATATTCCTTACTCAATTATTAAGTAAAAATAAAAATCTTAATATTACACAAACCTCTGGGTTCAATCACGCTGAATAGCGGGTTGGACCCTTTTTGATTTTTTGAAACTGGAAGAAAATCTACATATGGAAAATAGAGCTGTGATATAGAAAATCGCCTCGAATAATATAGAGAATTTTGGCGGAACTTTAACTAGACTTTAACTAAGCTTGGTAAGATATATTCGACAATGCTAACGTTTGCACAGCAATCAATATGATTGCATTGTGGGCTCATTCTTATGAAGTCAGTTTAGCTGAAAAAAACTTTAGGGAGGCAGGAAAATAATGAACACAAATTTCAAACCGATCTACGAATGGTTTCAAGATAGGGTCAATCAAAGCCCTGATTCAAACTGTCTCGAATACGGCGAAACTGTTTGGACTTATAGAGAAATTAATGAAAGGGCAAACCAACTTGCCCATTATCTAAAGAGAAATGGCGCAGGTCCAGAATCACTCATAGGTATCTTCCAAGAGCGCTCGCCGCAACTTATTATTTCGATTCTTGCTGTATTGAAGTCAGGTGCAGCCTATGTGCCGATCTCAACAACCTATCCTGACGAACGAATCGCGTACATTGTGAATGAAACGAACTTCAAGATGATTCTAACAGGCTCTTCCTATGTGCAGAAAATAACAACGATAACGGATGCGAATCCAACGTCATCGGTAAAATTGCTAGATATGGACAAAGAGTTGTCGCACATTGCCATAGAGTCTAGCAACAATATGCCTAGTCACAATTCTCCTAACGATCTTGCTTACATCATCTATACTTCAGGTTCTACAGGTAAGCCTAAAGGCGTCATGATCGAGCATAGAGGAATTCCTAACCTTGTTCAAGAGCAAATCCACAAGTTTCAATTGAACGACCATGATAGAGTGCTTCAATATGCTTCCATATCCTTTGATGCATCGGTCTCTGAAATCTTTACAACGCTTATTGCCGGGGCAACACTCGTTCTAGTACCTGAAGATAGCTTATCTATTGGTGAAGCACTTCACCGGATTCTGAAGAAGCAACGGATTTCCGTAGTCACACTAGTGCCTTCGGTCTTGAATGGATTGCCGCATGAAGAGCTCCCTGATCTGAAGACATTGGTTACTGCAGGTGAAGCTTGCACGAAGAAACTGATTCATTATTGGGCGCCAAAGCTAAACTTCTTGAATGCTTACGGTCCGACCGAAACGACGGTCTGTGCCACGATACATGCATGTGATGCCGCTGATGAAATGATTTCGTTAGGCGCTCCTATTGCTGGGACTGCTGTCTACCTCCTAAATAACCAGTTACAGCCTGTAGCTAATGGTGAGACAGGTATGCTCTACATCTCAAGTATGGGACTGGCACGGGGATACGTTAATGAGGCGGCGCTGACAGCGAGGCATTTCATAGACAACCCCTTCACCGAGGGTATTAGCGATAAACTATATCGCACGGGGGATATCTGTCTGCAGGCAGCAGATGGCGTAATCGAATGGATCGGTAGAGACGATCATCAAGTGAAGGTATCCGGTATTCGCATTGAGTTAGGCGAGCTTGAATATGCGTTACGTGAATACGTAGATATTCAGGAGGCCGTGGTCATTTATAATTTTGACCAGAATACGATAGGCGCTTATATGAAATCTGCCTCTACCCCCAAGCCAAACATTAGCCAAATTCGAAACTATCTATTAACCAAATTCCCCAGTTATATGGTTCCGACCCGATTCCTATTCGTTGATGAGTTTGCGCTGCTAACAAGCGGTAAAATTGACCGCAATAATCTCCCCCCTATGGAGGATGTCAGACCAGATATTGAGATTGCGTATGTGGCACCAAGCACTTATTTGGAGAAAGAACTCTCGCAAATATGGGGTGAGGTCTTGAAGCTCGATAAGGTGGGCACGCATGATAACTTTTTCGAATTAGGTGGACAGTCGTTAATGGCTACACAGATCGTATCACGTATCCGTTCCGTTCTCGGTATGGAAGTGCCGTTGCATATTATTTTTAGTGCCAAGCCGACCATAGAGCAGACGGCAGTAACGCTAGAAGAATATCAGCTGGAACAGATGGATGCAACTGAGCTTGAGTTGTTGTTAGCCGAGTTAGAGAACGAATAATTGAGGAGGAGCTCGCATGAAAGTACTTCTGGTTCAGTCTATGGAATATCTGTATCCTTGGGGCGGCGCGCACAAAGCAAATCGAATATTGATGGAGGGGCTGGCAGATAGAGGGCATGAATGTCGGGTGATTACACCCTCGTTAGGCATTGTTGGTTATGACGATTTTCTTGCAGGAAAAATTAGGGACAATGATTTCGAGGTACTCGAGGACATACCAGATGAGTTATTCGTTATCCGTAGGCAAGGGGTTAAAGCCTACACCGTTAAGAGAATGTTCCAAGTGTTCCCGTTTATTAAGAGAATTATTGATGAGTTCAAGCCGGATATCACAATCGTGTCTGAGGATAATACTCACTTGTTACTTGAGACGGTATTGGAGACCCAAGCCAGAACGGTGTTCTTCGCACATAGCCAGGCTACACTACCCTTCGGTCCGGAATGCTTTGAAGAAGATCGCTCGAAGATCGAGTTGTATAAGAAGCTTGACGGCATCATCTCCGTCAGTGAGTACTTAAAGGGTTACATTCAATCCCATGCAGGTCTAGATTCAGAGGTAATATACTTTCCTTCTTATGGTCCGGGCCCATTCCCGTATTTGGCCGATTTCGACAACAAATATATAACGGTTATTAATCCTTCGGCTATTAAGGGGCTCTCGATCTTCATCGGATTAGCGCGGCAAATGCCCCACCTGCAATTCGCGGCCATTCCCACCTGGGCTACAATGGATGAAGAGATTGAGGAGATGAGATCTGTACCCAATATTACAATCCTGAAGCCTGCTGAGAATATTAACGATATCTATAAGCAGACCAAGGTGTTTCTTATGCCCTCGTTGTGGGGTGAATCATTTGGACAAGTCATTGTTGAAGCTATGCTGCGCGGTATACCGGTCATTGCAAGCCATGTGGGCGGAATACCAGAGGCTAAGCTACACCTGGACCATATCCTGCCTGTCAATCCCATTAAACAATATATCAAGGAAAAGGTACTTACCAGTTCCATTCCGACCCCCGTCATTCCAGAGCAGAATTTGGAACCGTGGATCGAAGCCTTGAACAAACTGACCACGGATGAAGAGCATTATCACAGTCTATCGCAAGCCTCCTACCATAAATCCGCTACCTTTCACGCTACTTTAAGCATTGCAGCCTTCGAGACCTACTTACACCAAGTAATCAACACAACGGCCCAGCCTCTAGAGGATCTACCCTCTGACCCTGTCACCCTAACCTCAGGTCGCGATAAGAATAACCTATTAGAGCGGATCAATACGCTTTCTCCAGAGAAGCGTAAGCAGTTATTAGCAGTTCTCCAGGAAAGAAGGTAAGGCTTTGAGTGAATTATTAGATCGGATTAGCAAGCTCCCGCCAGAGAAGCGTCAGCAATTGCTAGATAAAATCAAAGATAAGACCACTCGAAAGCCGTTGCCGAATCGAACGATTTCACCGTTACCGCGAGACAGCCGCCATACCCATGAGTTTCCGCTATCTTTCTCTCAGCAACGACTCTGGTTTATGTATCAATGGGAGCCGGATAGCCCATCGTATAATATACCTTGTGTATTCGGGATTCCAGTAGAATTAAATATTGCCATATTAGAGCAATCCGTCAATGTACTCGTGGAGAGACATGAAATTTTACGTACGACATATAAAATGGTGCAGGAGGAAGAGACGGTTCAGGTTATTCATCCATTCTCACCCCTAAGCATGCAGGTATTCGATCTTAGTAGTCTATCTGAGAAGGATAAGAAGCGTCAGATGGAGACCCTTATTAAACAGAAATCGATGATACCGTTTAAGCTTGAGAGTGAACTACCGATTAAGGCGCATTTGCTGACCCTGAATTCACAGGAACACTATTTATTCCTGAATATTCATCATATTGCTTGTGACGGTTGGTCACTCGGCATCATCATGAATGAAATACAGCAGTCTTATAAGGCGCTTAGTCGTAATCTACCTTTAGAACTGCCACCGATACCCGTTCAATATGCCGACTATGCTGCTTGGCAAAGAAGCTTCATGGTTGATGAAGTGCTGAACTACCATCAGAGCTATTGGCTCGATAAATTTCAAGGGGAGCTTCCGGTACTGGAGCTACCTGTCGATAAACCGCGGCCACCCGTGAAGAGCTCTAACGGATCACATATCATACAACCCTTGCCCGACGGTTTCTATCATCGACTGCAACAATGGTGTAAAGAAGAAGATGTGACCGTTTATATGATGACGCTCACTGCCTATGCTGTATTACTGTATCGCTATACAGGCCAGACCGATATCATTATCGGATCTCCCGTTGCTAATCGAAGTCGGGAAGAAATCGAGCAAAATGTTGGTTTTTTTGTAAACACGCTTCCCATTCGAGTTCATCTAAGCGAGACATCAACATTCAGGGAAATGGTTAAGCAAATCAAACACATTTCCCTAGAAGCGCAAGAGCATCAAGATTTCCCGTTAGATAAGTTAATCGAACTGCTTCCTATTGAAAGGGATTTGAGTCATAGTCCTCTGTTTCAGGTCATGTTTATCTTACAGAACATGCATGTGGGATGGAATGATGATTCAGAAGAGCTCCCCTTGCAGTTCGACAGTTCTACCCATACGAACAGCTCTAAATTTGATATGACCTTCTCCGCTAACGCACATAATGTAGAAGTGGAGTATAGTACTGATTTATTTCATGAAGCTACGATGAAGAGGATGCTGGAACACTACTTCAATCTGCTAGATCGTGCATGTTCCGATCCTGATCAGGTTATCGCGGATATTAACCTAATGTCAGTAGAAGAGAAACAGCAATTACTTGTCGAGGGGAATAAGACAGATGCAGATTATGACAGTGAATTTAACCTTGTACATCGTATAGAGGCGCAAGCCGCCAAGTTACCTCATCATCCTGCCCTTATATTTGAAGGTATTACCTACACTTACGATGATATGAATAAGCGCGCCAACCGTCTCGCTCATTATTTACGTTCCCAAGGGATCGGACCTGAACAGGTGGTCGGCATTTTTATTGAACGGTCTGCTGACTTTGTTATCGCTATGCTAGCTGTATTGAAAGCCGGAGGCGCGTATGTACCACTCGATCCTTCCTATCCTAAGGAACGTCTGACTTACATGATTAAACAGTCGGGTATGCAGATCCTTCTTACGCAGAGCAAGCTATCGGGGGACATTCAGCTTGAACAGGTAGCCGTTGCTGTCGTCGAGCTTGATCAAGCTAAACAGAGACTACGGTTAGAACAGCTTAGTGACGATAATCCAGTGTTGGACACGGAATCTGCCAATCTCATGTATATTGTGTTCACCTCAGGTACGACGGGCACTCCCAAGGGGGTTGCTGTTGAACTTCAGCAATTCCACAACTATATTCAGGGATTGATTAAGCATCTAAGTATTCAGGAGCCATTAAGTTATGCTATGGCCTCAACCTTTGCGGCAGATCTCGGTACAACCAATGTGTTCGGAGCTTTATGTACCGGAGGCACACTACATGTCTTATCCTATGATCTGTCCTGTGATCCTGATGGCGTTGCTGAGTATTTCAGGATCAACCGAATTGATGTGATGAAGGTTGTGCCAAGTCATTTTGAAGTGCTGATGGAAGCCGCTCAACCTGAACTTGTGATTCCGCACAAGATATTAATTCTTGCAGGTGAAGGCTTAAGTTGGGAGACCGTTCGGAAGATCAACAGACTGCGACCAGATGTGATGATAGAGAATCATTATGGACCCACGGAAACGACCGTATCGGCTTTCGCTTATCCGATCAAGGGCGATTTGCATGCACATCCCTTCAACACAGTGCCGATTGGGTATCCTTTTGGAAATGTACAACGTTATATTCTAGATACTCGCCTACAACCTGTTCCTATAGGGGTACCGGGTGAATTACTTATTGGTGGGGCTGGTGTAGCAAGGGGCTATTTCGGCAATCAAGAGCTTACCGATACAAGATTCGTTCCTAACCCTTTTGTAGAGGATGAAGATGCGCGGCTGTACAGAACGGGTGATCGTGTTCGCTATATGCCTAATGGTGCCGTTGAAATATTAGGACGGATGGATCGTCAGATTAAGATACGTGGTTATCGAATTGAGCTAGGGGAGATTGAATCTGTCATTACTTCATTTCCTTTCGTAACAGATGCTGTGGTCTTATTGAAGGATGTAGGTAACGATGAGAAGAAAATTGTTGCTTATGCTGTGTTCGACCTAGCTGAACAGGTGGAGAATCCGCACGTTGAGCTGAAGAAGAAGCTTAAAGATAAATTGCCGGAGTATATGATCCCAACCCATATCATCCCAATGGATTCTCTTCCGTTAAACCCGAATGGTAAGGTAGACATAAACCTGCTGGCAGCTATGGAAATAGCAGTAAAGGTGGCGGATCCTAATGCCGCACAGCCACAAACGGCTACTGAAATTAGAATATGGGAAGTATGGAAAGACATTCTGGGTGTTGATATGATCGGAGTGGATGACAACTTCTTCGAATTGGGCGGAGAATCATTCAAAGCGCTGAAGGTTGTAAGGCGATTAGGCGATTGGATTAGTATTATGGACTTTTTTAAACAACCAACGATTCGTTCCTTGGCGGAATACATCGATCAGGGAAAAGCGTCGGATCATCATTTACTCCATAAATTAACAACACATCCCGCACAGACTGCACCAGATATGTCATTAGTGTGTATCCCCTACGCTGGGGGAAGTGCGATTACGTATCAACCTCTCGCTGCGCAAATGCCCGGTCATATCGACTTGTATGCGATGGATCTTCCTGGTCACGATTACAGTCGTAAAGATGAAGCGTTACTTCCGATCGAGGAAGTCGCACGTTTGTGTGTGGAACAGATCAAACAGATGATCAAGGGACCGGTCGCTCTATACGGTCACTGTGTGGGTGGGGCCTTAACGATTGAGATCGCTAGACAGTTGGATGATGAGAATTATCCATTGCAGAGTGTCTTTCTGGGGGGCACTTTCCCGATCGCCCGAATTCCGGGTCGTTTCTTCGATTTCTATTCCAAGCTATTCCCATCTGACCGCAGCATGTCCAATAAATCGTATCATGCGTTCCTGAAGGCATTGGGCGGATTTACAGAAGTAGAAGATCAGGATGAGCGAGATTTCATGATACGTTGCCTACGACATGATGCACGAGAAAGCGAGAATTACTATACCTCTGCTTATGCTAATCATCAATTGACGAAGTTAAGTTGTCCGATTACATGCATCATTGGTGAGAAGGACAAGGCAACCGAGCTTTATGAGGAACGCTACAAGGAATGGGACTATTTCAGTGAGCAGGTTGATCTCGTCGTGATCCCTCAATCAGGTCATTATTTTATTAAGCATCAGGCAGATCAATTGAGTGGGTGGATCAGTGACATTGTTGAAGCAAAAGACGATTCGTCTAACAGCATAGAGGAGTTGACCCCACCACAGAAACGAGTTACTGTTCCGAATCTGAGAACGTTCTTTACCGTTATATTGGGGCAATTAATGTCGATTTTAGGCTCAGGACTAACAGGTATTGCTATTGGTGTGTGGGTGTTCTCACAAACGGGGTCTGTGGCGGATTTCGCAGCTATCTCATCCGCATCATTAATTCCAGGTATACTTATTTTGCCTATTGCAGGTGCCATCGTTGACCGATATAATCGGCGGCTCGTTATGTTATTCAGTGATGTGATGATGGCCATACCTATTATTGTGCTTGCGATACTCATGGCTACGAATTCCCTTGAAGTATGGCACATTTACGTGACATCAGCTGTGGGTTCCATCGCCCGTTCTTTCCACAGACCTGCATTCATGGCAGCTATTGCGCAAATTATTCCGAAGCAATATTTGGGTCATGCTAACGGTCTTGTTCAACTAGCTACTTCAACGAGTGAGATGATTGCACCGCTTGTGGGTGTAGCGCTGTATACCATGATCGGTATGACTAATATATTTATACTCGATTTCTTTAGCTTTCTGATCGCCATTTCTACACTGGCTATCGTAAGATTCCCGAATACATTATTCCATCGAAGAGTGGAGTCATTCGCTAAGGAAGTACTAATGGGCTGGAAATTTATTATTAGAAGACCGGGTATGCTCTATATGATTGCATTTTTCTTTGTAGGAAATGTTCTGTTCGGTTTGGCGACTGTACTCATTCAACCCCTTATTCTTTCATTCGGTTCAGCAAGAGATCTTGCAACGGTTACAATGACAGGTGCCATTGGAGCCATGGTAGGCGGACTCTTGATGAGTATCTGGGGTGGTACGAAACGTATGGCTACAGGTATGGTTGGTTTTGTTATTCTAGAAGGGCTGTCTATGATTGTTGCTGGACTTCGCCCTGATGTCTTCGTTACTGCCGTAGGGATCTTCGGCATCTGGTTCTCCGTTACACTCGTGAATACACACTGGCAATCCCTCATCCAGTCCAAAGTTGGATTGGAACTTCAAGGACGGGTATTGGCTACCAATCAGATGATTGCTATGTCTAGTATGCCGATTGGCTATTTAATAGCTGGGCTACTCGCTGATTCGGTATTCGGTGCAGCAATGAATCAAGGAGGCGTGCTTGCCAGTACGCTTGGGCCTATCCTAGGTGTGGGTCCCGGCCGAGGTATTGGCTTACTGATCATCTGCGTAGGGGTTCTAGTGATGATCTGGTCGATCATCGGATTTAATTTCAAGCCATTACGTCATATGGAGGACTACTTAGATGATGCTGTTCCCGATTCAATCATGGGGGATATAGATTCCTTGCAGACAAGACTTGATAGTCACGTTAAGAAGAAAGTTAACTCAAGTAGTAGCACGCTTAAAGTGTAGATTTAGAGTTGAAGAAAATGCCTGCATGGGATATTATTCCTGTGCAGGCATTTTGACTAAATCGGGATGGGTATGAGATGGCCAGCACACACTCATTAATCGGAGGCATCGGTATGTACAATACTTATATTTTTGATTTATATGGAACTCTAATTGATATTGAAACAGATGAGGGAACACCTGAACTATGGGAAAGACTAAGTTTTCATTTCCTATACAGCGGTTTTGTGATAGAGCAGGATGCACTTAAAGAGCAGTATCATGAAGAAGTATCTCGGCAACTTTCTAATCCGTCTGTTAAATGTCAATTCCCAGAAATAGATATTCATAACATATTTGAAACGATTGTTTCTCGAGAAGGCCACTCGCCAGGAGCGGATTGGATTGAGGAAACCGTGCGTTGGTTCAGACAGTTGTCTATTTGTCGGTTGAAGCTATATGACGGTGTTAAAGAAACATTATGCATATTAAAGAAACAGAATAAGAAAATCTATTTATTATCTAATGGACAAAAAACATTTGTGGAAGCGGAAATGCGTGTTCTAGGCATTACTGACTTGTTTGATGGCATTGCAATCTCATCTAATCCGGGGATATGTAAGCCAGATCCGCTGTTCTTCGATTACCTTGTCAACACGTTTAAGGTCGATTTGTCTTCTGCTATTATGGTTGGAAATGATGCGACAACAGATATTGAGGGTGCCAAACGCATAGGGATCGATGCATGTTACTACCATTCCAACTGCTCTCCAGATACACAAAAGGTGGATTGTAAATATCAGATCTGGGACGGAAACTTTCGTAGGATCTTGGAAATAGTATAAATCTTAATAAAAGAATATAAACAGGGTTCATTGCTTTAAAAATTATAGCAAAATAGGCATTCTTTGTGGTATATATAAGGATGTATTTATCCTAAATAATGGAACCTATATTTCATTTGAACGGTGCTCTTTTTGTTCAGAAGGGTTTCCAACTTTAACTAGACTTTAACTATGTTTGGTAAGATATAGTCTATTATGGTAACGTTTGCACTTGATGGGGCTATACCATTTGATTACATCACTTTTGGAATTTTGAACTGAAAGATCAGACTAATATTTAATGGGGGAATTAACGATGCAGCGATGGGGAAAGAACAAGCGGACGCTTATCGGGGTCTCACTAGCAGTTATTCTATTAATCGTCGGAGCAAGTGTAATTGTGAACAAAATAGGTCCATACAAGGTTAGTTCTACTCCGTTAGATACAGAGGCATCTACAGTCGTAAATGCGCTCACGTCGGTGGGTAAAGAATTGGTTGTCGCAGCGGCGAGCAAGGATCATGTCGAATTGAAGGCAGGAACAACAGTCATTATGGTTGATGTCATTCAATCGGATGCGATAAGGGTACAGGTGAATCCAGACGGGGTGGCAGAACCCGATACCGAGGTGGTTGCGAATAGACAGTTTACTCCAGTAGGAGCGACAATGGACACCCGTGGAAATCCCATCATCATCTCAACCGACCGGATGGAAGTCACAATAGATTTAGTTAAACATAGCCTGACCGTTCATGATTCGAAGAACAAGCTTTTACTTGAACAGCCGGATTTATTACGAGCATTAAAATCTGAAGTAGAGTTTACACATGATCCAAAGGATCGTTTATACGGAATCGGCGGATATGATGCTTCCGAAAGTTCAGAGGAAGGCATACTGCTCGGAGATACCAAAGTGGTACGGGGCGGAAGCCAAGGTCATCCTGGAGCACCCTTAGTATGGAGCAGCGCTGGATACGGTCTACTGGTAGATACGATCGACGCTAGGTATTACAACAATGAAGGTGTGGTTTCTTTCAAGAATACTTCCAAGAAAGGAGCTCAGTACTACGTCATGGTGGGAACGCCAGCGGATATGATGAGTACAGTGGCTGATATTAGCGGGAAACCGCCGCTATTTCCGAAATGGGCGATGGGCTTCATGAACAGTGAGTGGGGCATTGATGAGAAGGAACTTCTTCAGCACGTATCTACCTACCGCCAGAAGCAGATTCCGATTGATAGCTTTACACTCGACTTTGATTGGAAGGCATGGAGCGAAGATCAATACGGAGAGTTCCGCTGGAACGAGGAGAAATTCCCGAGTGGATCGTCTGGGAAATTACAACAGACGATGGATCAGATGGGGATCAAGCTTACCGGTATTTTTAAACCACGTATTCATGTGAATACCGAGCAAGGGCGTTATGCGACTGAACACGGCTTCTGGTGGCCGGGCAAGGCGAATTATTTCGATTACTTCTCTAAACAACCTGTAAACGATCTTAATTTCGATATGGAAGAAGTCCGCAAGTGGTATTTCGACCAGACGAAGAAAGCCTTTGATACAGGCATTATCGGGTATTGGAACGACGAAGCAGATGAGGGGTATACAACGATGCAATTCATCAACATGCAGAAGGGGCTCTATGAGGGGCAACGGAACTATTCGGATCAAAGGGTATGGTCACTTAATCGGAACTATTATCTTGGGGCACAGAAATATGCTTATGGGCTATGGTCAGGAGATATTCAGTCAGGATTTGAGACGATGGCGAATCAGCGGGAACGCATGTTGTCATCGATTAATGTTGGCCAATTCAAATGGGGGATGGATACAGGTGGATTCCAGAGAAATCCAGAGCCTGATAATTATGCACGCTGGATGCAGTTCAGTGCGTTCACGCCGATCTTCCGAGTTCATGCTCAGCAGAATATGCAACGTCAGCCATGGTACTTTGGAGATAAAGCCGAGGCAGCTGCAAAGGCGGCAATTGAGCTACGTTATCAACTTATTCCGTATATTTATTCCTATGAAGCGAATGCCTATAATACGGGAATCGGATTAGTAAGACCACTAGTGTTCGATTATCCGCAAGATCGGAAAGTGGAGAATCTTGTTGAGTCTTGGATGTTCGGTGATTGGCTGCTTGTGTCCCCTGTGGTGAGCCAAGAAGCTTCTAAATCTATCTACTTACCACAAGGGGATTGGATTGATTATGTGAACGGAGGTGTGTATCAAGGCGGGCAAACGATAACGCATCAGGTTGATCTCGAGAAGTGGTCAGATATCCCGTTATTTATTAAGAGGGGAGCAATCATTCCATCACAATCGGTGATGAATTACATTGGTGAGAAGAAGGTTGAACTCTTAACCGTCGATGTGTTCCCAGATGCCTCGGAGACATCATTCATCTATTACGATGATGACGGAGCTACGTATAACTACGAGACAGGTGAATATTTCAGTCAGCAATTATCAACACAGGAGAAAAACGGTCAAGTAACATTCCGAACCACTGCTAGAGAAGGGACATTTACGCCAGAAGTGAAATATTATCTAGTCAAGATTCATGGGCGCGCTGGACAGAGTGTAACTACGAACTTAACACCATTGACTAAGGTTAAAGATCTAAACACGCTAAACAGCCAATCCGGTGAAGGATGGTCGAACGGCACAGATCAATACGGAGATGTAACCTTCGTGTTGATGAAGGCAGGAGTATCGAATGAAATCATTGTGAAATAAGATGGGTGACTTGGTATGAGTAAAGAGGGGGATCACTATGATTCAGGTTAGCGGATTAAGTAAGCATTATCGGATTGTCAAGAAGAAGCCAGGACTAACAGGAGCAATTAAGGGATTATTCCATCGTGAATATGAAGTCAAGAAAGCCGTTGACGATATTAGCTTGCTTATTCGGCCGGGAGAAATGGTAGGTTACATCGGCGCTAACGGTGCAGGTAAATCCACGACGATCAAGATGTTGTGTGGAATTCTGACTCCAAGTAGCGGTAATGTTACGGTCAACGGTGTGATTCCCTATAAAGAAAGAAAAGAAAATGCTAAGAATATCGGTGCTGTATTCGGACAACGATCACAGTTATTCTGGGACATCGCTGTTCTTGAATCTTACGATCTGCTCAAGCATATCTATGAAATTCCAGAGCATGAATATCAAGAGACAATCAAGATATTTACTGAAGTGCTTCAGCTGGAACCGTTACTTAATATACCCGTGCGACAGCTGTCACTTGGGCAGAAGATGCGCTGTGAGTTGGCCGCGGCTTTCCTACATAATCCACCGGTTGTGTTCTTGGATGAGCCAACCATTGGTTTGGATGTCACGGTCAAAGTGAGAATACGCGAGTTTATCAAAAAAATGAATCAAGCCAAGGGAACGACAGTTATTTTAACGACGCATGACATGCAGGACATCGAGGAAATATGCAACAGGATTATTATCATTGACGAGGGTAAGATTCTCTATGATGGTAGCGTACAATCGATCAAGGACCATTTTGGAAATAAGAGGGTTATTCATTTTGAACTGGATTCGGAGGCACCTTTCCAGCTACCCGAGTCTCTCATGCATAAGGTTGATTTCAGCTGTGGTGAAGATGGCACGATTAGTGCCTCTTTTAGTAATAATGTCATTACGGCAGCTGATGTAATTACCGAAGTGATGAAGGAATATCGAATCCGTGACTTGACGATCGCAGATCCCAAGATAGAAACGATCGTACAGGAAATATACGAGCGGGGTATATAGAGGATGAGAAAATACTGGGAAATGATGAAATCTCAGATCAAGATTGATACTGCCTACAGCGGATGGTATTGGTCGTCGACGGCATCCATGATCCTACGCATGTTGATAATATATGCCTTTTGGCATGCGGTGTATGAGAACAGGACAACGATTGAAGGCATGCCGCTGGATATAATGATTACGTATGTGGTTCTGGCTATGGTGCTCAACAACTATTTAGCAGGAGTAGGTACTCAATTGGGCAATAGCGTTCGAGATGGTAGCGTGGCGATTGAACTTATGCGGCCTTATAATCTGCTTGATAAATTGGTTGCTCTTGATCTCGGTGATAAGATTTCCGGGACGATACGGGAAGCCGTTCCCTTGCTGATTATTGCCTACTTATTCATGGGGATCAACACTCCGAATCATTGGACAGATTTTATATTATTTTTGCTTAGTGCTCTTCTAGGTATTCTAATCGGCACTCAGCTAGACCTGGCTGTCGGAATTATGGCTTTCTGGCTGACCAATATATGGGGATTGAGAATGCTTCGCAATGCGATTATTTTGTTCTTCTCAGGTGGACTGTTACCGATTACGATGTTCCCGGAATGGCTTCAAATGGCAAGTAGATTTCTTCCCTTTCAGTATATGATTTATGTTCCTGTGTCCATCTATACCGGACAAATCTCTGGGCTAGATGCGTTATATGCTCTTCTAGTGCAGATATTCTGGTTAATCTTAGTTTTTGTAATCATCCGGTTAACATGGTCTCTAGCTATTCGTAAAGTAACCATATTCGGAGGCTAATGAGTGGGAACGGATATCGTCGTTGGTTATGAGAGAGGAGTGTCCACACCGTGAGACGTTATAGTAAACTGTATTGGCAGTTTTTCAAAGCTCGATTGAAGGTCATGATGGAGTATAGAGCTGATTTTTTAATTGGCGTTTTCTCCGTATTTTTGATCCAAGGGACATCACTCTTGTTCATTACCATTGTATTTGAGCAGATTGAATCTCTTCATGGTTGGACGTTCTATCAAATTTTGTTTATTTATGCGATTGCTCTGCAAGGCAGGTCGATCGAACATATTTTTTTCGATAATTTGTGGACGATTGGCTGGCAGTATATCCGCCCTGGAAATTTCGATAGGTTGATGATTCGCCCGGTGAATGTTCTGTTTCAACTGATTGCTGATCGAGTGCAGCAGGATGGCGTGGGGAGTTTCATCATTGGACTGATTGTACTATTTACGGCGGCACCTCACTTGGGAATAGATTGGGCCGTTACCGATGTGCTGTTACTCATAGTGATGATCTTGTCCAGTGCGGCGATCTTCATGGCGGTTAACTTGTTTTTTGCAACTTTCTCCTTCTGGATGGTCGATAGTTTGCCGATTATGGTCGCGGTTCAAGGAACAAGCGAATTCGCCAGATATCCGATGAGTATCTACGGTAAAGGCATTCAATTTGTGCTTACATGGATTATTCCATATGGATTCACAGCCTTCTATCCCGCAGCTTTTTTCATAGATCAATCAGGATTCCGACACATTGCTGTGTGGACGCCTGTGGTAGCCGTTGTTAGCGTAACGATAGCTTACTTATTCTGGAACAGAGGGCTTCGGGCATTCACAAGTACAGGAAGTTAGGTAGCAAAAAGAGTGTTGGAAATATGAATTAGAATTCTCTCGCTTAGTGAGGATTATTAGACGATATGATCTAGTGATACATTTAGGTTTCTGAGACTATTTTTTTTGGTGGTTTTAATAATATGAATGTAAAAGACAGCCACGAGGGCTGTCTGAACTGTGACCGTATTTGTGGAAAGTTTGAAAAAAAGACCTTTAAGAGGCAGTTAATAGGTGACTCCTAAATTCATCGGGAGTCATCTTTTTTAATGCCCATTGATATCGTTCGGAGTTATAGTAGGCGATATAATCATCAACCCTTGTTCGCAACTCAATGAGGGTCATACATGACTTGTACTCCAAATCATCCTTCATATGACCAAAGAAGCTCTCCATGGAGGCGTTATCCCAGCAGTTTCCTTTCCGTGACATGGACTGGATAAACCCCGCCTTGTGTACGAGAAGTCGGAATTTAGGATGAGTATAGTGCATTCCTTGATCCGAGTGTAAAAGTGCCTCCGGATGAATATTTCCGTCCAGTCGCTCGATTAGTTTCTCAAGTGTTCGTTCTACAATTGGCATTGCCAATGATGAAGAGAGGTGGTGGGCTAAAATTTGTCTCGTAGCTCCGTCTTTCACCACAGATAAATAAGCACATTGTCCATTTCCATAATGCAAATAGGTAATATCCGTCAGTAGGACTTTCTCAGGCTCTCCCTGGTCGAATTGACGCTTCAATAGGTTAGGACAGGTTAAATGTTCTTGTGTGGCTTTCGCCATCTTACGATAGGGATTCGCTTGTCTAATCGTGGCAACAAGCCTATATTTCTGCATTAATCTTCGGATCTTTTTGTGGTTCATGAT
Organism: Paenibacillus sp. DS2015; assembly: GCF_050433705.1. Taxonomy (NCBI): domain Bacteria; kingdom Bacillati; phylum Bacillota; class Bacilli; order Caryophanales; family Paenibacillaceae; genus Paenibacillus; species Paenibacillus sp. DS2015. The sequence goes on along the minus strand of NZ_JBNPWS010000011.1, from coordinate 64,616 downwards.
GATCCCATTATTTCGTTCAAGCCACATCTTAACGACCAACGCTCCAGCCTTGCCATCTAAAGCGTCAAATTGTTTCTTAATAAGCCAAATGTCACGCTCATCTGCCTCCTCACGTAGTTGCCTGGATTCCTCAGCCGAAAGCCAGCGGTAATATCCACTTAAACTCACACGAGCTAACCTGCACAGGTAACGTGTCATTCGTTGTAGGCCATGCTTACGAAGGGTAAGGTTGATGATTTGAAAGCGCTCGGAGGACGTTAACGTTTCCTCTGCATCTTCTGCTTTTCGAGCGCTTCTAGCTTTTTTAAAAAGTCGTTCTCCATCTCTAGTAACTTGATTCGTGCTTCCGCACGCTTAAGCTTTTCCTCCGTAGAAAGTTCTCCTGCTACTTTTCTGCTGGGAGATCCTTTTCCTCGTTGCTCCTCAAGTAATCCGGCTTCTCCATGGGTGTTGTACGAATTACGCCAACGACTTAGACAATGCTTGGGCTTCTTGCGGCCGATAACATCCAAGTCAAATCCCGCTTCAAGAAAAACTTCCATTGGAGTTTGACCTTCCTTGTAGGCTTTAAGCGCAGCTAGCTTAAATGTAGACGAATACGTAATACTCTTCTCCGTCACATTCTCCACATTTGGATTCATCTCTAGCTGTCTGATCTCATTTTCATTGAATATCTTTGAAGTGCCTCGCGTTTTGTTCATAGCTTTTCCCCCGTTTTTTTATCCATTAGTTCGATTAAAACACAAATGACCCGCAAGAGGGTCACTTTTTTCAAAGTCTCCATCTTTCGGGTCACAGTTCAGTCTTTGAAAAAGGACGGCATTGCCGTTTCTACTTGTGAGGATACATAGAGTTTATTATTTTAGCGAAGTGGTCCTTGTCATCTGGAAACTCTACTAACTCTTCACTGCACCCGATGTCATTCCAGCGACAATGTAGCGTTGCAGGAATAGATAGAGCAGGATAACAGGCGTCGATACAAGTAAGATCGTAGTAAAGACTAGGTTCCAATCTGCTGACTTCTGACCAAAAAAGAAATAGATCAATAAACTTAATGTATAACTGTCTGCTGAATTCAAGAAATAAAAGGGAATGGTGAAATCATTCCAGATATTCATGGAGGTCAAGATGATAACAGAGGCATTGACCGGGAGTAGGAGCGGAAAAATAATACCAAAGAATAGTCGGTATTTACCTGCTCCATCGATAATGGCAGCTTCATCAAGTTCCCTCGGAATCCCATGCATAAAGGAAATATATAAATAGGTAGTAAAGGCATAATTACCTGCTACGAATAATAAAATAACTCCGGTGTAACTTCGTATCAGATGAAAGAAATCTACGACATAGTAGGTGGTAATAACCATCATTGGCAAGATTAAACCCACAACAAGAATTTTTGTCATTATTCTAGTGAGCTTGGTATCTCGTCTCTGAATGACAAAAGCAGATACCGAACACAGAATTATAATCAGAAGCACACCGAAAAATGTAATCACAAAAGTGTTCCAAAATGCCTGTAGAATATCTGTAGATGCAAACACTTCCTTAATATTGGACAAAAAATTCCATTCACTAGGAAGTGCAAGACTCATGTCAGCCGCTTCGGACTTCGTCTTAAAGGAATTAACGATAACAAAATAAAGTGGGATACCAATGATAGCTATGCAGATGACAGAGAGAAGTTCCAATAACCATTTTGTAGTTTTTTTCATTGAACTCACCTTTTTGCTTCTTTATTGATGACATTGTTAAGCGTTAATACAACTATCAATACAATGAGGAATAGAACAAGGTTAGCTGCGGTTGCTTCTCCATTACGTCCTGCGGCAAAGGCTTTAAAAACGGCAGTATTAATAACATTTGAAGCATTACCTGGACCCCCGCCCGTGAGTGCATAAACCATATCAAACACTTTAAGTCCTCCGATAACACTAAGAATAACATTCGTATTCACAACCGGAATCACCATGGGAAAGGTAATAAAACGAAACTGTTGCCAAGGTGTAGCACCGTCTATTTTTGCGGCCTCGTTTACTTCCTGTGGTAACGATTGGAGAGCCGCTAGGAATAACATCATAGTAAGTCCGGTCCATTTCCAGATCTCTACAAATGATACGGAAAACATGACGATTGCTGGATCTGTTAACCAGTTCATAGCTAACGAATCAAGTCCCACAAAATTCAAAAATACATTTAGAATACCCGTGCTAGGATGAAAGATTGCTTTAAATGCAATGGCAACGGCAATAGAACTTAAGATAACTGGAAAGAAAAGGACGGAGCGTAGCAAAAGCCGACTTTTCAACATTTGATTAGCAAGAAGAGCTAATAAAAGCCCTAAAAATACTTTGAAAACGGTGGTTACAATTGCAAATATAAAAGTGTTCTTGAGTGCAAGCAAGTTACTTGGATTCTCATACAGTGTAATGAAATTATCGAAACCAACAAATCGAGTCACTTTGAATGACGCATCTAAATTTGTAAATGCAAAGTAGAAGCTCATGAGAGAAGGCAAGATAAAAAAGGTGAAAAAGACCAATGCGCCAGGGAAAATCAACCAATAGGAGTAATATTGTTTTTTTAACATAGATGGCTCCTTGAGTAAGGAAAGGAGGTTCTTTATGTAAGAAGCTCCCTTCCTTGTCATCATATTTTCTTATTTGAAATTAGGGTCGCCTTGAGCTTTTGCGTCTGTTTCTAAATCTTTTTGCAATGCTTCAAGAACTTGATCCGGAGTCTTTCCGCCTTTGACGAACAATTCCTGTGCGTATGTTGCCAAATTACCGTGCACATTAAACTTGACTGGGTAAGGAATATTTCCGATAGCTATACCTTCATCAAGATACTTCTTCGCATCTAACTCCGCAGGTGTAAGTTTCGTTTGGGTGACACCTTTGATCGTTGGGATACCGCCCTGATTCGAGAAGAAGGTATCTTGAACAGAAGGTTGCTCAAACCAGTTTACGAATTTCTGCGCGTTATCTTGATTCTCACCTTTTACGATATACATTGATTTTGGAGCCCAAATCGCAGCTAAGTCTTGGCCATTTCCTTTGTAAGGCATAATGAACGTACCGATATCATTGGCTCCCTCAGGATACTTAGCAACGATTTCGTTCATCACCCATGAAGCCATGAGATACATCCCCGCTTCACCGCTGCTTAGTGCTTTCTGAGCATTGTCATAAGTAGATGAGAGAATATCTTCGTTAGCATATCCCTTTTGAACAACGTCTTGAATGAATACCATACCTACCTTTTGATCATCCCAATCCATTACTTTAGCTTTATTCTCATTGATTAATGGGATTAGATTTGCTCCCGTTTGGGTAGCAGTGGACATCAGGATGGGTAATTGAACGGTCCAAGGATCTTGACCGGAGAAGTAAACGGGTGTTTTACCTGCCCCTTTGATGGCTTCAGCCACCGCCCAGAATTCGTCCATTGTTGTAGGAATTTGAAGATTCAATTCTTTAAACACTTTTTTGTTATAGTGGACTAAGCCCATATCCGTTCCGCCGTATGGAGCCCCGTACCAGTGTCCATCGATGACCGTGTCCATCAAGTTCTTCCAAGCAACCTTATCGAAATTTTCCATCCAAGGTTGATCGTCCTGAGCAACAAATACATCTGCTGGCGTACCAAATCCGTGAGTAGTGGAAATTCCGTACTGATAGAATAGAATGTCCGGTTTATCGTTAGTAGCGAACCGCGTTTTCATCAGATTGGCACCATCATCGCCTTCAGGTACTTTTTCAATGACTAGTTCAAAACCATTTTTTTTAGCTTCTGGGATGATCGCTTCCATACCTTGAACAAACCAAGTGGTATGACCAAGCATTTTAATTTTAACTGTCTCTGTCTGAGTCAAATTTCCATTAGTGGCCGTGTTTGTTTCCTGTTTGTTGTTTCCACCACAAGCTGTAAGAGCAGTTACGAGAGTAATAACCATAATTGCCGTAAATGTACTTCTAATTCTCTTCATGTCTTTTCCCCCTAAGTAGATGATACTTAATACAGCAATGATAGCCCTTACAATTCAATTGTGTAAATGGTGATTTTGACGCGGGGAGGGGGAAAATATTAAACGCTTTCTTTTACAAAATTTGATATGATTGCTCTAGGAGAGTGAGAATCATTGAGAAGTTTCCGTAGCAAGCTGTTCTTCGTGTACTCCATGACATTAATTACATTAACTCTTTCGGTTAGTTTTCCTATGTATTTTTATTTTAAAAATAGTATTAAAGAGAGCAGTATCACCAGTGTTGAGCAATTAGCAGGGAGTACGGCTAGCAATCTTTCATCCCAACTTAATATGTTTAGTAATATGACCTTTCAATTCTACAACAGCTATGATATTAACCGATCTACCATGGCCGATTACTTGACGTTGATGAGGGATGTGGATGACACGCAAATAGCATTACAAGCGCGAAAGTCAGTCAATAACTTCATGATGATTGCCACCAACACCTATAAGAGTATTGACCAACTCAATTTGTATACAGCTAATGGAGAACTCTTCTTTAACCGTGCGGATGGGGTTAGTACTAGAATCAGGCAAGTCAATGCGGATGCTAATGAGGCGGATGCCACCAAGGGAGGAGTTATACTTACCAGTAAGGGTACATCTTCTTCATTTACACTTATGCGTAAGCTTCAATGGCGCTCAATTGATTTAGGTTATTTAGAAGCTATACTGAGGCCCAATACACTGATAGACCGGGATAAGTCTAATGCTATAAAGGGGGCTTCTATTGTAATCCTTGATCATGGACGTGTCATTTACACAAGTGAAGGTTCGATAGACGAGGCTACGAAGACGATAGAAAGTCTTACTCAATTAGCGACGAGCAAGAAGGAGTATGCCACCATTCAGGAGAATAGCCTATTGGCCGTCAAACAAATAACAGAAGATGCAAATTTCATGGTAGTAACCATTGTTCCTGAGAAAGAGCTATTTGCTCCTTTACGTGTTTTTCGTAATGCGATGACCCTTGTCGTCATTCTGCTGATTGTGTTCTCAGTTGCTTTTTACTACTTACTGGCCAAGTTGTTGACCCGGCCGATCACATCATTAAAGCATGTCATGGATGGGGTCACAATGGATGATGAACAAGAGTTACATATTGAAAATAAATATAAAATGAATGAAATTGAATCGTTACGGCGATCATTCCAAAAAATGAATGCGCGATTAAAGAAATCTGCTGATGATAAATTACATTTCCAGACGCTACAGCTCAAATCTCATTTTCAAACACTGCAGGCGCAAATCAATCCTCACTTTTTGTTTAATATGTTAGGTGTGATAACGATTATGGCTGATAAAAAGGATTCTGCTTCCGTAGCGGATACCAGCCGGAAGTTATCTGAATTCATGCGGTATGCTATCTCTGCAGAATCATCGTTGGCACGGCTTCAACAGGAGATCAACTTTACGGAGAATTACCTAAAACTTATGAAGACAAGATATATGCACCGACTTGATTATGAGCTTGATATCCCCACCGAGATGGGCGATCTATTGTTTCCTAAACTTACGATTCAGCCGATTGTGGAGAACTGTATCCAGCATGGTCTCCATGAGGGAATTCAGCAAGTATGTATTAGCGTTAGAGGGAAAGTAACATTAGATCGTTGGGAGATTGTAATCGTGGATAATGGTACTGGGTTTTCCGAAGAAGCACTTATCCAGCTCAACCAGAGAATTCAAGACTATATGGTTCATTTGGATATGAATGAAATAGAACAATCTCAATTCTTGGTATTAGGGGGCATGGGACTCATTAGTACACTTGCGAGACTAAAACTCACAGGGAAGGGCAATTTTACGTATTCGATCGGTAACCATGATGATGGAGGGGCAGTCGTATCTCTTCGAGGATTATTTATCTCACAACAGGAGGAACTTAAATGAGAATTATGATTGTAGATGACGAACCTATTTTTCTATATCACTTAAAGGAGACCATACAATCCTGTTGTGAAGCATTGAATTGTGCATTTGATTTTGTCTCTGAATGCTACAGCGCGGAGAAAGCTATTATGAATATACCAGAAGTATTACCGGATATCATATTTACAGATATCCGTATGAATGCCATGGATGGAATAGAATTAGCGCAAAAGGTACGAGAGGAATGGCCGCATATCAAAGTAATTATTGTAAGCGGTTATCCCTCATTCGACTATGCCCGTTCAGCTATGAGAGCGAATGTCGTAGACTATTTAATTAAGCCTATTGAATCTGAAGCGGTATTAAAGGTGTTGACACAGACACTAGGTCATATGAATGCCAATCTTTATCAACGTAAGGGAGTCCTACTGCAGACGCTCATCGAAAAGGGGGGAATGAGTTCAGGCCATAACGGCCTTGATCCTAATCTGCTATCCTCTAATCCATACGGAGTTATTGCAGTGAACAGCAGTGAATTTCAGTTCAATCCCTTGTTGTATGATGCTCATATGGGTATGCAATCCGTCTGCTGCGAATCGATTCGGCCCATGTTATTAGAGGGAGAAGAGGTCTGGCTATTTCCAAATGCGAATAAGAAGGGATTACTATTTATTTTCACTTTGCGAGAATACCAACTTTCTAAGATGAAGAGTATTGGCGAGTATCTTCTAGACCGCTATTCTACCCAGCAGTCTTTTGCGATTACAGCAATCAGTCCACAACTGAAAGAAGTATCAGAGCTACGCGAGGAAGTCCGAAGACTGTCGCGAAACCTAGACCATCATCAGGTGATCGGTTTGAACATCTTGCTGCTTCCAGAAGATAGGGAGATGGAGAACAATAAAGAGTACACATCGCTGTCTGATATACAGGGAAAAACATTGAACTATTTGAGTAAAAAGAACGATTGGCATGGGATTCGAGAGGCTATCCTACAATTGTTTGAAGTGTGGAGAATGGAATCTTGTCCTTCTGTGTATATTGAAATGAACCTGAGGAAGGTGGTTGATGCGATGGGGCAATTAAGTGATTATCAAGACCCACTTATCCGTCGAGAAATGGAACAATCAATCCAAGATCTATTGTTCGCCTCAGCCGATTTCAATGAAGTGGGTGATGTTTTCGTAGATTGGCTGCAATCAATAGTCAAGCCTTCGAGTCAACCGAGCGAGAAGAAAGGCAAAGCGTTATTCCACCGGATTCAGCAGTATATTATGGCCAATTTGGGGCAACCCTTGAACCTCTTGGTACTGACGGAAGAGTTTAAAGTTTCCAGTACTTATTTATGTAATCTTTTTCGTATCTACTGTGGGGGTTCATTTGTGGAGTATTTTACAGATCTTCGTATCAACAAAGCGAAGGCCTTACTCCATGATCATCCTGAAATTCCAATTAAGGATATATCGGAGATTGTGGGTTATATTGACCGCCATTATTTCTCTAAGGTATTTAAGTCCTCAACGGGTCTGACCCCCTCAGAATTTCGAAACCAAATAGCCCATCCCTCATCTATCTGAGGGTGGGCTATTTGGTTTGAGAGCTCCACTAAAGGATCACCTTATCCTTGTTGCAAGACGGTTTCGCTAACTTCTGCCGTATATCCCTCTGGAATTCTGACTTTCAACTCTATGCCCTCCGGGTAAGCTATGCTAAGCTTTATCGTCTTGAGGGTCTCGTTAGCAGTCCAAGAGACATCGATGCGCCCGCCAGCTGGATGTGGCACGCTGCCGCGAGCCCATTCGATCCCATTTGGGGCCGGAGCCACTTCTACCATACTCCATCCTGGGGCAAGACTTCTCACTCCAAGTACTTCCCTTCCGAGGAAATAAGCGGGTGCGGATGACCAAGCGTGACAGTGGCTGCGTGAAAGCATATTTGGATTGGCGCGATTCTCTGCGAACATCGGATATTGCTCCCAACACGTCGTTGCTCCATGAGCGATCATATTTCCATAATTTTTACGGATATCATCTAGAATCATCCCGACTTTGCCTAATTTCCCTAAAGCTTCGTAGTAAAAGAAGGACATGAACGGGCTACCGATTTGTACGAAGTGTGCGGGTGGAGCTAGCAGATATTGATCGATGACCTGTCTTCGCGCGCCTTGCGCGACACCCGTCAGCGACGCCACGACCTGTGTTTGCATACTGAGTACGTCTGATCGTCTGCTATCGGCATGGATACAGTCAATATACGCCTGTTTATCTTCGCTCCACAGGTGTTCGTTAATTGCCGAGCTGAGTTGATCGGCCGCAAGCGCGAACCGAGAGCTGTCTTCAACTTCTCCTACCAGATGACCCATATCCGCTGCAACACGGAGAGTTCGAACAAGGAACATATTCTGATGAGTGACGATACCATCATTCGGCTGATCGATTGGCGACCAGTCTAGTAAATTCCAGCCTTTGACGTTGAATAGTCCGTTACCGTCTAGCTTCAGTAAATAATGATGGAGAGTAAAACAGATGTCTGAATAGATCTCTGTTGCGAAATCTTTGTCTCCCGTCTGTTCATAATACTCATAGCATGCAATCGCCCAGAAGAAGGTCCAGTTCGGAATAACGCTGCTCCAGCCACTGGGTACTTGGTCCGCGAAGAGGGGGGACTGATCCTTTGAGCCCGGCACGAGGCGAAGGCAACGCTTGACGATATCCTGCACACCATAGAGATAGTTGCTGACTAACGCTTCATTGCGGCTATCACCGACCCAGAACACTTGCTCATAAGCTGGGCAGTCCACAAAGGTGTCTTCCATACACAGTTTCGTCGTATGGCGACTGATCTCCCAAATGTCGTTCAAGAGCGGGTCTGAGCATTCGAACCTACCTACCTCGGCCATCGGGTAATTGCTTTGGGACATACTGACGCCGTAGATCCGCACAGGAACTGCCGCATTCCTAACGTTAAGCGCCAAATAACGGAGCCCTCTGCGTATCGGGGTCTCGTATACTTGTCTACCAGACTTACATACATACCGTAGGGTATGGTCTAGGCCAAATGTGTCCTGACGGTAGTTATCCGCCATATACTCAAAACCGTACCAATCGAGGATCGTTCCTTCCGCTGCCTCCACTTCAAAAGATAAATAACCGGAATACTCTTTGCCGAAGTCTAGGATGAGTTCGGTGTCAAAGCCTTCATAAGTCGGAATCACACCTGCGTGAATATTGGGAATGACTACGTTCTGCAACTGAGCAGGTACAGCGAACTTGATGTTTTCCTTTCTCCACACACAGAGGCTGAAGACATCCACATCTGATATATACTTCTGCTCAATCGGGCGTAACCATGCACTGTAGGAATCGAGATCTTCTGCCTTCTTAACGAGCCCTAATAACTCTTTGTATACGGGGTGATCCCAGTCTAGCGGACGATTTTCTTGATGATCAAGGAGCATGACATGGTCGAAAGGACCGATGCTGCAGAACGCAGACTCTCCTGATAATTTCGAGTTTGGAGAGGTAAACGATAATATAATAGGGTCATTGGCATACACGCCAATTTGTAGTTTACCTGTATGTACGCCTCCTGAAACGTCAATGATCAGTAAATTGTCCCCTTGATGCAGTTCAAGGTCTACATAGCGTTCGGGTTCAGTGCCGTAATATTGACTGTCTGCTACTTGTTCCCCATTGAGAGAGCAAGCACGCATGCATTCTCCCCAAGCAAGAAATCCAATCGTAGCCTTGCCAGCTTGACTCGCTCGTAGTGTTGTCGCAACATATCCTGTAAATTGAAGAACATTAGCGTGATCCTCGCTACCTGTGATAAGTGCATTACGCACGTCAATTGCCGTGGAAAGGCTGAAAGTCCGTACTTTCGCTAGTGATTCTACACGCACTGGGTAGACAGTTTCATCCGTTAACATAGGGATATCGCGTGGCTTCACTGTCGTCCAAGGTTCCATACCTACTGGGCCTAGAACAACGGCAGGATCCCAAGTCGAGTCATCATAATCTCCAAGTATCCAATGATCGTCCCAAGCCGAAGCATTGATGGATTCGGAAAAGGCTTGTTGGCAGGACATTCGAGGTGCATGAGGATCCTGGCCTAGGTGACGGGACGTCTTCCATGTTGCGTCTGTAGAAACGGCTACGGTTCCATCCTCATATGCAAGATCGATTAGCAGTCCGCCTCTTCCCCGTACATAGTAGAATGTCGATACCCCGAAATGTAGTACCAGCGCGGATATTGTATTCTTTTGGCCTGCTTTCAGTAAGTGACCAACATCGTAAGTGTCATAGGAGAGCTCGGACGGCCATGAACGAACAGGTCCCCGACCTAATTGTGTACCGTTCACAAACAATACGTAACGAGAATCCGCGGTAATCCGAAGCGTTCCCGAAGGTTCAACATCAGGAGGTACATCAAACGTCTTGCGGAAACATCTCCATTCATTTCGGGGACTTGCTTCGCCATCACCCCATATCCATTGGGCTTGCCAATCTCTGTTCATCATGTGCTTCTCGCCTACCTGTCTATTGGAATTACTCTGATTATAAAATACTCACACCTAGATGTTATGGGTTGAATGCGACTTTGTATAGGTATATGATGACATTGTAGTATTTCAGTTGCATGGTGAAGGATGAGATCATATGAAGAAGCCAAGTCCTAGGGTAGAAAGAGGAGAGCAGTTTTTCTCGGATGGTCTTTCCCTGTATGTTAATCGGGTGTTTGAGGAGTTTGAATTGCCAGAGCACGAACATGACTTTATTGAAATTTGTTACGTATGGGAAGGGAACGGCTTCCATTATATAGAGGATCACACCATTCGCGTGAAGAAGGGGGATCTATTTTTTCTACCTATTGGCGTATCCCATATTTTTCGACCCTCTGCCCATCATCCCAAAGACCCACTCATTATAGGAAACTGTATTTTCGATGAGAAAATTTTTAGGTTTCTAACCTCCATTTTGCCTGTTGAGTATGGTCTTTATCTCTTCGAACATATTAATGCCAAGACAGACCGCTTTATTCAAATGCGGGAGTTGTCTGGCGAGTTCGGTCATTTATTCGAGTCCTTACATAAGGAGTTTCAGCAGAAACATATGGGGTATGAGACGATGTTATGCGGACTGCTCCTCCAGCTGTTGATCGGGATGGAACGTGCTCTGAATCGAGAACAAGAAATAGTGGATCCTGTCACCGAGAAAGTGGAGAAGATTAATCGGTATATACGAGGGCATCTGCAGGAGAAAATAACGCTTACCGCTATTGCTCAGCACATTGGGCTTGGTGAGAGACAACTCCAACGAATTGTGAGTATACACACAGGACGTTCTCTATCCACTCTAATTCAAAAGGAAAGGATCGACCGCAGTTGTAGACTGCTATCCGATCCTTCATTAGCTTCCCTCACTATCGCGGATATCGCCTCTCGCGTCGGGATTCACGACCTTACAAGATTCCATTATTTGTTTAAGTTGTGGATGAATAATACCCCGGCTCGTTATCGTCTCGAGAAGGCTTTGCAAAGCAGTCTTTTATAGGATGAACCAACAGATAGAGGGGGCTTATACGCTATTATTCCAGTATCTAAACGATGTTCTTACTTTTATGGGAAATTAGGAAATAACACCTAAAATAATCGAGGAATTTCATATCAAAAATGGTACAATGGTTGTAGGTTTAAATATCTACTACTTAAGGATCAGGAGTGGTTGCTGATGATTACGTCATATATCCAATTAACTCTTTTTACAGTAATGATTGCAGTCATTACTAATTATTGTCGCTTTAAAGGTAGTCAGGCTCTTAATAAATGGATCCTTATTGTATCGAGTCTTGTGTTAGTAGAGATAGAAGGATTATTATTTGAATTCATACATACAAATTGGATAATGTTAGTGTTTATTGGCGTCTCGGTGGTGTGTTTTCATACTTATGGGGGGGCAGTAAGTGCTTGTGCAGCTTGGCTTATTTTATTTATGCATACAGATGAAAGCGATTTATTCATTCTATTCAGTTATTTGATATTTGCGACGGTTGTATATTTAATCACCGATTATATAAGAAATATTCAAGTAGAAAGTGATGCTTGGTTAAGAAAACTCTCTGAGAACTCTAAGCAATTAAATGTTTTTAAAGAAGTAAGTTTCTCGATGCAACAAACACTTAATTTACAGAAGTTGTTGCGAACCATCTTAACGTCCGTGACTGCGGGTCATGGTCTAGGGTTTAATAGGGCAATGATTCTACTGATTGATGAAAGTGGGACAAGATTAAAAGGAACGATTGGCACGGGTCCGATGACGGTTGAAGAGGGTTATGCGGTATGGGATAGAATCACCAAGAATAAGTATAAACTCGTAGACTTAATTGAAATCAAGGAAACTGAAAAGTCTGCTGACTTATTGCTCAATGAACGGGTAAAAGAGCTTGATATCTCATTAGAGGAGCCTAATTTTCTATACAAAACCTTGGAAAGCGGAAGCCCGCTACATATCAGTGAGATCGATGAGAACGATATAGCGCTTCAGCTATTTACAGATCAATTCAACATGAGTGAGCTGGTTGTTTTTCCTTTAATTAGTCAGAGTGTCAAGGTGGGGGTTCTCATTATTGATAATCCTGTGAATAAAAAATCGATTACTGCGAATGATGTGGACAGTGTGATTCCACTGGCGACTCAAGCTGCTATAGCTATACAGCATATTCATTTGTACGCCAAAATTGAGGATATGGCACATAAAGATGGATTAACAGGACTACTCAATCAGCGAGCTTTTCAGACCTCATTGGATCAACACTTGCCACTTGGTCAGCAAGGGACAGTATCTCTGATCCTCTTAGATATCGATTGCTTTAAACACTATAATGACACGAATGGTCATCTGCTTGGTAATCAAGTATTAATTCAACTAGCGGATGTCATACGAAATTCCATACAGGAGCATGATTTAGCATTTCGATTTGGCGGAGAGGAGTTTGTCATTCTTCTTCCTCATACGACGAAAGAAACAGCGATTAGGGTTGCGGAACAAATTCGTGTAAATGTAGAAAGTACGTCGTTTCCATGTGGAGAAAAGCAGCCATTAGGTTGCTTAACCATTAGTCTAGGCGTTGCTTCATCTGTGGAATTTCAATCATCCACCCCGTTTGATCTAGTAAATACAGCAGATAAGGCACTGTACAAGGCTAAAGAAGCTGGGAGAAATAAAGTTGTTTCATGAGAAGGGATTGGAGAATGATGACTGGACTCAGCGTTATTATAGTCTTTGTGATTTTCATATCCATCATTGTGGTGAGCGGCAGATTCTTTTACGGTATGGAATTAAGGTCAGTTACTAGAAGATTAACAAGGACTCATGGGTTTCATACCCTGGAATCAGAGTATTCCTTTGAACAAATTGTAACCTTCGTTTCTTTACCCAGTAATATACCGATAATAAGAAATGCGAAGCAAGAAGACTTAGTGATTAAACTTCATTATAGATCGCTGTTTTTCCCCCGTTTATTAGGAGTTAAAATCATGATTAGAACGGATACGGACAATCTTATTCTTGCTTATTTGCCTATTAAAGATTTTCGGCTTCCGAAACTAGATCAGATTCTTGAGAAGGGAAAAATTGACGAAACGGATTATCTTAAAGCGAGTACTTACAAGTTAATGCATCAGACCACATTGAAAGAGATCTCAGATGAGGTGTATAAACAGATGCAGGTGGGCAGACGTGGAAAGGTTGCTTCACAACTTTGAGTCCGTAACGGATTTACAAAAAAAGCTGTCGGGTTAACTCGGCAGCCTTTTTGTATGGGGTTGAGCTGATCTGCTTTAGATAACGCTTAACCAAAGGTCTAAACTTTCATTTACAGAAGTACTGACTAATTGAATAAATAGTTCATCGTTTCCAGTTGTATGTGCATGATCCAATGCATCGTAATATTGTGCACGATTATTTGCTTTGATAACAGCAGGAGGGAAGCCAGCTTTCATTAATTCATAGTTCATCAGCAACCGGGAAGTCCGTCCATTTCCATCTATGAATGGATGAATTTTCACAAATTCCGCATGAACTTTAGCTGCACGTTCTACTGGATGACATGTTGACCATTCGTTTTCAACCGTTTCAACAAAACGCTCCATTAACTCCTGAACGACTACATGGTCTGGTGGACGATGGGACGCGCCCCCGATTAAGACATTTTCTTTTCGATAGATACCCGCATTTTCATCGTGTATTCCTTCTAATACCACTTTCGTTTCGGAAATAGTCAATGTATTTCCTTCAATTGCGTTTGAATTGTAGGTCCAGTCAATTAGCACATGATTTAATAGTGACTTCACTGAATGGATAGGTAGGGGGCGAGCTTGATCCGAGCTTGATCTAATCTTTTTTTCTTCAAGTCAATTTCTTGAAAGTTCACGAACAATCACCTTCCTAGTCATTCAGTATACTCATTGTATCCTTTGTCTTTTCTTTTAAACGTTCTTCGTCTCTTACTTTCATTATAAGATATGCGGTTGGACATGACTAGCAGATCGTGCGTCTCCGGTCTCGCTAACACTGTCTTTACTGTCGATGCGGGCTTCGAATGCGCTACAAGCATTCAATCCATTCCCTGAAATTACATTGCTAGAACCAGGATAGAACCCAAGAGAGGCTTTCCATACCCGGCGGTCCATCTTTATCGTTATATATTATTTAGATATTTCCCTCGTGAATACTACTTCTGATTGCCCAATCCATCTGTTTTGGTAAGACATATCATATAGCAAATACTTGATAGGTGGAGTTGAAACGATGCCAATCCCGCAAAAAAGTCAATTAAGCAGTAAGACAAAAATAGATATCTTAATTCCCGCAATTGAAAAGGATTTAGGGACACTTCCCTTTGTCATTGATGCGGCAAGGAAATTTGTGATGCACCCGATTGGTAAGATTATGATTGTTGCCCCGAGAAAGAAAAGAATCATGGATTTATGTGTTAGAAAAAAATGCAAGTTCATCGATGAGGATACAGTGCTCCCTATTACTAAAAAAAATATTAATTACCGTTCAAGAACATGGGATCGCTCAGGGTGGCTGTTTCAACAATTATTGAAATTGAATGGGGACACTTTGAGTTCCTCAGACTTTTTTTTGGTGATGGATGCAGATACGGTGTTAATTCGCCCTCATATTTTTAGGTCCGGTAACAAGACCGTTTTTTATTGCCGTAACTGGAGCAGAAGTGAATATTTCGCAACCTATCGTAAACTAATGGGGAGAAAACGCTCCTCGAAGACATCTTTTGTAACTCATTATATGCTGTTTGAGAAATCTAGACTTATACAGTTAAAAAAGGCTATTGTAGCAAAACATCATACGAGCTGGCATTCTGCGATATTACGGAGTATGGATTTAACGAAGCAGTTTGCTTTCTCGGAATTTGAAACGTACGCAAACTTCCTCCATTCTACGGATCGGAAGAGTCTCATTCTTAAGAAAGCTCAGAACAAAAGTCTGAATATGAATGTAATGCAAGCATCGAAATCAAGAGTTGAAAGCTTATCTCACCAATATAGGTCGATCTCCTTCCACAAACGTAAAGACTATACAACGAGACCGACGGTGGGGAAGAAATGACAAACTTTCAAAACTATCAAGTGGTATGGAAAGGTCCTGTACACAAAGCTTCAGGCCTCGGCATAGCGAGCAGAGCCTATGTGCAGGCCTTGAAGCGACAAGGTGTGAACATCAAGGTGGGTACTGGATTGAACGGAGGTGTCACGAATCGCAAAAATAAAGTGTTAATCTACCATTATCCTCCTCATACGATTAACTTCAAGAAAGAAAGAGCTAATTTCAACCATATCATTCTGAATACGGTTTGGGAGACAAGTAGAATACCTAATCGCTGGGTGCCCTATATGAATAAATATGATGCGGTATGCGTGCCTTCCCAACAGAATAAGCAGGCTATGCTAAATAGCGGTGTTCGTGTTCCTATATTCATCGTTCCGCACGGGGTGAATACATCGATGTATTCTCCTGCCAATAAGCCAATACATTTGCGAGAAGCAAATGGTAAATTTGCCTTTGTGTCTGTGTTTGGATTTCAACATCGGAAAAACCCGGAGGCCTTGTTGAGAGCCTACTGGGAAGAGTTTTCAGCTGCAGATCATGTCGTTCTGGTCATTAAGACTAACGGATATGCGGCATATGAAAATGAACAATGGATTCGGAATAAAATTCAGCGTTACAAAGTGAGACTTGGCATCCGAAAGCAAACAGCGCCGATTATACTTACAGCCCGACATCTGAATGCTCAGCAGCTAAAGGGGATATATACACGAGGTCAAGCGTTTGTTCTACCTACCCGAGGAGAAGGAGTGGGGTTACCTTTTCTTGAATCGTTAGCCAGCGGTACCCCTGTCATCGCGACAGGATGGGGAGGGCACATGGATTTCTTAAACAGTAGCAATTCATTCTTAGTGCCTTATAAATTAAGTAATCCTGCGACTAGAATGAATAGTAAACAATCGATATCACGTGAGTTTCGTAGTTTGTTTGCACAAAAGGGACAGCGTTGGGCGGAAGTGGATATTCGTAGTTTAAGACATAAGATGAGATTAGCTTATAGTAACCCTCTTTTATGTAAGGAAAAGGGGCGTAAAGGTAGGCAGGATGTGCTTAAACTATCTTGGGATAGGGCGGGGTATTCCTTGAAACAAGCGATAGAAAAAGTCATGCTGACTAGAAAATATCAGTCATAGAATCATAGGATACTACACATCTTTTCTGAAGGGGGAGGGATACATTGTGAGAATCGTTCTATTGTCTGGGGGTTCAGGAAAAAGACTTTGGCCGCTCTCCAATGAGATTAGATCTAAAGTATTTCTTAAACTGCTCAGATCTGACGATGGCAGTAAGGAGTCGATGATTCAAAGAGTGTGCAGACAATTGGATGCAGTAGGATTACTTCAGTCTGCCTTGATCGTTACACATAAAAGCCAAGTTGAGATTACACAAAACTATGTCGATGCTGGGATATCGATCCTCGGTGAGCCGCACAAGAAGGGAACGTTCACGGCCATTGCACTAGCTGCAAGTTACTTTCATTCACAGATGAATGTGGATCCGAACGAAACGATATGTGTTCTTCCGGTTGATTCATTCGCGGAGTTGGCATTCTTTCAGCTACTTCATACATTTCCCGATGTCTTATCTCAATCCCAGGCTGAACTAGCTCTTCTTGGAACTGTACCTAAATATCCGTCCGATCAATATGGTTATATTGTGCCTAATTCCGATCGTAACGAAAATACAGAATACTTATTCGTCACTCATTTCGTAGAAAAGCCCGATGAGCAGCATGCCATACGACTCATTAATAGGGGAGCATTGTGGAATTGCGGTGTCTTCGCGTTTTCTTTAAAGTTCATGCTGTCATTTATGAAGAACAAGAGTCTACCTACGGATTATGATGAATATCTTCTTCATTATGAGCAGTTTCCAGAGCTGAGTTTCGATCATGAGGTCGTCGAGAAAACAAGTCATTCTGTGGTTATTCCGTATAATGGATCGTGGAAGGATCTTGGAAGTTGGGATACACTGTCGAGCCATTTCGAGAGTAGTGTTGTCGGTGCAGGGCAAATTTCTAATGATTCCATCAATACACATCTAGTTAACGAGCTTTCATATCCAATTCAGGTTATCGATGTATCTAATATTATTGTAGCCGCAAGTCCAGATGGGATTCTTGTTGCAAGTAAAAGTAATTCCAATCAAATAAAAAATAAGCTTCAGAAGGCCCAGCAAAGACCCAGATACGAGGAAAAAAGATGGGGGACAACTCTGGTATTGGACCATTCTAAGTTAGTTGGTGACGGAACAGAAGCTTTGACGAGGAAAGTGAATATGTTGCCAGGAAAAAATATAAGTTATCATATGCATCGAAAGAGAACAGAGATATGGACCATTATTTCAGGATTCGGAGAGGTGATCTTGGACAACAAACGATTCTCTATTCAAACCGGAGATGTAATACAAATCCCTTGTGGTGCCCAGCATGCAGTGAAGGCTATTACGGCACTTGAATGTATTGAAGTTCAAATAGGGGCGGAATTGGATGAAGAGGATATCCTGCGTTTGGCGATGACGTGGGAGGATGCAATCCAACTGTGTAAGAATGAAGATGAACATATTTAATTAAAAGATAGACTCCAACTAAATAATCAAGAGTTGAAAGCCTGAGGACATCACTCTAGGCTTTTTTGCTTCCAACAAGGAAGCGTGCTTAATCTAGCATCGCAGACAACACGGGAATTGCAATGTAATATCAAACTTGAAACTTGTATCGCCTCAAGCCAGTCTATATTATGTATAGGTTACAATTATTAACAATAAAAATAATGGAGGGATTATCCATGAAAAGGAACTGGAAGGTCTTGATTGCTGCGTGTGTCGGATCCATGATTTTATCAGGCTCGGTTCTAGCTGTATCACCTGGTGTACGGATTTTTATCAATAATGTAGAATTTGCTAGCAGTGCCTTTAAGTTGAATGTGGACAAAGGAACAACGATGGTATCCTTGAGGTCTATAGTGGAACAATTTCGTGGAAAATTGACTTATAAAGATAACAGCATCTACGTGACTATGCCTGAATCATCCAATGTGTCTATGCAAGTGAATAGTCTGGAGAATGCCCTGAGCGCAGGCTCTGCAGAAGAAGCAGTTCAGACCTGGATCAAGGGAGTACAAAAGAGAAGTGGTGCAATGCAGTATGCGGTATTATCGCCGACTCTCCGCCAGAATACCAAGCAAGAATTCGAAGATAATTTCTGGGTAACCGGTGGCTCTAGTCCGCATATGGGAGAAGTCGAAGCCACACAACTGCATTCCAAGCAACTAACGCCTGATAAAGTTGAATTTTCATTTGATTATCCACTCGTGGTGATGACGGAAACGATTGGAACGGGCAGTGCTTCCATTACGGTGGACAAGATAAAACGTGAATCGGTTGATTATTGGGCCATTTCGGATATTTCCCTAAGGGACTCGGGTGACACAGGGATCATGATCGGAGCGACTGCCGCTAGCATCACTTATCAGAATACTACATATAACTTCACGCTCACCCTTCCTAAGAGTTGGGAGGGGAAATATGAGGTGAGGGACAGGGTATCTGACCGTGCAGGTCATAATCTTGATTTTATTAATAAAGTAACTAAAACGGGGACGTTATTCACGATCTCGGTATGGTCTAAAGAATTTTGGCAAGCTAATGAGGCAGATATTAGTGGTATGATTCCTGCGGAAAAAGTGGGCGAAAAAGGAAACAATGTGTACATTTATCATCCACCAACCGATGTCCAGTATGATTCAAGTGATGAAAAGGCAATGGAGGACTATCTGACGATGTCTAAGGATGTAAAAACGATTAAGGCCTCGTTTAAAATTATAAAATAGCCGAATATCAAATGCGTTAATTTCATGAAAATCATGAAGATGATATTCTCATATACAAATTAGGGGAATATGGATTGAAATTTGTAGGTCCATAGGATACACAAGTGCCAAACCATATTTCCGTATATTTATCTAAAGCTGCTGCACTTATGGGGATAATTCGCATAGTCAAGTCTAGCGTGACTTCAGTAGACAAGTCCGATAGATTGATTAATATAGGAGTCTTCTGTAAGAGACTTAAGTAGGAAATGAGCAACATCTGCTCTAGAGATCTTCTGTCCCCGACTGGCAATACCCGTTTCAGATTCACGATAAATTCCAGTTCTAGCCTCGTTCGTTAACTGCATGGGCCGAGCTATCGTCCATTGCAGACTACTGTTCTGAAGATGTTCATAAGATCTGCGGTGATCCGCCAGTGGATTCCTTAGCATGAATCCGACGATGGAGCCGATGATACCTTGTAATTCTTTATGAATACCTGCTGATCCAACGTACGCAATTCGAGTTACACCATTCTGCTCCATGCCTTGTACCAAATTACGTGTGATATCTGACATTAACGTCGTTTTTCCCATCCCTCTATTCCCTACGCAGCATACGACGGCATCCTGTCCTTGGATGGCATGACTGACTGCGTTGTTGTCCAGTCCGTCCCCTTGAATAAGGGTCAAATGGGGATGTTGGATAGAGATTTTATCAGGATTTCGTACAAATGCCCTTACTTCGTGGTTGGCCTCTAGCGCCTGCCGCACGACTTCTTGTCCCACGCCTCCTGAGGCTCCGAATACAACGATTTTCAAGGTTATTCCTCCTATGATTCTTTTGATTTCATCATAGTACATATGTCCATATTTATCTATGTAGATATTAGTTGGATGTGCTGCAAAGACTCTTTCAACGTCTCCGGACGTCAGATAAGATATCTTCCGATCCTAAAACAACCTTAGGAAAAATTGAAATATTGGATTATTTAATGAGAAAATGATATATAATACCAATGATACCGATATGTTACTTTCGGTACCAAGGGGGGCGTGATATGAAAGAAAGAATTATTAGCGAAACAATATCGTTAATTCAGCAAAGGGGTTTCAACTTTACTCTGAGCGACCTGGTCAAGCGGATTGCGATCAGTAAGCGAACCATTTATGATCATTTCGTTTCTAAAGATGACATTATTGAACAGGTCATTCATCGACTGATCCTAGAGATTAAAGAAAAAGAAATGCAAATCGCAGCAGACGTTCAGCTTGACGAATTACATAAAATTGAGCAAATCCTGGTGTCCATCCCTACGGAATTTGCAAGGATGGGTACTCATCTATTATCTGAACTGAAGCATTACCATTATGACCAATGGAAGATGCTTGACTCCTTCCTAAAGGAGGAATGGTCGATTGTTCTGGAACTTATGAAACAAGGGATAGAACGGGGTGTGATCAGGAACATCCATATGTCACTATTTATTGAACTGTACTTGGGAGCAATTAACCAAATCTATGATGCGTCGTCTTCTTTGAAAGATGAATTGACGATGGGAGATATTCTGCAATCGGTAGTGGATATTCTGCTGTATGGCATTTCCGCACAACAGCCGGAAAGGGGTTGAGGGTTCAAATGCATTGGATTTATTTATGTTTGGCAATTCTTTTTGAAGTAGCTGGGACGATAAGTATGAAGTTGTCGGAGGGGTTAACCAAATGGCAACCTAGTGTGTTACTCGTGTTTTTCTATGTCTGCAGTCTTGTTTTTCTAACGTTGACATTGAAGAATATTCAGGTTTCTGTCGCTTATGCCGTCTGGTCAGGTATGGGAATCGTGATCATTACACTTATTGGGTTATTGTATTTTGGCGAGAGTATCAACTTGGCGAAGGTATTATCCATTGCACTAATTATCATTGGAGTTGTCACACTGAACCTTACGGAAGAGAAGGCTGTCGTAGAGAAGTCCGTGGTCAGTCCGTCCGTCAAGTAAAAAGATACGGAATCCGAGGTCATTATCTATCTGGTTAGCAAAAAAATGTATCGTTGGAGGAACAGGATGAAACGTCTAAAACCTTTTTTTCTTATTACCGATATTGGATTTATTGTATATTGGATTATTACATATCTTCATATTATTCCTACAAGTTGGGCCTTTAAAGATTACGATAACCCGATTATCATAGCTTGGAACTGGTCGTTCTTTCCACTAGATATTATAATTTCGCTGACAGGTCTGTACAGCTTGTATTTATTTCGAAAGAAACGTTCAGCCTGGCAGGGATTTGCATTGACGTCGCTAGTGTTGACCTTCTGTTCTGGTCTGCAGGCAATCGCCTTCTGGTCGTTCAGTCAAGATTTCGATATTACGTGGTGGGTGGTTAATTTGTATCTATTGATATATCCCTTGTTCTTCATTAACCTTGTTACGCGACGAGATCACGTGAACTATTGAAGGGGTACGGTATTTAATTTATCCTGAAACAGTTTACAGCCCAGATTCATTGAGAAGCTGGGCTGTAAACTGTTTTTATATAAGAAGGTAGTTTCAATTATACTCGGCTTATATTGTTATGAACACCAGTTACGCCACACTTTGTTTGCGTTCTGTAATATAGCTGGCTATTCCGAGTAGTAGCCCCAGCCCAACAAGGATTGCGCCAACCCAAGGGAGGGATGTTAGACCCATCTGGGTAATAACCCACCCGCCAATGAATGCGCCCGTAGCATTGCCTAGATTACCGGCCGAATGACTGGTGGTAGAGGCAAGTGCGGGGGCCTCCTGCGCTAGGCTCATGATTCGTACTTGCAGTCCCGGCATAACAGAGAAGGAAGCAACACCCCAGAAGAATACAGTCACTACGGCACCTACAGGACTATGTACCGTAAAGGTGAAGACGGTAAGGATGACACATATCACAAGGTAAATCCCTAGTATGGAAGGTGTCAGCTTCCAGTCGGCAAGTTTTCCGCCGACGATATTGCCGATGGTAACGCCACACCCGAACAAGACCAGAATCCAGGTAATACTATGTTCAGCAAAGCCAGATACCTGTTGAAGTAATGGTGCAATATAAGTGAATACGGTGAATAAACTTGCATTACCTAGTGCCCCAATTAGCAGGTACAACAGTAACTTGGGCTGAATGAGGGCATGGATCTGCTTGGATAGACTTGCCGGTTTATCCAACCGAATTTGCGGAATAAACATAAGTATACCGATGAGGGCTACGACTCCGATGATGGCAATCGTACCAAACGAAGCTCGCCATCCTAAGTGTTGTCCGATAAAAGTACCTAGTGGAACACCAATAATATTCGCAATTGTTAAACCCGCCATCATAATGGATACGGCTCCAGCTCGCTTATCCGGGCGTACAAGATTGGAGGCGATGACCGCACCTACTCCAAAGAAAGTACCATGTGTTAATGCCGTAATGATGCGAACGACCATCAGAACAGTATAGTTTGGCGCGATTACAGAGATACCATTGCCCAGAATGAATAGAACCATGAGCAGACTTAACAGCATCTTTTGCGGGATTTTGCGGGTAAGGATCGTCATTATAGGTGCGCCGATCGCTACCCCAAGGGCGTAACTTGTAATGAGTTGGCCCGCTGATGAAATACTGACATTTAAATCTGAAGCCACATTGGGCAAAAGACCCATAATCACAAACTCAGTCATACCGATCGCAAAGGCTCCTACTGTAAGAGCTAAGATGGAAATAGGAAACCGTTCTTTAACTGCTTGTGTCCTGTTGATACTGTGAGAAGTATTCATGATGAAAAAGGCAACCTTTCTTTTATCAATGATGAAATAACCTAGTATTGTTATGTAGCGATATTTTAGCATGAAGAACCCAATCTAATGGGCTACGAGGTGCGAGACAGGTATCAGTCATCGGGTTGCTATTTTGTTTAGATGAAATAGTAGAGCCTAATGCAGCTACATCCTCTCATGGCCACGTACATGCAACAGTAACTTCTCCAACCACTCTACTTCGAGCTCCATTTGTCTAAGAACATGATCTCGTATAAAGTGAACGGTTTGAGGTGTATCTTGTTTGAGGATGTCCCATTCGTCATGGTTCCGCTGTATTTTATCTCGTACTTTTGCTATACCTTCTTCAATGATAAAACCAAGTTTAGTTAAATCGGTGTATTTTAGAAAGAGTGTGGATGAGTATAGAGACTGGATATCTTTGAAGTTCTTGAAGTTCGTGTAAATTTCCTGTTCTAGCGTTGCCCGTCCTTTATCTGTAATGCCATAGGTCGTTTTCTCTGGACGATTCTCATCACGTAGGACTTCAATCTTTTCAATACAATCTTTTTTGAGCAGTACTTCAAAAGTATAATACAAGCTTCCGTCGTTGATCTTGTACACGTCCTCCATATTATCGCGTTTGAACATTTTTTTTATATCATATGGGTGATGATTTTCTTTACATAGAACTCCCAATATAAAAACTCGAAGTGACATTCAGTTATCCTCCCTTTTGTACATACTAAGAGCCGGCATACTCGATATGAGTAGCTGGCTCTTAGTATACATCTGACGGATTTCTAAGTCTTGTCGTACTTGGTTAATCATCCATCATATATTTAGTTCTTTCATTATAGCTTAAGATGCAGTGGTGGGTGTAATACTCTCATCCTTAGAGACTGGAGATGTTAATAAATAGGACAGGCCAGCGATTAAGAAGGACGCTAGGGCCATAATAATTAAACCCGTGAGATGCTGGGTAGTCTTGCCGCCTCCAAAGAAGAGGCTGAAATCAGTCTGCACGGTATAGAACATGATAGAAATGTGACTTAAGAATTTGAAGAATCCAGGCATCATATCATAGTCCACAGTGGCACCACTGCTAATGGTTTGGATCAGCATAAATGTCAAATTGATGAAGATAGCCTTCTCTTTTAACAAGAAACTGAAGATGGACATAAACTGAATAGCTGCGAACAACTCGAGTGAATGTAACAGCCATACCTTTATGAAGGTTTCTGCACCGTATCCGCCTTGAATACAGAAATAAATGGTGATCCCAACAAGTGGCGCAATCAAAGAAACGACAGCAATGACAGCTTGAGAAGACCAGAATGCTTGCGCTCTACCCATTTTAGCTTTAAGGAAGTTGATTGCACCTACAATCATCATGGAGAAGATCATAGCCCCTGTATAATTAACCATCGTCAAGAAGAATGGAGCCATTTGGTTGTGCATTCCAGCTGGAGTTGGGTTGGTATTCACAATATTAGATGTCATTTTTACTGGAATATCTGCGGCAAGCTCTTTAGCTTGATCAGTAGGCATTTTCATTCCTTCTAGTATGCCTTGAACGCCCTGAATAGCAAACTGTTGATTTAAATTAGCCGCGATCTGTGAAGATACAGTCTGCATGGTGCTGGAGATCATTGCAGAATTAGATTGGTTAATGAAGAAGTCCATCTGAGGATGCTCACCTTGCTTGGATAGCAATTGTGTGAAGTCAGCTGGAATGTGGACAATCATATGAATATCACGATTATCTAAATCTTCCTTGGCCTCATCTAACTTCAGATCTGAAACGATATGAAAAGGAAGTTGTTTCTCGAACTGTTGTGCAATTTCTTTTCCTGCAGTGGCATCTTCATTGACGATAGCAATCGTCAATTTACTGATGTTCTTAGGGATTGCAGAATACCCGCCCATAAAGACCGATATCATAACGATTTGATAAAAGACGACCATGGTAATACCGCCGATTACGGAACCATTTTTTAACATGGTAAGGAAATTTTTCACTTACAACTACACCTCTTATTATATTTAATTTTGATTACTATAATTAAAGTAATTATGATTTGACTATTATACTTTCAGAAAAGTCATGTGTCAATAAGTACATAATGATACTCAAATGAAGAAGAAAGATATTAGTTTAATGCACCCTATGTGTGAAGGCCGATTATTAAATTTACAATTGTAATAGTTACCAATATGTGATATATTACAATTGTAATAATTAGAGATGTAAGTAATTTGGAGGCTAGCATATGAAGGATATTCCTAAGATAACCGACTCAGAGTGGGAAATTATGAAGGTGATTTGGAAGAGTCATCCGATTCAGACAGAACAAATTTTAAGCCAACTTCCGGGCATGATTGTGTGGAGCGATCAGACGGTAAGAACATTTATCAACCGATTATTGAAGAAGAAGGCGATCGGGTTTGAGAAATCAGGCCGAAGTTATTTATATTACCCACTAGTCTCAGAGAAGGAATGCGTTCAAGCTGAGAGTCAGTCTTTTCTGAAAAGGGTGTTTGGTGGGGCAGAAGCGATCCTTGTCACAAATTTCCTGGAAGAGGCGCATTTATCGGATCAAGAGATTGAAAGATTGGAGCAGATCTTATTGGATAAGAAAGAAAAGAAAAACGAGGAATGACGACTATTATGATCTTACAGACAATCCACTATGATGAGGTAACCTATGACGATACTATGTAATGTGTTTCTATGGTTCTGTAATTCTACTTTGATGGCAGGAGCAGTGGCGCTACTGGTGATGCTGGTACAAAAGTTGTTCAACCGTCACCTGAACCCGCGGATCCGTCAGATGCTGTGGCTCATTGTCATACTAAGACTACTGTTACCTGTCCTTCCTAGCAGTTCTATGAGTGTTTTTAATGCGGTGGATTGGATAGGCGGTATGCAAAATTCCGCAAGCACCCTAATGAAGCCGGAAATAAGTCAGATAACAACGGATATTCCATCTTGGCGTGAGGGGAACCAAGAATTATCACCAGCGGAATTGAATCTGAATAGGCAATCATCAGAAGTAAGAGAAGTTTATACGGGGAGTACAACAGAACCTGAAAAAGTGAATTATCCTTTATACTTTCAAGTGGCCGCTGTGGTATGGATCATTGGGGTAAGCGTAGTTTTACTGTATTTAGTGGCTTATCAAATCGTAATGAGAAGAACATTTAGATCATACCAAAGGGTGACCGATAAGCAGATTGTAGCTGCGCTGGATGATTGTAGGAGACAGTTCGGTATACAGAGGTCGATTCCTTTGTATACGGGCAGGTATGCGAGAAGTCCATATATTGCAGGTCTGATTCGGCCATGGATTTATATTCCTGAGGGGATGGACAAACACCTGAATGAGACGCAGCTGTACCATATCTTTGCCCACGAGCTAGCTCATTATAAGCGCCGAGACGTCGTCTGGAATTTTATAGGTAGTCTGTTGCTCGCCGTTCATTGGATGAACCCAGTCGTGTGGATGACGGTCAAACAGATGAAGGCAGATCGAGAGCTGGCCTGTGATGCTTGTGTACTTGAGACCTTAGGGGAAGCAGAAGCACTGTCCTATGGCATGACGATGATTACTTTGGTCAAACATTCATCTGTGAGAAGAGATCAACCTCATCTCCTGTATTTCTATGGTCATGATCCGAAACGTCAAATTATAAGGAGAATAACCATGATCAAGTCTTTTCGAAAAGGTTCCTATAGGCTATCCCTCATTGCCGTGGTATGTCTCGCGCTAATCAGTGCAGTTACGCTGACCAATGCGAAGAGTGATGTGCCGTCTCCCACGGCCAAGACAGAGAGTAACTCCTTCTGGTCACCAACAGGGCGTGTCCTATTCGACTCCACTTTCTGGACCTATGATAATATGTCCAAAGCAGTCGATGTAGCGAATTTCAAATTTAAAGTTCCTGGAAATTTACCTTCAGGATTTACGTTTGAAGAGGTTAATCTTCTTCCAGCAGGTACGGTACAGGAACAGGGACAGGGACATACAGGGGATCAGGTAAGGATGACGTTCACAGCATGGACTGGGATCAACAGCAGTTTTGGAAGCTTTATTATTAAAGCATATCAAGATGGCAAGGGGCTGGAAGAGGCAGCTGCTGATATTGAAGCATGGGAGAATCAGGGTAAGACAGAGGATAGTAGCGTTCATATCCAGAAAGAATCACTTCGTCTGCAGGGTCATGATGCGATTAAGCTGACTCTAACTTACAGTAGAAACGAAGAACGCTATTATTATCTTTGGTTGGACGAAGGAGTAAGGTATCAGATCGAGGAACACTTCACCTTAAATGATAAGGCGTTACAAGATGTGATGGCTTCAATGACGTATCCTGATCAGCGTTTATTAGATCGTGATGTTAATCATGATCATATGATGATGGCTAATATTTACGATACAGGGGATATAGAGCTGGCTAAAGAGAGCATCGGATTCACACCGAAATTTCCACAGCTAATTCCGGGTTCATTTAAAGCTAGCAAGGCCTATGTGACGCTTAAGCTGAATTTTAGCTATCCGAAGGACGATACCGATTATAGACGAAGATTACTTGCAATTCAGTATGATCGGGAAGAGTCATCTACATCAGGCATCCAAGGTGTAGAATTTTCGCAGATCAAGGATAAGGGTATATATGATGAAATGAAGAGCGGCAATCAGGCAGACTTTTACCAAGTCTTCGATCGAAATAGTGCGAAGAGTAGTCGTCCTATGAGAGTTGAGGAAGTGAGGAATGGCTTCGGTGAGGTAACCTATATCCAAGTGGAGGGTCAAAAGAATACGGTTAAGCTTAGTCCCGTTATGATTGACGGTCAAGAAGCGTTACGAACGGAAAGTTACACAATCGGTGGATCATTTAGTATGCCTAACGACAGCGATAATGTAAGTTACTTCTGGAAAGAGAATGATGTTTGTTATCAAGCCGTTCTACAAGGCGAAGGGCAATACACGCAAGAGGCTGAAATTGTAGCTTATCTCATGAAAGAAGGTCCGGTCTCTATTAATGATCTACAATAATTGAGTTCGTACATACCGCTGCAGAGTGTCTGCAAGCGGTTTTTTTGAGATAACAGTTCCTCTATATTAATGTGAATACGAATTAAAGTACCCCTCATTTGAGATAATAGGAAAAAGATCGAACCGATATGCATTCGCAGGCGATACCGTTCGCTCTGCTTATGGAGCCTCTAAGGCAGCCGTTGTAAATCTTACCCGGTACATTGCTGCACAGTACGGTAAAGATAAGATTCGTTGCAATGGGGTCGCTCCAGGACTTATCTTAACTCCTGCAGCTAAGAATAATATGCCGGAAGCTGTGCTGGATATGTTCATGAAGTACAATGCATTACCTTATCATGGGGAAGCAGATGATATTGGAAACACGGTTCTATTCTTGGCATCTGATGAATCCAAATTTATTACTGGACAGACTATTCAAGTTGAGGGTGGGCATTATATAGCCAACCCGACCGTGCCAGATTTCAATCAATTTCTGGAGCAAGCTCGATCTAAATAAAACTAAGAAATCAGTGGACGAATATAAAAATAGCTGCTGAGAATGTCTCAGCAGCTCGGACAGACCTTAGGGTCTGTCCTTTTTCTTTGGAAAAATAGGCATACCCAAGACACAATGTTACACCGAGGATCTAAGAAAAGTTTGTTTTATGCACAGCGCTTTATGTCATGAGCAAGTCAGTGCTATTAAGCGTCGCCCCATGTTCGATCGCCTGTCAAATACTTTTCAGTCAATATGGAGAGCATTTGAATGCCGACCTCATTATGCCCGCCATCAGGAATGATCAAATCGGCATATTTCTTGGAAGGCTCAATAAACGCTTCGTGCATAGGCTTTACCGTAGTTAGATATTGGTGATGAATCGATTGAATGGTACGACCACGTTCTTCGATATCTCGTAATACACGACGGAGTATACGCACATCCGGGTCGGTATCCACGAATACTTTGATGTCGAGTAATGTCCTAAGTTTCTCGTCGGATAGCACATGAAGTCCCTCGAGGATGACGATATTGTTGGATTTCAGTTCTACTGTATCGATAGTGGAGCGGGCATGGACAGTGAAGTCATATACTGGTGCATAGGCGAGGCGACCCTCTTTTAGAGATTTGAGATGTTCAATGAGTAGCTCATTATCAAAGGCGAACGGATGATCATAATTGATCGCTTCACGTTCGGTCAGGCTAAGGTGTGAATGGTCCTTGTAGTAGTTATCTTGAGATATGAAAGTCACTTTGCCCGAACCAAGACGGTCAATGACGGATCGAGCCACCGTCGTTTTGCCGGATCCGGTGCCGCCGGCGATACCAATAATGAGCATGGTGATTCAATAGACCTCCCTAAATGCTTGCTTTTTGCAATTCCAATATTGTAGCACAGCGAACGTATTATTTCACCTTGATCTAGGCAAAGAAAGCTTGGCATATATTTGAATTTGTCGATTTCAAGAATTAAGACATAATAAAATGAAAACTCGGAGTACTCGTGGCTAGGTGGAACTACCCTATTAGTATCATCCGCTGAGCCCTGACTTATGTTGCTAAGAAGATAGACAATGGTGTTACATTGAGATTTGTGATAATATTTACTCCTATATAGAAAGAGGAAGTGAGCTATAGTGATAAACATAACCATTCCAAAACCGGATGTCTCCATTTTGAAACAAGATCATCCCGAGCTTAGTCATATTTACGGGTTTACCGATTTCCACCTGATTCCGAGAGATATGGGTGGTATATTTATGTTCTACAACGACAATGAGGAACTATTGTTCATGGGCAAGGCTAGGAAGTTAAGACCAAGAATCAAGAAACACTTCGAGGATACAGTATCCCCGATGAAAATGCATAGAGAAGAAGTCACTAAAATTGATGTTTGTCTTATCGAAAGCCCAGTTCATAGAGAAATATATGAAACGTATATTGTTAATGAACTTCAGGCCAAATATAATGTGGACAAAGTGTTATTCAAGTAAACCAATGATTTACAAATAGCAGTAGACACGGTCAAGTGACTGAGCCTACTGTTTTTTTATGCCCATTATCAGTCTTACGACCTTGTTGGATCGGCTATTTGTAGGAGGGTTAGGTCATACTGACGACAGTGTAACTAGGACTTTAGACGCATTTAATCAATTTAGATATAAAGGCTCACTTACATGCAGGATATTTACACTATAATAGAATCGTGATAACTCTACATTTTTTTACATTTTTCGCCAATATAATTTCTATTTTTATACATTTATTTAAAGAGGTGATAGTATAGATGATCTCTCCCTTTTTTAAAAAGAAGGATTCGACGGAGAAACAGCTGAAACCCAATGTGGTTCAAAAGTTACAGTCGGATGAAGAGGCCGATGTGGAAATGGAAACCCATGAAACAGGTGAGAATTTGACTAGTCTTGTTTCTACAAGTAAGTCTCAGTTAGATAAAAAGTCGTTGGATTTGATCTTCGCCGTAGAGCAAATGATTCAGGCGAGGCAACATGCTGAGACCAATATTAATGAGCTTCAAGATCGTTTGACACATTCCAGCGGGCATGTTGAGCGGTTAAACCGGGATATGAAGAACCTCAATAAAGTCATTGAGGAGAGAGAAAAGAACGTCTTAGAGCTTGAACATAAATTAATCGAGAAGAATCTGAAAGTAGATCAAGTGATGGAAGATTATCGTGAACTCCAGGCTAGCATGTCCAATGAGATCGATGAACTAAAAAGCACAGTTGATCTAGAACAGCAAAAGTACGTGAGTCTTGTTCAGAAACATAATGAAGCTCATGCTGAAAAAGTCAAAAAGATGAATGATTTAGAGGAGAAGATTAGCCGTTCGGAAATCGAAAACTCCCACTTAAGACAGAAGTACGAAACGATAAGACAAGAAAAAGCATATCTCTCGAACATGATTAGTGATTTTACCAATCGAATGACGTTACCCTTTGGCAATAACATGACAGAGCGTAAAGATGGAAGCGGGGATACATAGGATTCATGTCATCTAATGAGACCAGCACAATTCTAATGATTGAGTTACTGTCGCTTGCACACAAGTTAACAGGTTATCAGATAGAGGTAGATCTAATCCGTGAGATCGGATCTGAAAGATGCATTCTTACCATTGATGAATTTACATATATTCAACTGAACATGCTGGGTCCCTTTACCGAAGAAAGAGTGAGATTATCACTTTATCCTAAATGGGATCCTTTTCGGAACGTACATTACAGCAGTCTGATTAAAATGAATAAAAACTTTAGTGAAACGTTGTATTTCGTATGTTCTAAATATTATGTATCTCAACTTCTTGAATTGAAACAGGAAGAGCAAAGTCAATCAAAGACTGAGATGGTCTATCAAGCTGAGTTATCATCTGTTGGAGCGCCCCTTCTCAAACCTTGTGGGATACAACGAATGGGACACGCGGGCTTGCGACGTATCATATTCAGTTTTTTGTTGATTCTATGTACCCTGCGAATGGATGGTAATCTGTTTGTGGATAACGCCGATGCTCTGGAGAATCCTACAATCAAAGCCAGCTCTAAGGAGACCTTCATTGTGCCGCTCCTTCCCCTTGTTCATACCACCGCTATTATGCAAAACAAGCAAGATCAACCTTCCGAAGACGTTACAGAACCTCCACAGGAAAAGACGCCAATGTATGATGAAATCGAAATAGATTCCAATAAATATGAATATAGTCTACCAGAAGATTATGTAGCTTTAACATTTGATGATGGTCCGTCCCAATACACGAAAGAAATTGTGGATATCTTGGTGGAACATGAGGTGGCAGCTACGTTTCTCTTCATTGGTAACAAAGTCCTCCGTTATCCAGAAGAGGTTAGCTATACGAATCAACATGATATGTCGATCGGTAGTCATTCATGGGACCATAGTGAAATGACTAAGAATAGTGATAAAGAGAATAGGGAGAACCTTACTAAAGCGAATAAGGCGCTCGAACAAATTATTCAAGCACCTATTACTATTTTTCGGCCGCCTTATGGTTCAATTAATGATAGACTAGCCAACTTGGTGACGAAGAAACAGATGAAGGTACTGCAATGGAATCGAGATCCTATGGATTGGAACGCAAAGAATCCAGAGGAGATTATGGACTACTTCCATAAGTCCGATCCGACTGGGGGGCTTTATCTTCTACATGAAAGAAAGATGACAGTAGAGGTGTTGCCTGAAATCATCGAATATCTTAAGGAGCAAAACTTGAAATTCGCCATTTTTAAATAGAGTAGATGTGAAGGGGTTATCTCTTGAGAATAACCCCTTCACATTATTTACGAATAACATCTCTCTTATTGCAGGACAAGCTCGGCTGTTACCGGGTTATGGTCACTATGCTTAAAGGATAAATCATGGCCTTGTATTATGTTAAGCTTAATATTTGGCGAGATTAGAAAACCATCAATAACGGCTCTAAAGTTAACACCTTCTGAATAGGGGATATCCAGTGTCCGAACCGATGGCACATTGGGATCAATCACCCAGCTAAATCCCTCAGGTGTGAAGCCTTCAGGGAACTGTTGCAACCACTCAGGCCATGTCTGGGTGGTTTTGAATGTTTGGGGGTCTGTACCAGGGAGGACATGATTCCAGTCGCCACCTAGGATCAAGTAATTACCTTGGTCATGTTCTCTTTTCATAAAAGATGATAGATAGTCTAATTGCTGCTTGCGAATGGTGCCACCTTGGTCAAAGGCAGACAAGTGAAGATTAACAAGAACCAATTCTTTGCCGTTATCGACAGGGAATCTGCTTTCAACAAAGGCCCGGTCCAGATCTAACTGTTGGCGCGGCCAGGATTCTTTTCCCGGCAGATTATATCTGCTATTGTCTGTGCTTTTGAATCTAGATAACGTTAATAAGCCGCTGTCTACGGAGCCCATGGGATCAAGGATAGGAACGGGTACCCAAGGAACCTTATAATTAGTCGCAAATACATGACTATACTCCGATAATTCACTCGAAAGGTATGTGACCTCATCCACATGATAACTCCGGGAAGAACGGACATCCACCTCCTGCATCATGAACAGGTCCGAGCGGAGCGTCGTCATAAAAGAGGCTATGGCTGCAAGGTTTATCTTCGTTTGTTCTTCGCTGTTAGAACGGGACATTGTTCCTCCATCCATAAAGAAATCCTGATCTTTGTCTAAACCGGCATAGCCAATATTGAATGTTGTAATGGTAAAAGGTTCATTGAGCTTCAGCATTCGTTCGTTGTTGTTGTCTACAGAGAGCTCCTCAATGATACCGGGGTTATAATCTGTTAACGTAATATAGAGTAAGAATCCCCCTACAATCAAGGTAGCCACTAGAACAACCGAACCTAACATTTTTAATAATCGTTTTTTCATTAGATTTCTCCATTGGTTTTTTGGATTTTCCCCTATTAAAGGTAGAATGCTACCGAGAATGTACCATGATATAGAGGATGGGTCTAGTGCGAAGGTGGTGTGACCTGTAATGGTTTGCTACAATATATAGGATAATCAAACCGGAGGTAACAAGAAAATGCCTAGAAACCCCTTGAAGGATCAGCAGTTGCGCCAAGAAAGAACGAAACAAATCCTTGATTCCACTTCGCGCGTTTTCGCGAGGAAAGGTATCCAGACCAAGGTGAGTGAAATTGCTGCGGACGCAGGTCTGAGTCATGGTCATATTTACAATTACTTTGGTTCTAAAGAAGAAATACTGATCACTCTTATTCATCAAGGACAGGATGCTTTCACGAAATTGCTGTTGGATACTCAGCAACAGGCCGGAACCGTGATAGAAAAGCTGAGAAATATGTCCACTTTCATAATAATGAATAAAGATACGGATATCTTGCTGGTGACACTCCAAGCCTTGTCTTCCGACGTGCTATCTGAAGAAGCAAAGAAGGTAATCAGGCAGAGAGTGGAGGACAATTTGTCGCTCTGTACAGCTCTGATCGAGGACGGTCAGCGTGAGGGATCGATTATGCAAGGAGATGCCAAGGAGATTGCGACATTGTTCATTTCGGTTCTGCATGACTTTACTATTTTTGAGTTGAGGGGCTTTAAACCTGCGACACCGCTAACCATTGAACTACTGCTACAGATGGTGGGTACGATAAAGGAAGGATAGTAAGTAATGTACATAACCTATCAAGGGTGAGGAACATGGTATGCGAGTGTATTCGTGAGTCATGTTCTTTAGGGTATC
Source organism: Paenibacillus sp. DS2015 (assembly GCF_050433705.1). Lineage (NCBI taxonomy): Bacteria > Bacillati > Bacillota > Bacilli > Caryophanales > Paenibacillaceae > Paenibacillus > Paenibacillus sp. DS2015. The sequence continues at coordinate 30,243 of NZ_JBNPWS010000011.1, read as the reverse complement.
TAGTTACATTGAATGAAATCTAGCAAGCTGTGGGAAATACTCGGAACTGAAAAGTGGTAATATAAGATTTAAGTAAGCAATCCTAAAGGAGGACAAGGGTAATGTCACTAACATCTGAGAACACTGTAGTAGGTTTTATTGGAACTGGCGTCATGGGAAAAAGTATGGCCAAGCATATTCAGAACGCAGGGTATGCATTACATGTGTATACCCGTACGCCTTCTAAGGCTGAGGAATTGATCAAAGAAGGAGCCGTATGGCATGATACAGTGGCCAAGTTGGCCGATGTTTGTGATGTCGTGATCACGATTGTGGGTTATCCAAAAGATGTGGAGGAAGTTTACCTTGGTGCTGATGGCTTGGTGGCAAATGCTAAGTCCGGTGCCTACCTGATTGACATGACTACATCCAGTCCTCAGCTCGCAGAGCGCATCTATGAGGCTTCTGTTACGAAAGGGTTACATGCTCTTGATGCACCCGTATCGGGTGGGGATATCGGCGCAAGGAATGGTAAGCTGTCCATTATGGTCGGCGGAGATTCAGGTGACTTCGAAGCGGTGCGTCCCTTATTCGAACTGATGGGGGGAAATATCGTCCTTCAAGGTAAAGCCGGTGCCGGACAGCATACGAAGATGTGTAACCAAATTGCCATTGCTGCTAACATGATGGGTGTCTGTGAAGCTTTGGCATACGCCAAAACTTCAGGACTTGATGCGAACACCGTATTGAAGAGTATTGAAACGGGTGCTGCCGGAAGCTGGTCTCTTAGCAATCTCGGCCCACGTATGATCGCTGGCGATGATGAGCCTGGTTTTTATGTGAAACACTTTATTAAAGACATGGGGATCGCCCTAGCAGCAGCTAAAGAAATGGGTCTCGATACTCCGGCACTTGCTCTGTCAGAGTCTCTGTATAAGGAATTGGCTGACAAAGGATATGAAGATAAGGGAACACAGGCATTATTCAAGCATTGGATTGAGGATTAGCCTTAAACAAGGGATGCCTCCGTTATGGTTATTATAATGAATATTACTTTGATCGCAGCTTCAATAAATTTCTAAGCTCATGCATGATTTGAATTGAATAGTCCATAATATATCAGGAATGTTCAACTTATCATGAAGGAGAAGGTTAAATGAAAAGAATATCATCTAAGTTGACACTGTTATATATGTCCATGTCCCTTGTACTTGCATTTAGTGTGACACCCATACAAGCGGAAGCAACACGAAGTAAACAAGTTCAACAATTCCATATGGAAAAACAAGCGTGCATAAGTCCATCCCAAGTAAAGCTCAAGAGTGACTTGAGGGAGCTTTGGATTGATCATGTTGTATGGACGAGAAATTACATCGTAAGTGCCGTTGCGGGTATGGAGGATCAACAAAAAGTGTTGGCGAGGCTCTTGCAGAACCAACAGGATATTGGAAATGCAATCAAGCCCTATTATGGTGAGGCAGCGGGAAATAAGCTGGCCGGGATACTGCGAGAGCATATTCTGTTAGCAGGTAAAATAGTAGATGCAGCAAAGGCTGGAAATCAGAAGGATGTAGAAAAGTATAATAAAGAGTGGCATAGGAATGCCGATGACATTGCTAAATTTCTTAGTAGTGCGAATCCCAACTGGTCGAATCAAGAATTAAAGGATATGTTGTATGTACATTTACAATTCGTAACCGATGCACTTACATCGAGACTCAAGAAGGATTGGGATGCTGATATTGTTGCCTACGATAAAGGCAAGGAGCATATGATCATGTTCGCAGATGTCCTCACGAAAGGAATTGTTAAGCAATTCCCAGATCAGTTCTAAATGACTTAGAGGAATCGCTTGTTTGTATTTTGTATTGATATACTGTTCTTATGAATGGAGCTACCTAGGGTAGTTCCATTTTTGTTTCTATCCCAATCCAACCTTGAGTAGAGGGCAAGAAAAATAACCCCTCGCTAGAAGCAAAGGGGTGTGGCCTTTCGCACAAATATGATATTCGTTCTCAAATATGATATTCGTTTCTAAAGTCCTTAGGATTAAGCTTCTTCTTTTTGTATTTTGGCGGGATTGTTGATCTTGTAAGGAACAGGATGCTTTGTAAGCTTCTTCGCTACGATTTTAGCCTCAAATGTGATCGTATCACCGATTTGGAGTTCCATTTTTTTAATAGTGGCACTATGGCTGGACCAAGCGGTACCCACTTCGATTTCGGGTTCAGCGATGATACGAATAGCTTCGTAAATAACCACCTCATCTTCATTATCGGAGAAGTGATTGGGTACGGTCGTGAACTCTTGTACCTTAGCGATCATTTTCACCTTTTCTTCTGGTAATTGTAGTTTTGGTGATGTTTTGGACTTTTTAGCTTTAGGCTCAGCAGGCTTGGCCTTCACTATAGGTGCTTCTTCTTGTGGATTTACAAGTGTTTTAGGCTCTTCGGACTCTACTGACTCTACTGACTCAGACTCCATGGCTTGTTCCCCTGCAGCTGAAACCCGCTGGCCGTAGTTACCGGTCTGCATCTCCTTCAGGTACGAGGGATGGATGCAATGAAGCTGGTTGTTGTCGAATTGGATAACCGCAGTGATGTTATCGACATAGCCGATGATGGTGCAAGCCAGATTTAGTCCATTTCCCTTATAGAAAAAAGGCTTATTCTTGGAAGCTTTCTCTGAAAGCAAGCTCCATTCTTTGCATTGTTCAATCTGTGCCGCCTCGTCTTCGAAGGCGTGATAGGTGCTTGGCTCGATGATGAATGGATAGGCCATATCTGCTCCACCTTTCTAATTTTTTATTATTTTTTGTATAAATATTCATTGATTTATTTGTTTAGTGTTTCATTCCTCAGAATAAACTATAACATAAATGCAACGTTGGAATGGGGGTGGCCTATTGCCTGATCATCAGTGTGGGTTAGAAGGTTATATTGTATACAAGAGAGGGTAGCGCATCTCCCCTTGTTTTAAACTAAAAAATTTGGGACAATGGAATCGAATGGTTAGCTTCGGCTGCTTAAGATAGATAATATTGAACTTTATAGTTTTGAAAAGAGGGTAACGTATGAATAAGGCATCCATCTATGGATTAACATTTGAACAGCTAACAGCATGGCTCTTAGAGCATGAGCATAGAAAGTTCCGCGCATCACAAGTATGGGATTGGCTATATCGGAAGCGGGTAACCGACTTCGCGGAAATGATTGATGTCAATAAAGAGTGTATACAGCTATTGGAAGAACACTTTGTCATTCAGACCTTAACGGAACATGTTAAACAAGAATCGGCAGATGGAACGATAAAGTTCTTGTTTAAATTAAAGGATGGCAACCTGATTGAAACGGTATTGATGAGACAGAAATACGGGTTAGCCGTTTGTGTCACTACGCAAGTAGGTTGTAACATCGGTTGTAGTTTTTGTGCAAGTGGCTTAATTAAAAAGAGCCGTGATTTAACGAGCGGTGAAATTGTGGAACAAATAATGAAGGCCCAGCAGCATTTGGATCAAGCGCAGCAAGATGAGAGAGTGAGTCATGTTGTGGTGATGGGGATAGGTGAGCCATTCGATAATTTCAAGAACCTGGTGGACTTCTTGCAAGTGATTAAAGATCAGAAGGGATTAGCCATTGGGGCGAAGCGTATCACGGTATCGACCAGTGGCCTGCCTGATAAAATCATTGAATTCACCGATGCGGATCTGCAAGTCAACTTGGCTATTTCATTACATGCCCCGAACGATAAGCTTCGGACACAGATCATGGTCATCAATCGTGCCTTTCCCATTGAGAGATTGATGAAGGCTGTAGACTATTATTTAGAGAAGACTAATCGAAGAATTATGTTCGAATATATTCTACTAAAGGATGTAAATGACCGCAAGGAGCACGCACTGGAGCTTGCTGAGTTGATTCGTGATAAGCAGAATCTATGTAGTGTGAATCTAATCCCGTACAATCCGGTAGATGAACATAGTCAGTATCAGAGAAGCGAGCAGGAATCGATTCTGGCGTTCTATGATACGTTGAAAAAGCAAGATATTAACTGTACAGTTCGCCTTGAACATGGGGCAGATATTGATGCGGCTTGTGGACAGTTAAGAAGTAAACAAATTAAAAAGCAATCCGAAGATGATATCTCGGATCAAGACCGATTTGCATTAGGGTGAAGTTTACTTATTCATTTCTTTGTATATTTAAATAAGGGAAGTAGTTTAATAAAAAAAACCTCTGGTAATGTGAAAGAACTACAATCACATTACCAGAGGTTTTTTTTTAAGCAGGAAGCATTGAAAGGCCTATTTTGCCATCCGAATTCACCGTAGCAGTTATCGTACACCCTTCATAAACCCCTGAATTTTAGGAGAAAGCATGTAGAGGAGAATGCTGAGTAGGATAGCTACTCCTCCAATCACACCAAAGTAAAGCATTTCAGTCTTGGGGCTATAGAATTTAACAATTTGTGCATTAATTGCCTGCGCGGCAGCGTTGGACAAGAACCACAGACTCATCGTTTGTGCCGAGAAAGCAGCAGGTGCTAATTTGGTAGTTACTGAGAGCCCTACAGGTGACAAGCATAATTCTCCAATCACGATAATGAAATAACTAAGAACGAGCCATAGTGGGTTAACGAGTGATTGGCTACCCCCGAAGTAAGCGGGTAAAAGAATGATCAGAAATGATAATCCGGCAAACAATAGCCCCAAAGAGAACTTGGTAGGGACTGAGGGCTGACGAACGCCGAGTTTTACCCAAAGCCACGCAAATACAGGGGCCAGAACGATAATAAACAATGGATTCAACGATTGGAACCAAGCCGGCGAGAGTTCAATTCCTGCAAAATTTAGCTGCGTACGCTTGTCCGCATACCTGGCAAGGATCGTTGATCCCTGTTCTTGAATGGCCCAGAACATCACAGACGCAAGAAATAGCGGAATATAAGCAATGAGTCTGGAACGCTCGATAACAGTTGTTTTAGGACTGCGATACATGACAACGAAGTAAAGGGTTGGAATTAGAATTCCTAATATACCTACAAGAGCAATAAAGGTATTGAATGTAAGAAGCCCCATTGGAATAGTAACTGCAATCAAGGCAGCGATAATCACCGCACCCAGACCCATGAAGGTAAAGGTCTTTTTCTTTTCTGATGGGGATAGAGGATTCGCTATTTGGGTGCCCGCAAGACCTAGATTTTTCTTCTTGGTCATGACAAACAATATCAATCCTACAAACATCCCGACAGCTGCAACTGAAAAACCCCAGTGGAAGTTATTCTGTTTCATTCCAATGGTTCCTACAATTAGAGGAGCAAGGAATCCTCCAAGGTTAATTCCCATGTAGAAAATGCTGAACCCTGCATCCCGGCGAAGATCCTCTGGACTGTATATCTCCCCCACGACACTAGATACATTTGGCTTCAGTAATCCTGTACCAATCACGATCAGAACCATGGAGACAAAGAACATAGGTACGCTTCCAGGTATCGCTAGGATAATATGCCCGAACATAATTAAAACTCCACCATAGAATATAGCTTTTGAAGTTCCTAATATTCTGTCCGCGAGCCATCCGCCGATAATTCCAGACATATACACGAGTGATCCGTAGATCGACATAATCGCTAGAGCGGTACTTTCGTCAAAACCCAACCCGCCCTTTGATACCTCATAGTACATATAGTAAACAAGAATTGCTCTCATGCCGTAATAAGAGAAACGCTCCCAGAACTCTGTGAAGAACAGAGTAAATAATCCCTTGGGGTGCCCAAAGAATCCTTTTTGTGGGACACTATCCACTATTTTTTGCCTGCTTATGTCTGCCATCGGACAACCTCCCTCTTATTAAATGTTAGAGTACTTTGTTGTTATTATACTCTGTTATTATCCCTAAATAAGAAATATTAATCACTTTCATTCAGGAAGGGTAAGATAATTAAGAATTTTTATTGAAAACGAGCAGAATAAGGAGTGGGATTATCAATAATTAAGTATAAAATTTAAAATAGTTATTGACAATGAATTGCATGTATTGTTATCATTTACACAGAGTGATTAATTAATCATTCTGTTATATTTCAATGATTTAATTTCGAAATCATCAAAGAAACGAAGTAAATTTCTATATAGGTAAGACATAACTCAAGGAGGACTACAACAATGGGAAGCTTAAACGGAAAAGTAGCGATTGTGACAGGTGCTGGAAGTGGAATGGGACGTGAAGAGGCAATTTTGCTTGCCAAAGAGGGAGCTAAAGTTGTATTAACGGATATAAATGAAGCAGCTGTTCAAGCTGTTGCTCAAGAAATTATAACGAATGGTGGAGAGGCAACGGCATTTGCTCATAACGTTGCTGTGGAAGAAGAATGGATCAAAGTGGTAGATGATACCATCCAAAAATATAGCCAAATCGACGTATTAGTTAACAATGCGGGTATTTCCTTAGCGGTTAACCTACTGGATACAACGATGGACCAATGGAACAGAGTCATGAATATCAATGTTACCAGTGTTTTCTTAGGAATGAAGTACGTCATTCCACATATGAAGGACAATAACGGTGGATCGATCGTTAATATTTCCTCTATTGCTGGGTTGACAGGCGGTAGTGGAGCGGGTGCTTATACGGCTTCAAAAGGGGCTGTTCGTATGCTTTCTAAGGCAGCTGCGGTTGACTACGGTAAATTTAATGTTCGCGTGAACTCGGTTCACCCAGGATTTATTGAAACTCCAATGTCTACTGATATGATTAGTAATGATAAGATGCATGCTTGGTTCTTATCTCAGACAGCTCTACCAAGAGTTGGACGCGCGTCTGAAGTCGCTGAAGCGGTACTTTTCCTTGCTTCTGATTCTTCTTCTTATATTACAGGTGTTGAACTTCCTGTCGATGGCGGCGTTACAGCGAAATAATAAGATCTGATCAACTGGACGTACAAATGACTTTGTGCGCCCAGTTTTTTGATTGCCAATGGTATATACAATACTAACGCCTTTGTGCATAATATCAGTGGCCTTGGTGAAAAGTAATGAAACGCAGCCTCTGTGTATACCTTATTTGTGAACAATTTGTGAACACATGGATTTATACTTCGTCCCTGAGAAAAGAAGTTTGATAATATTAGTGGTTAGTCGTATGATTAAAGTAAGAGTTTAAAATTTTGAATGTTCAGTATAAGCATGAACCATAATCATTAAGCCCATAAGTGCGAGTTCAAAAAGTCGACTTTTCAGCACCGGAAAGACCGGCTGAATTCAATCTTCGACGTCGATTAGGCCTCTTGATATGCTTCGTGATCAAAAGATGACTTTTTGAACAACCTCTATAAGCTTAGTGATTATTTTATGAATGACGGATTATCCATAATATGCGTGACAATCCATCAAATACAAAGCTGAAGCGAATACTGCTTATCGTAAAGGAGAATTAGATATGTCAGAATCAATCACTCAGACAACGTCTGAACAAGAACCACAAGCCGTGTCTGCAAGTACAAATGATTTACTGGATCAGTTATTAAAACCTGAGGTTCAGGAATCTCTAACTGCTTTAATAGAGCAGTTGCCTAAATTGACTGAAATCGTTACATTCATGACGAAGTCATATGATTTCGCCCAATCCGTTGCGACGGATGATACATTGAAAAGCGATACCGTTGGAGCGATTACAGAAATCGTAGGACCGGTGAAAGACTCCGTTAAGAACATCGCGGCAACTGTTATTGAAGCCAAAGACCGTGCTGAAGTAAGCAACGAAGCGATCGGTATTTTTGGTCTGATGAAGATGCTTAAAGATCCACAAGCCCAGAAGATGTTCCGTTTCGTGAATGCTTATCTTCAAGTTAGTGAAGAACGCAGCAAAAAATAGTGCATGTACAATAATTAGTAAGAGCGGAGGATACACGATGTCAAAACATATTGTTATATTAGGTGCAGGTTATGGCGGACTTCTAACAGCTTTAAGTCTTCGCAAGTATTTGACTAAGGCTGAAGTGCAAGTGACTGTCGTAAACCAGACTCCAACACACCAAATCATTACTGAATTACACAGACTAGCAGCTGGTAATGTAGATGAAAAGGCTGTTGCAATGCCATTAGATAGACTTTTCAAAGGGAAAGACATTAATCTGAGAATTGCTAAGGTTCAATCTTTCTCAGTAGATAATAAAGAAGTTAAACTTACAGATGGATCAACATTAACTTATGATGCTCTTGTTGTCGGTTTGGGAAGCCAAACGGCTTTTTTCGGGATTCCGGGGCTTGAACAGAATAGTATGGTCTTGAAATCTGCAGCAGATGCGAACAACATTCATAAACATGTTGAAGATCGTATTCGCGAATTTGCAAAAACAAATAATGAAGCTGACGGAACCATTGTCATTGGTGGCGGCGGTCTATCGGGTGTTGAGTTAGTTGGCGAAATTGCCGATGGCCTACCTGAGCTTGCCAAGAAATATGGTGTAGATCCTAAATCAGTGAAGTTATTACTTGTAGAAGCAGGTCCTAAGATTCTTCCTGTGTTGCCAGATCATTTGATTGAACGTGCAACGAAAAGTTTGGAGTCTCGTGGAGTTCAATTCTTAACAGGTCTTCCTGTAACGAATGTTGAAGGAAACACGATTGACCTAAAAGATGGTTCAAAAATTGTTGCTAACACATTTGTATGGACGGGTGGAGTACAAGGAAGTCCTCTAGTCGGTGAATCGGGGCTTGAAGTGAACCGTGGACGTGCAACCGTCAATGAACATCTTCAATCTGTTTCTCATCCAGACGTATTTGTTGTAGGGGATAGTGCTGTATTCTTTGGCCCGGACGGACGTCCATATCCACCAACGGCACAAATCGCTTGGCAAATGGGTGAATTGGTTGGTTACAATCTATTCGCTAAGCTTAATAACAAATCATTAGAATCATTTGCTCCTATTGACTCTGGTACACTTGCAAGCTTGGGTCGTAAAGATGCTGTTGCGACAGTTGGAGCCAATGGAACGCCACTTAAAGGATTACCAGCTTCTCTTATGAAAGAAGCAAGTAATATTCGTTACTTGTCGCATATTAAGGCTTTGTATAGCTTAGCATATTAAGAAATCCTACTTTCTTGATGTATAAATAGAAGTTGGTTGAAAAAGAAAACAGTGAGCCAAAGAGTATGAATTACTTTGGCTTGCTGTTTTTTCTAATCTTTTGAATGAGTTTATTAACATTTTAATAAGATTTAGGTTAGAATTAAAGAACGCAAGTAAAGTGGGGGTTGTCAATATGTCTAATAATGATGAAGTGATTTTGACGGAAGAGGGATTGGCTCAATTAGAGGATGAACTCAGGGATCTCAAAACAGTAAAACGTAGGGAATTAGCTGAACGTCTTAAATTAGCTATAAGCTACGGCGATTTGAAGGAAAATAGTGAATATCATTCAGCGAAGAATGACCAATCTTTTATGGAAACAAGAGTTATGATACTGGAAAAAATGATCAGGAAAGCTCAGGTAGTCAGTGCAGATAGTCTGAACTTATCCGCAGTGAGCATCGGTTGTATCGTTGTTCTCAACGATATCGAATATTCCGAAAAAATAGAGTACCGGATTGTGGGTACTGCTGAGGCAGATGTCTTGGAAAATAAAATTTCCTATGAGAGTCCCTTAGGTAAAGAACTGATAGGTAAAGAAGTAGGCAGCATCGTTAGTGTCAATGCACCTATGGGGATACTTAAATATGAGTTGCTTGAGATAAAAGCGATATAACAGGTAAACAATGAAACTCCAAGCTCACTTTTACAGTGACTTTGGAGTTTTTGTTTTTTTTCAGTAATCGAATACAAATTTGAACCCAAAGCTAAAATTAGCGGTTGGCAAAATTCAAGCGAACATAAAGCAAGGGTGAAAATGGAAAAGAATCTGTCTAATCTGTATTGTTGTAAGTCCAACCATATATTCAAGGCCTCTCACAGATTCGATTCGCAAGCTTTGCAGAAGCGAGCATGACAAAGAATAATGATTGATGAAGAAAAGCCCCTCTATTGGGGCTTTTCTTCATCAACATATATTTATAAGCCGTTGGTATAGGTATACCCTGGAAATACCCTAAGCGCATCAATAGATATGGATTTGATTTCCTCTCTTTTCTTAACGGTAAATTCCATTTTACCACCTCTAGATAGTGTATTTCCATCCTTTATAGTTGCAGTAAGTCCTACAGTAAGATCCCAGTAATCTATCGTTGGTTTATCTGACCATGTTTGTATTGCTACTCGTACTTTATACTCTGGTCTATTTAAATCATTCTTGATCGTTTTCATATCCATAATTTTTGTGGATAACATGGTTGGCCCCATGGAAAAATGTAGTTGCTTCAATAATTCCACATCCATGCCTGTCGTAGATTTTTTAAGAAGTTCTTCAATACCTGTATCCATTCCAGCCATGAATACTTGAACCGCGTTATTAACAGCTGCCACGTCAAATATACCCATCTCATTCATGTTTTCATTCCAAACATTCTCATGAGGGATCCCAATACTTTTTACTGAGACCGTCTGTGTCTTGTCATCCCACGCAACGTAAGCACCAAGCGCTTTGGAAACGAAGCTAACAGGAACCATTACCCGATTATTGATTTTTCGGGGTGCAACGTCTGTCGAAACTTGCTTTCCATTAACTTGGATTGTAATCACACCACTTGCATATGCTACTCCGAATACTGTAGATACCATCAACAGTGTGGCCATAACGGAAATAACTATCATTTTTTTCATATACTTAATATTCCTCCCATTCTACTTATATACGTATAATAGACGTAAGATACCCTTAATAAGTTACATTAGAAACATTTCCTTCCATAATTAACTTAAGCGAGTAATATATCCTATCTGCACACTATTTCATTCCGGTCCATTTACAGGCCGACGCCGTTTATTGGGCTGAAAATATCAACTGCTAATTTTTAGATGGGGCCCAAATTTGAACTATTTTTTCAGTACATTCAACAAATAAGGATAATGTAAGTTCACATTCTATATGTTGATGTCGTATGCTGACTTCAGAACTTTAATATACGGACAACAATAATGATGATATGACTTCATTCAAAGAGGGAGATGTACAAATAATGAACGATCGTTGGGGTGCCTACAGTCAGCGCGATGTGATAGTGGAGCCACTGGCTAGCGGTCCACTAGACGGTTTGTCATTTGCTGTGAAGGATGTTTTTGCTATCAAGGGTCATGTGTCTGGTGCAGGTAATCCAGATTGGGCGCTTACTCACCTAGCAGCAGAACGTCACGCCCCGGTTATTGAACAATGGCTCAATGGTGGGGCGCGTCTGAATGGTTTAACGCATACAGACGAGATGATGTTTAGTCTAAATGGAGAAAATTATCATTACGGAACGCCTATCAATCCAAAGGCGGAGCGACATATTCCTGGAGGTTCATCTAGCGGCTCAGCTGTTGCTGTCGCCGCAGGGCTTGTTGATTTCGCTGTGGGAACAGATACAGGGGGTTCAGTTCGTATACCGGCATCATACTGTGGCATTTATGGTTTTCGCCCTACGCATAGTCAAGTAGAGATGGAAGGGGTCATTCCCCTTGCTAAGACCTTTGATACGGTGGGATGGATGGCAGAATCGGCGAAGCTATTGGCTCTTGTTGGAACGCCGTTGCTTGGGGATATGGCTAAGGGACACTCTTTTCGCAGGCTCATTATTGCGGAGGATGCACTTGCGATTACAGATAAGGAGACTCGGGAGGCCCTTGATCCGTTACTTGATCGACTTACACCTGCTTTTGCAATTTGTGAAACCAAGACGGTGTCTGCGGAGGGTCTCCCAGAATGGATGCGTATATTCAGGGTTCTACAGGGCGTAGATATCTGGCGCACGCATGGAGCGTGGATTGATCAGACGAAGCCACATTTCGGTCCGGATATTGCGGGACGATTCGCTTGGACTCGAACGCTAGATGCAGCAGCAAGTGGGAGTGAACGTCAACTTATGGAGGATATCCGTGAGCGTCTATCTACGCTACTAGGAGATGATAGTGTGCTGCTCATTCCAACAGCTCCCGGTCCAGCTCCGCTACGAGATACACTGGCAGAGGAGCTAGAGGAACATCGTTCACGAACGCTCCAACTGACCTGTATTGCGGGTCTTGGAGGATTGCCACAGGTGACGATGCCTTGGATGCAGGTTGAAGGATGCCCAGTGGGGCTATCTCTGATCGCAGGCCCAGGTCAGGATTGGAAGTTGCTGCAATGTGTTGCACAACTAGAGGAGCAAATAAATAGCTCTGAACACACTCAAAATCAAATGAACACATGAAGGGAGAGCTGAACGATGCGCTTAGTAAGTATAAGACATCAGGGTGTAGAACAGGCAGGCATCTTGACGACACGGGGGATTGTGACGTTTGCGGCGCTGAACGAGGCCGAGGGTCGGAATTGGCCAACACAAATGTTGGCACTGATTGAGTCGGGTAGTCTGGACGCCGTTCGAGGCTGGCTTGAGGACGGGGGCGAGGAGCGACTTAGTTCGATGCCTACAGTTTCCGTTGATCATGCAGAGAGGCTGCCGTTGTACCGTCGGCCTCGTAAAATATGGGGTATTGGCTTCAACTATGCTAAGAATGCGGAAGAACTGAAGACCATCGACCTCACAGAAGAACCGGTTGGATTTATGAAGCCGGATACGAGTCTGATTGGTCCAGGTGAACCGATATGTCTTCCAGATTGTATTGGACCTATCAACGCAGAGGCAGAACTGGCTATCGTTATTGGAGCTGTCTGTAAACATGTGAGTGAGGAGGATGCACCACGGTTTGTGGCGGGATTCACGACAGCTCTAGATATGACGGCAGCCGACATTCATGCTCGTAACCCTCGGTTTCTAGCGCGGGCGAAGAGCTTTGATACTTTCTTTAGCTTCGGTTCGGAGTTAGTGACACCAGATGAAATAGCGAATGTGCTGGATTTGAAGGTGAGCACAATACTGAATGGGGAAATTAGGCATACAAATACCGTGTTTAATATGAGATATCGACCTTGGTTCGCTGTAGCGTATCACTCACAATTCATGACCTTACTTCCAGGGGATATCCTGCTGACAGGAACACCGGGTTCGGTTCATATTCGTTCAGGAGACACGGTGGAATGTCACATTGATGGGTTCACGAAGCTAAGTAATCCAGTACAAGGATAGCAAAATGTGAGAACTTGGTACCTCGTTGGACTGGAAATTTAGGATAAACACATAACTGGCTGAGTAACGCCAGATAGATAGAATCTTGAATCCTTCTCTGGATCTATCATCTAGGTGGAAACCAGATGTGTCTGAGGTCAACCCAACCCTGACTATTAAAGGTCACTCCGCGAACAGAGGGGAGATAGGCGGTCTGAACTGGCTTTTCATATAGAATATGTAATTGATGCGCTTGAATGAGATGGGCTTCAATGGCGTCGAATAATCGAGTTCTTGCTAGGGGCTCTGATTCACGTGTTACGTTGTGCAGTAATTTCATGATATCAATGCGGGTATGAGGTTCAACGTGCGTTGACATCGTCTGATATAGGTCGAATAAGCGCAGCTGTTCATCTTGATCTCGAAATAAAGAGAATACAATCAGATCTGATTCTAATCGAACAGAACCTTTGAACTCCTCTGGGGAAGACGATACAATCTTGCATTCATAACCGAACGATTGCAGTCGTGCAGCAATATATTTAGCGTCCTTCCTATATTGTGGGATGGTAGCAATCTGTAGTGGACTGACGTTCATAGCTTCTACCTCACGATTGAGGTTAGCGCCCTCGGATTCATTGTCACTTAGACAGGATAGGACATGAGCGCGAACAACGGGATCACTTAGGGGTCCGGTTTTTTGGGTATTACAGGTTACAAACTTCCGCACAGAGGCTTCGGAATGGATCTGGCTCCAAGATTGTCCCTCAGCCGAGGATGGGCTTAGAAGGACGTGAAAGGGAGACGTATGTTCACCCTGCTCAGGAGATTCGGGTTCATTTCCCCAAGGAATCTGGAGGATTTCCACCCGATCAAGATGTGCTCGTTCTTGGAAATAATGCGTAAATGCCTCTAGCACACATACCGTATTATTCATTTCTGTCACTTTGAACGGTCCGGTTCCGATAGGTTTCGTACCGAAGCTAGCTTCTACCAACTGATCTAAGCCTCTCGGGACAATCGCAGCACGACTCGTACATAAGAAGGATAGGAATAGCTCATTTGGTTCTTTTAACGTCATACAAACGGTCGTGGGATTGATGGCTTGAATAGATTGGATTTGTTTAAAAATAGAGCTATACAACGTTCTTCGTGGGGTTCCCATTAATCGCTGGAACGTATATACCACATCTTCGGCTGTCATCATGTTGCCATTATGAAATAGGACTTCCTTACGTAAGAAGAAAGTCCAGACCGTACGATCATCATTGACGTCCCAAGCATGGGCAATATTCGGTACAATTTCGCTACCGTTAGTCCCTCTTCTCACGAGCCCATCAAATACATGACTAGATACAAAGGATTCAGCTAGCAGGTTCATATAGAGTGGATCAACAGTATGAAGTTGCTGACGAATAGGGATTCGCAGGGTATCGATCCGTTTATCACTCTTCATCTCTGTATGGTGCCCGAAATAAGAAAGCATCCATCCCTGAAGTTTGTCCTCCATAGAGGATGAGCGTGAATGGACTCTAATCTGATCAATCGCTTCCTTGATGTCTTGTCTATTTATCGCCTGCATCATAGATTCCACGGCAATTTCTTCAGGTTGGATAAGGAATTGCAGCTTCGAGCGGCGTCCACGTCCGCGCTGAGGGAACCAGAGAATCCATCCGTGCTGGACCATCTTGTTAATGAGCGTTAATGCATTACGGTGTGTACAGGTGAAGGTTACGGCTAATTCATCTAAGGTGATAGAAATCACTTCGGAACTTCCGTAATGGGAATGGAGTCTTAAAAATTGGATGTGTAACTTCATAGAAAATCCGCTCCTAAAATAGGAAATTAATAATATTTTATTTCTATTTATCTTCTTATTTTATCATCTAGAATAGGGATTAGGAAGTAAAAAGCGGAGGTATTTACCATGTTGAGTAAGATGTTAACGATGTCTAATCGATCACTTATGGCATTAATGAGCGCGTTCGCGTTGGCAGTTGTTCATCAGTATTTGTTCTACGGCAACCTTCTAGGTATTTCTTATCCTATCTTTATCGGACTCCTTTACTTGTACATGTTCTACAATGCTAAGGATCAAATGGTTCAATCAGCTTGGTTCGGGTGGATGTTATTTGGAGTTATCCTGCTCCTCTCATTGACATATGCTTTATTTCAGAACCCGTTCTTTCATGGGCTTAACGTAGTTGTTATTCCTTTTCTTTTCTTTGTACACATGGCATATATCTTAAGCGAAAAGAGACCTGACTGGTATAAGCCTCAGGTGATAACGGTCGCATTAGATCATTTTATCGTACGAAGCTTACGACAAGTTCCAACTGCATTTAGAATCGTAAAGACTTCATCATTAGGCAACATGGGAGAACGTCGCAAAGCGGTTGTAGGTAAAGTGCTCATTGGGCTTGCGATCGCCATGCCATTATTAATGGTTGTTATATCCTTGTTGTCTTCTGCAGATGGCGTATTCGACCATCTTCTGTCAGGAATTCCTGGTTTGCTGAGTAACTTCTCCATAGGAGAGGGGATATTTCGATTTGTGTGGATATGTATTGTCTGTATATTATTGTTTGGATACCTATGGGGATTTATAGATTCCAAGAAGGATGAGTGGGGGCAAGGGCTAGAGACAGATCAGGTGGACCCACATGCAACGAATGTCATTGGAGTCGTGCTAGATCCGATTATCACAGCTACGGTATTGGTAGCCATTAACATTGTGTATGTACTGTTTGTTATGGTGCAGTTCTCCTATTTGTTTGGTGCTTGGGAAGGAACACTACCGACAGGAACCTCTTACGCAGATTACGCAAGAAGTGGCTTTCTTGAGCTCGTCGTCGTAACGGCAATCAATTTTGTGCTGTTGATGGGTACTCTTGTGTTTAGTGAGACAAAGCGTGGTCTATTACAAAAGGTCAATAATATGATGTTGTACATATTGGTTGCATGCTCTTGCGTGATGTTGTACTCCGCATATATGCGATTAGTCCTGTATGAGGAGGCGTATGGTTATACGTATATTCGTTTCCTCGTCCATGCATTTATGATCTTTCTAGGTATACTGTTGATCGTTGCGGGACTTCGAATTCATTATGCTAGTCTTCCTCTCGCTAAATTGTATATTATCATGGGGCTGTTATCGTATGTGATCATGAACTATGCCGGTATGGATAGCATCATTGCAGAGAAGAACATAGAACGTTACCGCGTTACTAATGTTATTGATGTAGATTACTTAGGTAGCCTATCTACGGATGCGATTCCTCTGCTCTTAGAGTTCAATAGCGTGGATTCCGTGGTGTTGCAGGGGAATTTACAAGGGATCTTGCACAAACGTTGGTTGGAATTGTCGCAGGAAGATCGTCAATGGCCATCGTTTAACCTTTCATCTTACCGAGCGGAGAAGGCATTAGAGCAATATTTTAGATGAAGCAGGAGAGATAGGGATGCCATCGGGCTTCTTGCTCGCGATTATGATAGCATTCAACCGAAAGTACGCTACCGCGGCTGGGTCGTGAATGCTAATTGGCAAGAAAATGTTATAGCGAGTGGACTTATTGTTATTGGGATTCCGCCTATTGATGCATATCAAATTGCTTCTGCAATAGTGTGGTTGGCAGGCTTATAATAATGATATTATAAGATTAGTGTAATATACTTTACTTCGGTTTGAAGTAAAGTATATTTTTCATTATAGTAATGTGATATTAGGGGGATATATGACTTTCTCAAACGTTTTGGTATTAATAGCCGTTGTCCTTATTTTATTTTTTATATTAAATGAGATGATCAATTATATTGCTCGAAGAGATCATGAGGACCCTCCATCATACTATAATAAATTATGGTTAATTCCAGTGATATCGATATTAATTATTATTCCTCTTATAGGATTCACATTTATATATGGAATGTTTTTTTATTCATTTGGGATGATGACTGATTTTCTTAGTTTTGATTATTTAGGTGATGTCTTCACCTTTTCTCTAATTGTGCTATTGGGATTTATTTTTTTGGAAACCTTTGTTCATCCTATTGTTATTGCCTTATTAAGATATGGGCTTAAAAGGAAAGTATCCGTTTATACCAAATATGCTATTACTATAATTGTTGATAGTATCACAATTTACTTTTTATCAAATATGTTTAATGGTGTCTACGTAAAGGACTTTTTATCTGCTCTTTCTATTTCAGTGATCTATCATATTATTGAATGGATATTAATTGGGTTCTATTGGTTTTATAAAAAAATAAATAAAAATAGTGATGATTAAATACCTGGAAGGCACGACCTAGAGGATTATTGAAGTTATTACTGAAATAAATCAAAAGCAGATAGTACATTATGAAGATTATAAAGGTGAATGAATGTTTGTAATTCTACTGCTATCTATGGATGCGATCCCCCTGCTCTTATCATCTTAATATAGCTTCTATTCTTTTAATGCTCACGAATAGGGTCACCGTTTATTCCTCAGGCATGTATTTAATGTTTTTTGCTACCTCTAAGAAAGTAGGCAAAACCTCTTTTATATTTTTAT
Organism: Paenibacillus sp. DS2015; assembly: GCF_050433705.1. Classification (NCBI taxonomy): domain Bacteria; kingdom Bacillati; phylum Bacillota; class Bacilli; order Caryophanales; family Paenibacillaceae; genus Paenibacillus; species Paenibacillus sp. DS2015. The sequence continues at coordinate 12,533 of NZ_JBNPWS010000011.1, read as the reverse complement.
TAAAATACCTAAATATGATCACCGTATCAGGTGCCTTGTCATGGTTGACTAAAAAAGCGTCTGTTCTTACGGCACTATCTATGGTACTCCCCACATATTCATCATATTTTGATAATTCATCATCTCTAAAAAGCTTATCTCCACCGCCACCGATGGACTCATGAATGTTTTGGGGATTTCCAAGTCTATCCACCATAGTTAGGTAAATGAATTCGGCGTCACTAAATCCGATCTTAGAGCCATCTTCATAAGTGAAAACTTTCATAATATCTGGGACATAGAATCCAAATGGCTCTAACTCTATCTGAACAAATTTGGATGGATATTCTTTTTTATGTAGGACAAGAATTTTTTCGTCTACTTTATAGTTTAAATCATCAATCAATTTTATCTTATGGATCTCAGTCTCTTTTACTGTCTCTGTCTGATTTATTCCCTCAATCGTAACCGCTGGGGTTGGAGACACGATGTCTTGTTTTTCGTTCTTGGAACAGCTAATAAGGGCCACACTAGAAAGTATGACACATAATTTTATGAATTTCATCATGCTTTCGCCTCCTTCAATTACATAGATATACCATATATAAAATATATTACATTAAATAGGGAAAAAATCCAAAGCGTTTTCTGCCTAAGCTTATTTAATCTCTAATTAAGAGTATCTATATGGAAATGGTCACTATGATCGGCTATTATCACAATTTTAGATGAGGTAAGTCCGTGATTCGAATGATACAAAACCACGGGAAGTTTGGACCGTTTGATAGTTGAAGCAACTATCCCAGGTGTAAAAGTAAAGAATAATACTTAAATGGGAGATCGCAGTAGGGACGGTCTAGGAAAATAGCACTTAGAATTTAACAAGATACCGACGACAATTCATAGACTTGATTTACGGATGGAGGTCTATGCTTCTTGTTGTAAATTGAGGGTGAGGTTTGGGGATACATTCTATGGAAGATATGTGGCATAGAATCGTCTTGCATGAGGGAGAAGAATTTAGGCAAAAACGAGGGAAAGCATTTATGTACAAAATGAATGCAAATGTGAACGTTTCGAATACGATGACTATCTCGATCACAAAAGGTGAGGTTGAGAAAGCTTGGAACCGAATGGCTGTAAATGGACCGGATAGAAATAGTGTGCAGATAGGATATATTACTCACTTAAGTTTATTGTTATGTAAAAAAATGTTTATAATGTAATTTATTAAGGGTATCTTACGTCTATTATACGTATATAAGTAGATTGGGAGGAATATTAAGAATATGAAAAAAATGATAGTTATTTCCGTTATGGCCACACTGTTGACGGTATCTACAGTATTCGGAGTAGCATACGCAAGTGGTGTGATTAAAATCCAAGTAAATGGAAAGCAAGTTTCGACAGACGTTGCACCCCGAAAAATAAATAATCGGGTAATGGTTCCTATTAGCTTCGTTTCCAAAGCGCTTGGTGCTTACGTTGCATGGGATGATAAGACACAGACGGTCTCAGTAAAAAGTATTGGGATCCCTCATGAGAATGTTTGGAACGAAAATATGAATAAGATGGGTGTATTTAACGTAGCAGCTGTTAATAACGCGGTTCAAGTATTCATGGCTGGAATGGATACAGGTAGTGAAGACCTTCTTAATAAATCTACGACAGACATGGATGTGGAGTTATTGAAGCAACTACATTTTTCCATGGGACCCATCATGTTATCTACAAAAATTATGGATATGAAAACGATCAAGAACGCAGAAGAGTATAAAGTACGAGTAGCAATACAAACATGGTCAGATAAACCAACGATAGATTACTGGGATCTTACTGTAGGAGTTAGTCCAACTATAAAGGATGGAAATACAGTATCTAAAGGTGGTAAAATGGAATTTACCGTTAAAAAAAGAGAGGAAGTCAAATCCGTACCTATTGATGCGCTTAGGGTATTTCCAGGGTATACCTATACCAATGGCTTATAAATATATGTTGATGAAAAAAGCCCCAACTTCAACAGCCTCCTGAGTTGATCTACCTAGTTGGATGCAATTATCTGGCACGACGTTTGGAGGGGGAATTCAGGGAGGCGAATATCCTGTAGTGTGACACTTTAGGGTGTATTTATATAAATAAGAGTGCCTCTAGGAATGAGGCACTCTTATTTGTAATGAGTATGAGTTAGAGCTGGAGCCACCAAATTCCGGCACACTCAGGTAGGTGTACCCGATGTTCATTTACGACTCTGTTAGCTAATACATCGCCGAAGAAAAATCTTGTTAACTCCTCAGCTTGTTGTATGTGATCGAACTCGTAATCCGTTCTGATCCATTTATGTGAGAAGCCGTACTTGTGAATTAGTGCTGAGTAATAAGGTTGTAAGAAATCGGGAGGAGAGGGTACCTCGAATCCTGTACCTAACGTCTCTATAATAATAAGCGTTCCGTCGCTTCGGACTACACGTGACATTTCTCTGATTACTGTATCTATATTGTGTTCCCAATCAGGGATATGGTTGCCTCCTAGATAACTAATACTCCAGCCTGAGATGATAAGATCAGCACTTGAGTTCGCTAAAGGTAGCTTGCGATGATCAGCAACCTGAGTCTGCCAGTTATTTAATCCTGCTGTACGTAATCTGTTGGCTGTTATTTGCAACATCGCTTCAGAAGCATCTAGAGCAATAAGGGATTGTGCTTGTGTTGCTAATACTGTAGAGAGCCTTCCTGTTCCTGCTCCCATGTCTACCACATCTAGTCCACTGAACGGTCGGATGGCTTCAATTTCATCTTTTAAAATAGGTTGTTTGGAGATGAGTTCGTGGTATTTCTCAGCTTCTTTCTCATAAATGCTAGTATGATCAGGCATGTACGTGACCTCCTCGATATTGGGATGAATCTACTGTAGCGTATATGTTCACGTAACGAGAAGGTCAAGAAGAAGGTCAAGAAGATCAAGTAGAAGGGCAACTAGCACTAGCATGGAGTTATATTTTCAGCTCCGAATAGGTACCGCATAAATCACGTGTAATAAGGAGTTCACTTGGCGATGGTTAATAATATACCCGTGATTCTCAAACCACTGAATGAGTCTGGATACGTTAGGGTACAGCAATGTATGTATATTTGAGTATTCGTCCAGGTGTTCTGTGCCTTGTTTGTCTATCCGTTCGTCTGTTTGTTCATTCATAAGCACATCTGTAACCATCAGATCAGCAATACATATCCGGCCATGGGGTTTTAGTACCCTCCGTATTTCCTCTAATGCAAGTTGTTGCTGGTCATCTGTGAGATGGTGAAATGCAAAGCTGGATACGACAAAATCGAACTGCTCGCCGACATAAGGAATGGTAAGGAAATTGCCAAGTCTAGTCTCTAGATTAGGGTATTTCTGCTGACACTGCCGCAACATTCCTTTAGATTGATCAACCCCAGACATATGAGCACCCTGTAATGAGAATTTCACAGCTAAATTGCCTGTTCCGGTTCCCATATCCAAACCGTATTCCCCTATTCCCGGTGCCACCCACTGTACGATTAGATTCAAGGTACTCTCGTAGTCCGCATAATTCCCTGAATTGTCAGCCACGATTGCATCATGAGTAAGGGCTAATTGATCGAAGTTCCACTTGTCTTTCCACTGTTTGCGTTGCTCCTTCATCTTTTTGGAGGCATTGGCAAGTTGATAGATATCTTCTATGGGTAATGTTTGTTGCGATTTCACTAGTGTGATCATTCGATCCGTGGTCTCAAGAACTTGTTTGATCTCTACCCAGTGGGACATCATAACAGCGCGTTGAAGTTCTAGATAATAGTGAAGCTCGTCATGATGGTTAGCATCTATTTGGAGGAGTGCTTGTTGTATATCTGCTAGGGACATCCCTGCCTCACGGAGAGAAATAATGGTCTGTAATCGCCATATATCTTGCTCCGTAAAGGTACGATACAGATTATGCTCCTGCTTATGCGGGAATAACAACCCCTTTTCTTCATAAAATCGTATGGTTCTCGCAGAAATGTTAAGCTTATTAGCTACTTCGGTAATTTTCAATGAAGAACGCCTCCTTAAGTACCATTGTAAACATTACCGTAGCGTGAATGTAAAGAATGATTATTAGCTTCTGTATAAAAAGACTAATTTTACATGGCTCAGAGAAATTTGTTACATGTTCGATGAATGGATGTATAATAAGATATAATTAGTACTTTATTAGTAGTTAGCTAGTATTAACATTGTTTTTAAGCGGTATTCCATTATTGGAATCTGTGTATACTGCTTAAGACGGAGGTGGAGAGTATGACTGACTCGATAGAAGAGCAGATTGAACCCTATGTTAGGGATAAATATATATCTAAACAAAACTTTATATACAGACAGAAGGTAGCCACGGGTGCTTTAAAGCTGTGGGAGGAAATTAGCGATAGAAGAAAGAAGGAAAGTATTCAGGTTAATCTAAAAGATCAAAAAGGGAATAAACTGTGGTTTGTCATGACTCCAGAGCTCGAAACTCTTGTAGAGAAAATTGAGTACAGGATTTCAAATGATATTCAAGGTATTATATCCCGTACTACAAACTGGGATGAGAAGGTTCAAGAACTACTGATCGATGAGGCATTCCATTCTAGTGTCATTGAGGGTGCGATTTCAACACGGAAAAGAACGGCTGAAATGCTGAAAAAGAAACAAGCTCCTCAAGATCACAGTGAAAGAATGATTTATAACAATTATGAGGCGATGATGTTCATCCTAGACCACATTGATGAACCTTTGACTGAGGAGGTTTTTGTACAACTTCATAAGATCATTACAAATGGAACGCTAGAAGAGGACGATATAACAGACAAATATAGAGATGACGACGTACAAGTAAAAGATATGTCCATAGATAGAGTTATTTATCAAGCGCCAATAGCAACGGAAGTACAATGGATGATGGATGACCTATTTGAGTTCATCCATTCTGATACACCTGATATACATCCGATTATAAAGGCGAGTATCATTCAGTTTTATATTGTTTACGTTCATCCCTTTTTCGATGGAAATGGAAGAACGGCAAGGGCATTTACGGTCATGTATTTGCTAGGTAAGGGCTTTAATTTTTTTAAATACTTATCTATTTCTACTGCGATAAATAAAAGGAAAAACCAGTATTATAAAGCAATTGAGGATTGTGAGAAAAACCCCACGGATGTGACATACTTTCTTATCAATCAGTTGCAATTAATGCACGAAAGATCGATTGAGCTTTTACAAGATCTACAGGTTGAAGTCGGGAGATTATTGATTGATCAGTGGTTAGATAAAAAGGGAATAGTGTTTGCTAAAAGACAGATGAAAGAAATATGGTTTTTTAGTAAAAAAGAGAAGAGTCTAGTTACCATTGAAGAATATCAGAAAAGGCACAAGGTTTCCTATGAAACGGCAAGGACTGACTTAATGGAATTAGATGCGCTTGGTATTTTTGACAAGATAAAAGTAAGCCGGAAGTATGTGTTTAAATTTAACTTTCGAGAATTCTGCGAAAGAATTGCTAAGGAGTTCGTGGAGGGATCTGACCAGATAAAGGTCTTATGAAGTGAATAACTTTAATAGCCTTTGTGACTGTAGAACTAGAGGACTTTCTGGCAGGAATGGGGCTGAGTTTCACGCCGTTGGCACATGGTGTTCTGGCTTCTGTACCGGAATCCTCAGCGGGTGAGGCAAGTGGGATGAGTAATGCTACTCGTGAGATGGGCGGCGTATTCGGTATTGCAGAATTTAGGACAGCGTCTGTTAGACCACTACGTGGAACGTTTGTTGGTGAAGCTGAGATTAGCCTTATAAGCTAATTTTGGCTTTTTACTATCGAAGAACTAAAGTATTTTCTGTATTTCGAGTATAATAGGGAGTATGTGATAGATGATTCGTGGAAACATATGTCCATAAGTACAATAATTTAGAATAGATGAGGTTACTACATGAGCGATCAAAGTTTCAAGGACTATACATTAAGTGAAGATATCGTACGTGCACTCGACAGTTTGGGGTACAAGCATCCAACCGAGGTGCAACGTGAAGTCATTCCGATGGCGCTCGACAAGAGAGATCTTGTCGTGAAATCTCAAACAGGTAGTGGTAAGACGGCATCCTTCGGTATTCCGATCTGTGACATGATTGATTGGAAAGAAAATAAACCGCAGGCGTTAATTCTAACCCCTACGCGTGAGCTGGCTGCGCAAGTGAAAGAGGATATTACGAACATTGGGCGATTCAAACGAATCAAAGCGACAGCATTATATGGCAAGCAGCCCTATGCTCCACAAACCGCAGAATTGAAGCAAAAAAGCCACGTGGTGGTAGGTACACCAGGGCGAGTGCTCGATCATATTGAGCGAGGAACACTTGCATTAGACCGTCTTGAATATCTTGTGATCGATGAAGCAGATGAGATGTTAAGTATGGGATTCATTCAGCAAGTCGAGTCTATTATTCAGAAGCTACCTAAAGAACGCGTTACGATGGTATTCTCAGCTACGTTGCCTAAGGATGTAGAGAAGTTATGCTATAAGTACATGAGCAACCCCACTCAAATTGAGATCAAGGCTACGGGAATTACGACGGCTACGATTGAGCATTCAATATTTGAAGTGAGAGAAGGGGACAAATTCGCCCTGCTTAAAGACATTACGATTGTTGAGAATCCAGATAGTTGTATCATCTTCTGCCGTACTCAGGAACATGTGAATCAGGTGAGTGAGCAATTAACGAATGCCGACTATACGTGTTCGAAGATCCATGGTGGGATGCTACAAGAGGACCGTTTTGAAGTGATGAATGATTTCAAAAGAGGGCAATTTCGATACCTTGTCGCTACAGATGTTGCCGCAAGAGGGATTGATATTGATAATATCACGCATGTCATCAATTATGATCTACCGCTTGAGAAGGAAAGTTATGTGCATCGTACAGGCAGAACAGGACGTGCAGGTAAGACGGGTAAAGCAATTACGTTCATAACTCCTTTTGAAGGTAAATTTCTGAATGAAATTGAAAGCTACATCGGCTTCAACATCCCTAAAGGGAATGTTCCTTCTAGAGAACAAGTGACAAGTAAGAAGGCCGCTTTTGAAGGCAAAATAGGGATTGAGCCTACGCTTAAACACGATAAGAATGAAAAATTAAACAAAGAAATTATGAAGCTCTACTTCAATGGTGGTAAGAAAAAGAAGATTAGAGCGGTAGATTTCGTGGGTACGATTGCGAAAATTGAAGGCGTTACGGCGGATGATATTGGGATTATTACGATTCAAGATAACGTATCCTACGTGGAAATATTGAATGGCAAAGGGCCGCATGTCATTGATGTTATGAAGAACACGACAATCAAGGGTAAGTTATTGAAAGTGCATAAGGCGAATAAATAATTCCGCATGTTTCTATAGTAAGCTCTGTTTTATCTTTACTTTATTGTGAAGATGAAATGGAGCTTATTTTTTTATGGTTGCTATTTTGTCTTTGTTAACAGCATGAAAAGTGAGCCTAGTAAGCATGTTGGGGCGGAAATCCATAATTCAGACATAGCCAAATTTCTGCTAAGTCAGATCACTGACCAGCAATACATAAGAAAGTAGTAATGAATTTCGACACTAATGTTGGTGTTGAAGCTGAATTTCCAATATATTTCTTTTTATGTGGGTAATGTGTAGTAAAATGGAAATATTAACAATTGTTACGTAGCAGGAGGCCATGATGAAGGAATTTAAGGAGCGCTTGGTATTCGTTCAAGATCATCAGCGTAAATTAATGACAGAGTATCAGAATATCATTAATGATTATGAGTCCAATGATTTAATTCATGAGAATGAAGTACTACGAGAGCAATATGAGGAACTGAAACATAACTTAACGAAGCTTCAGAATAAAGCTACAAAGATGGAAGAGGAGAATGCACATTTACGTTCTTCGTTATCAGAGCAGATCTATAATGAGAAGCTCAATATCATTCATGTATCGCGTGAGAAGTTGGAGACGTACTTTGCTGGGCGAGCGAATAAGTATGCCAACCGACTGGAATCCTTTGAGGCTGAAACCAAGCTTAAATTTAATAAGCTTTATGATCATGCATCGAACCAGCTCAGGGAGGAGAAAGAAGTAACTACGGTAAAGATCGCACAAATGTCTGCTGAAGTAAATGACAGAATCATGAAGCAACGTGAGCGATTGAAAGAAGATGAGAAGAACCTTCTGAATTATGCGAGCGCCGGATTGGATCAACTAGGTTCTGAGGAAATTAGTGAAGAAGTGATGCAGAAGAGAATAAAGCAGAATCAGTTCGAGATGAAGATTGGTCTGAACTGGATCAGTAAGTTAGGGATGTTACTGCTTATTTTGGGCGTTGGGGCGGGTTTTCAATTAACCTATTCGAATGTTTTTAATGATTATATGAAGGGGAGTACCTTTTTTCTACTTGGGGCGTTGCTACTTGTTAGTGGGGAGTGGCTGTACCGTAAGCAGAAGCAGACTTTTGCATTAGTGTTGTTAGGTGGAGGTATTTCAGTATTATACGGGTCCATCTTTTATAGCTATTTTTTACTACATATTATAGATATTGTTGTGGGTATATCTTTATCGGTTCTAGTGTCTATAACAGCGGTGCTATTATCATTAAGGTTCCAATCGCGAACGATTTGTTCACTAGGCCTCGTAGGAGGGTATCTGCCCTTATTCTCATATATGGGTGCCTATGGTCTTGAGGGCAATGCGGTGTATGCCGCGATGGTCTATTTATTTTTACTGAATGGATTCATTTTACTTGTATCCTTTAGACAACGTTGGGTCATTGTCAATTATATAAGTTTTATATTCAATGTCCCTTCGATGATTGCTCTGGTTGTGATAGCACAAAGTGAAGCTATAAGTATGTTGTACGTTGTGGTTACATTTATGATGTATCTCGGTATTACTCTGGTCTATCCATTTAAGGCTCAGAAGATGTTATCTTGGTGGGATTTCACCCTACTTGCTTTAAACACGACGATTAGTTGTAGCACATTGTATGTACTGTTTGCTTCGGCAAATTTAGAAGATTTCAATGGCCTGTTAGCCCTCGTATTCTGCCTGGTATATATGGGTCTGGGACGATTCGTTGAGAAGCGTGTGCAGCAAGAGAAGCAAACGACGTTACTCTTCTATGCGACTTCGCTTACATTCGCCGTTCTTATCATCCCATTCCAGTTCGGTGTGCAGTGGTTATCCATGGGATGGCTTGTTGAGGGGATTATCTTAACAATCTATGGTAGCTTGAATCGATTTAAACAGTTGGAGAAGGCGGGCTGGGCTATTCTGGCTTTATGTCTTGGAACATTCCTGTGGGTGGATGTACTGGCGAATAACGTAGTGGGTTATCACGATATTTACTTCGCTCTGAAGTATACGTTTGTAGCCGTAGGCATGCTAATGGTTACAATATTCTATGCCTATCAAGAGAAGCAACGCGTAGCTCAATTGTACAACCGACCCTTTGAAGCACAAATGATGACTTATTTTAAATACGTGACACTGGTGAATACCTGGTTCTATCTGCTGTACGAAGTGAGTCATCTGTATAAGCAGTTCGTGCCTTATGAACTCGCTCATTATAATTTCTATCAAGGGTTACTAAGCGCCCTGCTAACGATTGCTCTAGCCTACACGCTTATGAAGATTTCATTGCTTTATGATGTGGTTGTGAAATACTACAGCTTGTTTCTATATGGGGTTGGGTACATTATTTGTTTGAGTATTACACTGACTCTTCCGGTATTGAGTTATGATTACTCAGATAATGGACCTGCAGAATATATAGCGCTCGGGATATTAACTGGTTTTAATGTGCTTGTATTTTTCGGTGTTCGAGATTTTCTAATCGCATTTATTCGCCAGCAATACAAGAGCATCGAACTCTATCCGGTGATTCTAGGGATTTACTTATTGGGTATATTGACGACATTCTTAATGGTTCAATTGCAATTAACCGATGCCGGATTAATATTCAGTATGATGTACTTGTTACTGGCTATTGTGTATATCACGTTTGGGTTCCGGTATAAGTATGTGTATATAAGAAGACTGGGTCTGGGTCTGACCTTATTCTCAACAGGTAAGCTGTTATTATATGACTTGAGTATATTGACGACTGGTAATAAAATCATTGCTTACTTCTGTTTTGGACTTGTGCTACTAGGGATTTCCTATGGTTATCAAAAGGTATCGAACAGAATGGGGGAGCCACAACATGCTAAGGAGCAACTGGATTCGAAGAGTTAGCACGATAGTGTTATTAGCATCCTTTATATGCTTATTTACTGGAGTGAATGCTACGGCTATTGCTGCAGAAGATGATAGCCAGCAAGGGTGGCGGTTCTCGAAACCATTGATCGTGCAGGAGGAAAGTAGCCGATACCAAGCTTTCTATATCGATGAACAAACGTATGCAGGAGCAAGTAGAGATTTAAGCGATCTACGCATTGTGAACGCTAAGGGACAATATGTCCCTTTTTATATCGATAGTGGGTATGGAGAATCGGTAGAGCAGGGGGTAACGTATTCCTCCACTCTGGTTAATACGGCTAAGAAGAATATGAATACGGCATTCGATTATCGAGTCGATCCTATCCAAGATGATGTAGATATCCAAGGAAATATCCTCTTGATTGAATTACCGGAAGAGGCTTTCCTGAAGCATGTTGATGTCTACGGAAGTTACGATGGTGATGATTGGACGTATATGGGGCAGGAAGATCTCTATCGGACAGACTCGTTGCAGAAGGCGACCATAGATCTAGAGACAGAGTATAAATTCAGCTATTATCGATTGAATGTGCTGGATAATGTGGAGAATCTTTCGTTTCCGAAGCTAGAATTGATCCATAAGACACGTGATGTCAGGTGGAATGAATATAATAAATCGGCAAAACCAAAGTTCGAAATAAAGCAGGATGCGAAGTTAACTCAACTTATCGTTCACAATGAGAATAGGCTTAAGATAAATAAAGCACAGCTTCAAGTGGAGGGGAATTTCAAACGCTCCTATCAGGTACATGATGAGAACGGCAACAGAGTGAGGACAGACGGTGAGGATGAATTGTATCGTCTAGATTTCAATGATGCACAAATTTCGAACACTACCATTACGGGAATGGTTCCGATCAGGGCACCTTATTTCACGATAACGATTAACAACTATGATGATGCCCCCTTGGAAATCAAGGATGTAACGATTGAATATGCGATAGATAAAGTAGTATTCGAGAATCAAGGCGATCAGCCCTATCAGTTGTTGTATGGTAAGGATAACGTAGATCAGCCACAGTACGACATCGTAAACTTCAAGGTGCATATTGAGCAAGAAGATGTACCGATGGCTACATTGGGTGCAGAAGTGATCTCTTCAGAAACGGGAACTCCTTCGAATTTACCTACAACATGGTGGTTACAGCCAAAGGTATGGTTTAATGGCGTCATCGTACTGGTATCCGTCCTACTGGTCATTTATCTTATTCAGAAACTTAAGAGTAGTAAGAATGAACAGAATGAATAAGTATTATTCAATTGTAAGAATAAAATAGAGAGGTCCTCGTGAAATTATAATTATAAGAGGTGCCTTCCCTTACATTTTATATACTCATTTCCGATATATAACATATATAGAAGTTTGTTTACGGTATTCGTAAACGAAATAACTAACGTATTGGAGTGAGTGTGTGTGGGATGGTATTTCAGAGTGCTCAAGAAGTACATAGGATTCGGAGGGAGGGCAAGGCGTAAGGAATACTGGATGTTTTTTCTTTTTAACAACATCATTAGTATCGTATTAGCAATCATACCGCCCTTATTGCTCCTTTATGGGTTGCTTGTCTTGTTACCGTCTCTTGCTGTTCAAGTTCGTAGACTGCACGATACGGGAAGAACAGGACTGTGGATTTTCATTGGTTTAATACCTCTAATTGGTACTCTTCTTCTACTGGTGTTTACGTTGGAAGATGGTGAAGGGGACAATGAATATGGAATAGATCCTAAGGGTTCTGAGGTTTGGGAATAGTCGTAATTAATGAGTGAGAGTGAAGCTTTCACACGGTAACATTCTATTCTCACTTAAACAGGTGTAGATAAATAGGAGTCTCCCTTTACAGCTAACGTAGTAAAATGTACCCTTTGTAAAGGACAATTATAAAAAGGTTAGCTAACTTATTGAAGCTGCTGTCTGTATTTTGCAGGCGGCAGCTTTTTTAAATTCCACTGACCACGGTAGTGGTTGTAATAGATCATATAATCTTTAACTTCTTGTTTCACCTGTTCGAACGTTTCACAGTCTTTGATCCTCGTTTCATCTTTAAAATGCCCAAAGAAGGATTCTTGTGGAGCATTATCCCAACAATTTCCCCGACGTGACATAGATTGACCTAACTTCATTTTCTGACTAGCTTTTGAAATTTAGGACTCGTATAGTGCACACCTTGATCCGAATGGATAAAAGCATCTTTTGTTAAATGGCGATGTTTTAATTTCAGTTTCTGGAGTGTATTGAGTGC